>NZ_JBNCLB010000002.1:329754-849776 GCF_049841815.1 Micromonospora sp. DT233 | reverse complement strand
TTTTATACTCGCCTTCCGCGGCCGCGCGGGGGGGGGGGGGGGGGGCCCCCCCCCCCCCCCCGCCCCCCCCCCCCCCCCCCCCGCCGTGTCGATAGGGTTTGGCCGGGAGCGTTGACGATCGATGCCGGCCTGGTATTGTCGTTCATCAGCATTGGCCGCTGCGAGGCTCATGCTGGCACTGGCATACGCTCGGTGCCATGGCTGACGTGTTCGATCGGGTTCAGGCTCTACCGACCATAGCCAAGCTTTGGCCTAGGGAGCCCGGCGTCGGCAGCAACTTTGCCTCCGACGCGACACATGCGTCGATCTCCACCTACACAGTTGCCCGGGTCCTTCTCCTCGACGCGATGCACCGACTGCAAGCTGCCGCGCGGATCGCGCAGACCCCCGACCTTGCCAGGCAGGGGACGCATATCCTGCTGCTGCGTCCGGCCTTGGTGTCAACGGCCAAGGGTGCGTGGCTCGTTCAGGCAGCGGATACCGCAGACCGGGTGAGTCGAGCAACACGATTGGTAGCTGAAGACCGTCGTCAGGGCGCTAGCGCTATGGGTAAGGCAGTGGAGCAGGGTGCACCCGATGTGTTCGGAGCCGTTGGTAGAGCATTCGAACGATCGCGAGATGTCGTCTTGTCTGCGGTGCGCGACCTTACCCCCGAAGTGCATAGACGTCCGCCGAGGGATGAATCCATGATTGCGGACCTCGGATCTGCGGTCGACAGTTATTACGGGACAAACAGCGCCATGTCGGACGTCCAGTTGCTGTGGAACACGTCTAGTAGCCTCGCCCACGGGGAGCGATGGTATTCAACGCTGACTGCTGGTCCACGTCGAGCGCCGGTCGCGGATATCTTGACTGACCGATCGTTCGATGTTGTATGCAGCGGACTAAACGTCACTGGTTTACGGATTCTCACCCTCGCTGCTGCGCGCAACCCGAACTGAGGGCAGTTGCCAAACCGCTCAAATGCACTGTTCTGCCGCCAAGTGCTCGCGGTGGAGCGTCACAGTCGCCGGTCGACCGGCGCGTGCTCGTCTGCCTAGAGTCGGTGAAGTTGCGACTAACTTCGGATCAGTGGTCGCCAGGCCGTGCTCCGCCTCGCTGGAGATGGCTTCGAATGGGGTGCGGTTGGTACCGCTGACCAGCAGGCCCTGTCCCCGTTGGGCGGCGAGGAGCAGCCGTCGTTCTCCGGCGGTCAGGCCGAAGGCGTCTCCGACGGTGTCGATGGCCTGGGGTGCCTGGCGGAGCAGGATCTGGGTGGCGGCGTTGGCGACTACGGCTTGGCCGAGGTCGGTGCCGAGCACGTCGGCGGCGTCCTGGGTGACCACGGTCAGTCCGGTGTGTCGCTTGCGGCCTGCTTTGGACAGGCGGAACAGGAATCGGGCGCCCTCGCCGTCGCGCATGAGCAGCCAGGCCTCGTCGACTACGACGATGCGTCGCGGCGGGGGTCCGTCGGCCGGTGGGGCGTCGACCTGCCGCCAGATGGCGTCGAGGGCGAGCAGGGTGCCGACGGTGCGCAGTTCGTCGGGCAGTTGCCGCAGCGACCACACCACCAGGTGACCGTCCGGGCGGGTGGTGGTGGGCCCGTCGAACAGGTCTTTGAACGAGCCGTCGATCCACGGCGAGAGTCGGGCGGCGAGCTGTGCGGCGGCCGGGTCGGCGTCACTGGTCAGGGTTGTGGCCAGGTCTCGTAGCAGGGGCGCGGGTCGGCGGTGGGTGCGCGGGTCGGCGGTGATCCCGGCCTGTCGGTAGACGGCGAGGATGGCGCGGTCCAGCGCCGCCCGCTCGGCCGGTGGCGGCAGCGTGCCGATCAGGACGCTGACGAGGGTGTGCAGGAACAGGCCCCGGCGGGTGAGCACGTCTGGGCGGGTGTCGCCGGCGGGCAGGTCGAGCGGGTTGATCCGGACGCCGGTCGCGCCGAGTCGCACGGTCGTCCCGCCGACGGCGTCGGCGAGGCGCAGGTACTCGTCTTCAGGGTCGATGATCGAGACGTGGACGCCGGTGTAGAGGTGCCGCAGCGTTTCCAGTTTCACGAAGTAGGACTTCCCGGCGCCTGACCTTGCCAGGACCACGCAGTTGTAGTTGTCCTGGGCGAAGCGGTCCCACCAGATGACGCCGTTGCCAGTCGGATTGGTGCCGTAGAGCACCCCGCCGGTCGTCGCGGGTTCTCCGGGCAGCGGGGCCGGCAGGTCGTGGCTGGCCAGGGGGAAGGCGGCGGCGAGGGCCTGGGTGTCCATGGTCCGTGGCATCCGCAGTCCGTCGGTGGCCAGGGGCAGGGTGGTGGTCCAGCCGGCGAGTTGCCGCCATGTCGCGGGTTGCACTTCCAGCAGGGTCGAGGCGGCGGCGGCTTTCACCCGGGCGCAGGCTTGCCGTAGTTCGTCCTCGGAGCGGGCGTGGACGGTGATGTACAGGCCGACGCGGAAGAGCTTGGCGGCGCCGCGGGCGAGCCGGTCGGCGAGGTCGGTGGCGTCGGCCGCCGCGGCCTCGGTGTACGGGTCGGTGAGTTTGCCCCGGTCGGCGTCGGCCCGCCGCGACGACTCCAGGCGGGCGCGTTGCTTGCGTAGCCGGGCTGCGGCGATGGGCGCGGGCAGCGGGTCGATGTGCAGGGTGACGTCGACCCGGCCGGGGTAGGACAGCAGCGGCTCGAGCCACGCGGGTCCGACCTCGGCCGGGTAGCCGGTGACCATGAGGGTGGCGGTGTAGTCGTCACCGACGCGCAGCCAGCGCGGGGTCACCTCGACCGAGGCCGGGGCGATCGCGCTGGCCAGCCCTGTCGAGGCGCGGTCTGCGGTTGTGGTGCCCTTCGGGTGGACGCGGGAGCGTCGCTTGCCGAGCACAGCGGTCTCCTTCAGCTGGTGGCGGTGAGGGTGATGACGGTGTCCGGGGCGGCCAGGCCCCCAGGGCGTGGCGTCCGGTAGGGGTCGGCGGCCGCGACGAGCGCGGCGGTGGCGGCCGGGCCGTCGAGGGTGCGGGCGGTCACGCCGAGGCCGGACAAGGCCCGGACGGTGTCGTCGGCCTGGCGTCGCGCGGTGTGGCTGCCCTGCTCGCCCGGGGCGGCGCGGGTGATCACGAGGACCTGGCGGCGCAGCGGATCCCGGTGTTCGGCCAGGTCGGCCAGGAACGCGGCGTGGTCGGCGCAGGCGGCTTCCAGCGCGGGGTGCGGCTGTGTTCGGGCGGCGTCGGCGACCGTGCGGGCGTGGGAGGCGAGGTCGACCGGTTGTGCGGAGACCACGACCTGGGTCGGCGTGGACAGCGAGTTGAGCCAGCGGCCGAATCCGTCGATCAGGGCGGCCTGCTCGGTGGCGGTGCGCAGCGTCAGGTTGATGGTGGTGGCCGCGACGATCGCCGCACGGTCACCGCCGACGGCGATCTCACCGTCGTCGTCGATCGCGTCGGCGGGCAGTCTCAGCGGTGCTGGCAGCGGGAGGCGTCCCTTCGGCGACTGCACCCATTCGGGCACGCTCGCGGCGTGGTCGCCGCAGGACGACAGCGCTTTCGGGCTGTGGGAGTGGCGGACCGCGTGGAGCAGCCAGAGGTCCATCGGCAGCCCGTCGCGGCGCCCGACCACCAGCGCGAACACGGCGCCACCGAAGACCACGCCGGCGAAGATGACGGCTTGTGGGGCGACGACGGCGCGCAGGCCGTTCCAGGCGGCGTAGAACGCCGTGCCGGCGACTGCCAGGATAGCCAGTTGCCGCCAGGTCAGCCCGTAGGCGACCTTGTCGGGCGCGTCGATGTCGGCCGGCATCCGCGCCCGGTCCACCACGTCGACGGCATCGTTGTTGATCATCTGGAGATCCTCCTGAGGGCGTTCAGGCCGGGGACGTTGCGGGCGAGTTGCTGGACGACGACGACCCGCACGGCAGCGCCGAGGACGTTGCCCCTGCCGCTACCGCCCTGGCTGGCCCACCGGCCGACCAGGCTGGGGATCTTCACGGTCGTCGCGAGCAGGACGATCACGATGAACAGGTTCAGCAGGCCGCCCGGCTCGACCGGCAGGCCCAGGACGGGCAGCATGTGGGTCGAGTCGAGCAGCATCCACTGGCCGGCGGTCAGGGTGAACGCCTGCGCGGTCGGGATCGCCAGGCAGCCGCCGTAGGTGCGCCACCACAGGCGGGCGGCGCCTTCCAGCGCGGGCACGGCGTGACACGCCAGGAACAGGGGTGCGGCGGCGGTCATGACCAGCAGGGTGACGAACCGGCCGATGAGTTGGGACGCCGTCATCACGATCAGGACCGCGATGATCAGCACGAGGATGAGGAACAGCAGTGGAGCGGTGACATCCCGTCCGGTTTTTAGGTGCTTCTGGACGCCGGCGAAGGCGTTGTCCCGGTTGGGGGTGTCGTCGCTGACCGCTGCGGTCAGGGCGTTGGCCAGTGTGATGAGCTCACGACAGAACAGCTGGGAGAAGTGGGCGGTGATGAACCCGACGACCAGCCGAGGCGCGAGGTCCTTCACGGTGTAGTGGGACTGCTCGTCGCCGCCGGAGATCATGACCATGACGCCGGCGGCGACGAACACCAGGACGAACGCGGTGTCGACGATCCAGATCGACCGGCCGGTCAGGGCCTGCACCTGGGGCAGCGCCGTGACCTGAGGGGTGGTCAGGAGACCGTCGGTGATCAGCGCGAAGATCGCGTCGAGGCTGGCCAGCACGGCCTCGGTCAGCCATTCGAGTATCTGGTCGAGGATTCCGCCCATCCAGTTCATCGCTGGTCAGCCCCCGACGATGCCTTGAACGACCTGCAGCAGGATCGGGGCGAGCACCGCCAGGCCGTAGCCGACCAGGGCGCTGCGCAGGGCGCCCTTGGCCTTGTCGACCTGGCCGGGGTCACCGCCCGCGGTGGCCCAGTAGACCCCGGCGAGCACGAGGAACAGGGTGGCGATCCCGGCCAGCAGACCCATGATCAGGTCGCGGAGGTTGTTGATGACGACCGGCAGGCTGTTCGCCGCCAGGTAGGTGGCGTCGCCCGCGGCGGCCTGGGCGGCGCTGGGGACGGCGAGAATCATCCCGGCGGCACCCAGGGCTGTGCAGACACGCGCGGCGCTGCGGAGAGCGCAGAGTCGGACAGGCTTTCTGGTGCGGATGGGGAACATGGGTGGTCACCTCCCGCCCCGCCACCGGTCACCGCGCGGGCGCCCGGGGGCGGGGCGATTGAAGAGCAAGGGGTGGAAGGGGCCGCCGCCGAGCGTGAGGTCGGCTTGCCGGCCACCCGGGGAGGAGCTCGCCTCCCTTACTGGGTGGTTGCGGTATCGATGAGGTGTCAGCGCATGCGATGGCGCGGCACCCGAGGTGACACGGCACGCGTCGCCTACACGCTCGACGGCGGACGGATCGCGGATCAGCCGGTGGCTGTTGTCGTCCGGATCCGCACCCACCAATCGGCGTTTGTCAGACGTGGCGAACACCTGCCGATCTGACAGCGACACCCCGGCCTCTGGCAGCGGCATGGGCTGGCGCTGGCCGAACCGCGCCGGAGCCGCCGTGGGGATACACGAGCTGCCGCAGACGAAAACGGTGGTGGGCCTGGGACGTCGACGCCGACGCCAGGCCCACCACCGTTCGCGGGGTGCGGACAGAAACCCTCGTCAGGCGGCTACCGCGACGTCGCGCGTCGCGGCCGGGCCGCGAGCCCTGCCCGCGCGGATGCTGCTCCGACGCGCGGCCTGCCCCGCCGACCGCTTCACGACTTCGATCGAGGTGACCTCGGTCAGGCTGCCGTCGGCCACCGCCCGCGCGAGCCGCTCATCGGCGCGCGCCAGCCGCATCCGCAGCGCGTCCACGGTGATGCCGAGCCGAGCGGCGATCGGCTCGGGGGCGCGCCGGCCCAGCCGGACCTCGATCCACGGCTGCACGTCCGCCTCGTCGATGACGCGCATCGTGCCGGCACGGCGGACCAGCAGGTCCGGATGGCCGTACGGGACCTTCGGGGTTCGCGAGCCAGCCACGTGCTCGATGTTCTCGACCGGCATGGCCTGGTCGTCGGCCAGCCGCAGCCTGCGCCCTGCCCGGAAGGCGGCCATGGTCAGCGACGCGTACAACGCGGGACGGGTGAGGTCGAGGTGATCGCGCAGCGCCTCCAGGAACCCGGTCAGCACCTCGCTGTCGATGTCGGCCGGGTCGCCCCGGTAGCCGGCGGACAGTTGCCCGGCGATACGCACCAGCGCGGGCATCGCCATCCCGACCGCCGCGATCGTCCACTCCTTGCCCTGCACCCGGGCACGCAGCACCAGTTCCCGCCACACCGCGTCACGGCCCGCGTAGTCACCGGGGTGCGAGAGGAGCCAGTCCCGCAGCACTGGCAGGGCGACGACACCCGACGGCAGGCGGAAGTCTCCGTCGATGTCACGGGGCAGGTCGTCACAGTCGAGTGACAAGGGTTTCGGGTCGCTGGTCAGCGCCACGAACGCCGCGTCCGCGGCGAGTAGATGGGAGGTGGGCCAGTCTCGGGTGTCGGACACGGACATGACAGGACTCCAAACGACAGACAGGTGACAGCGGCGACAAGCCGCCGGTGGACACGGGCGGATCCCGTGCCGCCAGTGGGCCACCGGCATCTGGCACGGCCATGACAGCCCGCCCCGGGCCCGGACACGGCCACGACCACCTCGGTCTGACACCCGGCGGCCACCTCCCGCCGTGCCTCTGACAGACCCGCTCCGAGCTGCACTGTCAGGTCGACACCCGTCACCGAGGACAAGGATCTCCGCGCCATGCTCGACGCTTGCCTCGCCGACCGAGCTGCATCGCGTCACGGTCAGTCCGACGTCGTTGAGGTGCCCGCCGATGGTCGCCTTCCGGCCGTGTCCAGACGGCAGCCCTTGTCGGTACCAGCTGCACCCGATGACATGGGCGCGACCTTGCAGAACGCAAGGGGCCGTCGTCGATGTCCGGTCATGCCGGCATGCCCATGTCACCGAAGTGCGTCGCTGTCGTAGTCGGATGTCCGGACACGCGGGCCGATGGTGTCGACGGAGGGCGGGGCGGAGTGTCGGGGGCACCAAAGTCGCGGCAGCGCCCGCAGCGACCGGTGGGCCGCGCCGTCGCCGGTCCGGCCGCGATCTGTCAGCGCCCTCGTGACAGATGCGCGCCGTGTCTGCCACTCTCCCCGTCCGCTCTGCCGCTGGTCGATCCGAAGGGCGGCTGGTCACTGCCGGCGACATCGAGAAACGGTGCTCCCGACCGAGACGGCAGCCCGCGCACCCCGATCTGACAAATCCGTCTGACAGTCGCTCCGCGTGATCGTCAGCGGGGAGAGCGGCCACGACCGGCGAGGCGGAGTCGGGCGGAACGCGGCACACGCAGGCTGTCAGACCGGCGAGGGCGCTGTCAGATCACCGAGTGTTCGCCAGGGCTGACAAACGCCGATTGGTAGACGTCAGCGCAGCACGGCGCGGCGCGGAGCCGACACCACATGAGCGAGCACTCCACGCCGCAGCCCGCCCGCTCGGGCGGCACTCCCCACATCCCTTCGATCGATCTGGTCGCCGGCGACCCGCCGGTGCCGATCACCGTCTGGCGCACCGCCCGCAGCGGCGACGACCAGAGCACGGCCATCTCCCACCGGCTGGCGTACCGGCTCATCGCCGCCTACAGCCGGCCCGGCGAGACGGTCGTCGACGTCACCGACACCCACGTCCTCGGCATCGCCTGCCGGCGCGGCGGGCGCCGGCACCACCCGGCCTGGTTCACCGCGACCCCGGCCCTGGCCGTCGGGCCCCGCACGCCGCAGCACACCGGCGAGCCCGTCGGCGGCGACCCGGACCGCGACGACCCGGACGACGTGGCCGCGTGGTTCGGCGACGACCTGACCGATCCCGACCCGCTCCCCGGCGACGACCCGCCCGCCGCCCTGGGCGACGGCGACGACCCGCAGGGGCGCACCAGCCTCGTCGTGGCCACCTGGCCGCTGGACGCCAGCAGCGACGCGGCCAACCACGCCCGCCTCGCCCGGCTGCTCACCGCCTGCACCGGCCTGCTGCGCCACGGTGGGTGCCTGGTCCTCGTCGTCGGGGTGCCGGCCGGCGTCCTCGCCACCCCGGAGGACTTCACGCCCGTGGTCGGCGCCGCCGCCGACGCCGGCCTCGGCTACCTGCAGCACATCGTCGCGGTCGCCGCCGACACCGACGGCGACCGGTTCACCTACCACGCCACCAACGAGGAACTGCTCTCCCTCGCCAGGGCCACCGGCGCGCAGGAGTTCGTGCTCCACGTCAAGGTGCACGCCGACCTGCTCGTCTTCGTCAGCCGAGGAGGTGACCGCCGTGCCTGACCACCCCTCCACCGACACCGCTGGCGCGTCCGGGTCGGACGACACGACCGCGGCCTGGCCGCAGGACCTGTCGGTGTGGGCCACCGCCCAGTCGACCGGACCGGTCCAGCGGCGCGGCCGGTACCTGCCCCAGTCGGTCAAGCACCCCGCCCGGATGCTGCCGGCGATCGCGGCCCACGCCGTGCACGCCTACACCCAACCGGGTGACCTGGTCTTCGACCCGATGTGCGGGATCGGCACCACGATCGTCGAGGCCATCCACGCCGGACGCGACGCCCTCGGAGTGGAGTACGAGTCCCGCTGGTCGGACATCGCCGACGCCAACATCGCCCACGCGCAGCGGCACGGCGCCCCCGGCCGCGGGTCGGTGATCCGCGGCGACGCGACCCGCCTGACCGCGCTCGTGCCCGCCGCCCTGCAGGGGCAGGTCGCCCTCGTGGTCACCTCACCGCCGTACGGGCCGACCGTGCACGGCCTCGTCCGGCCCGGCGCCGACGGGGTCACCAAGTACGACAACCGCTACGGCGAGGACAAGGGCAACCTCGCCTACCGCTCCTCCCTGGCCGGGCTGGTCGACGGCTTCACCGACATCCTGCGCGGCTGCCACACCCTGCTGCGCCCCGGCGGCGTAGTCGTGGTCACCGCCCGACCGTGGCGCAAACGCGGCGAGCTGGTCGACCTGCCCTCGGCGGTCCTCGCCGCCGGCACCGCCGCCGGCTTCGTACCCCTCGAGCGGTGCGTCGCGCTGCTCGCCGCCGTCCGCGACGGGCAGCTCGTCGCCCGCCCCTCGTTCTTCCAACTCCAACAGGTCCGCAAGGCCAGGGCCGGCGGCGTGCCGATGCACCTCATCGCGCACGAAGACGTCCTGGTCCTCGGCAAACCGCCGGGGCGCGGGGAGGTGACGTGATCGTTGCGCACACCCCCGCCCCACGGATCGGATCGGTCTGCACCGGGTACGGCGGCCTCGACATGGCCGTCGAGCTGGTGCTCGGCGGCCAACTCGCCTGGTACGCCGAGACCGACCGACACGCCCGCACCGTGCTCAACCAGCACTGGCCCGACGTGGCGAACCTCGGCGACATCCGCGCCGTCGACTGGACCCAGGTCGAGCCGGTCGACATCCTCACCGCAGGCTTCCCCTGCCAGGACATCAGCAACGCCGGTAAACGCGCCGGCATCACCGGGCAACACTCCAGCCTGTGGAACGCCGTCGCCGACGCCGTTCGCCACCTTCGACCGCCGCTCGTGTTCGTGGAGAACGTCGCCGCGCTCCTACGGCGAGGCTTCGACGTCGTCGAAGCCGACCTGGCCGCGCTCGGGTACGACACGAGCTGGCTCTGCCTACGCGCATCCGACATCGGCGCCGCCCACCGCCGCGACCGGTTGTTCCTGCTGGCCGCCCCCGCCGCACACCGAGGACGTGCGGACCTTGCCCACGCCGTGCGCCCGTGACGGCAAGGGCCCCGGCCATCAAGGAGGGCTGCCCGACCTGATCGAAGCCTCCGGCTCGCACCACGCTCGCCTACCCACCGTGACGGCGGCCGGCAGCCGGGCCTCGGCCACCGCCGGACGCACCGCACCGGCCGGGCAGCAAGGGCGAACGCCGAGCAGTGCGGCTCGGCTGCTGCCGACGCCGAGGGCGAGCGACACCGGCACACCGGGGCGCCAGGCCGGAGCCGGCTTCTCCCCACCACTGTCGCAGGTGCTGCTGCCCACCCCCAGGGCCACCGACGGAACGAAGGGCTGCCCCGGGCAACGCGGGTCGCACGGAGACCTCACCCTCCCGTCGGCGGCGGTGCGGGTACCGACCCGCAACCTGCCCACCCCGACGGCGTCCGACGCACGCGGACCCGGCCACCACGGCGACGGCGGCGCGGACCTCCGCACCACCATCGCCGGACTCGGCCAGCCCGCCACCGACCGGTGGGGCGTCTACGCCACCGCCGTGGCACGGTGGGAACTGCTCCTCGGCCGTCCCGCCCCGCAGCCGACCCAGCAAGGCCAGCACGGCAAACCGGTCCTGGCGCCACCGTTCGTGGAATGGCTCATGGGCCTGGACCCCGGCCACGTCACCGACCCGACGCTTGGACTGCCGCGCACCGCCGCGCTGCGGGTCCTCGGCAACGGCGTCGTCCCCCAACAGGCAACCACCGCGCTACGACTGCTGCTGTGCCCACACCGGTGGAAACCACCGGCATGAGCAACCCCACCCGGACAGCCCTCTGACCGGACGCAACCATCACGTCGGACCGGCCACGCAGCACCCGACGCGTGACCGGTCCGATGGCGTCCGCCGCCCTGCCGCACTGACAGCGCCCCGAGGCCTCGTGCGACACGGCCAGCCCTCGACATAGCTCCCGCCTCGATGCCGGCCCCGGCGCGGCGCGTGGCCACCGGTCACGCGCCGCGTCTCCACCCGACAAACCACCCACGCACATCATCGGAAGGACCATCCGCGATGAGCTCCCCCGACTGGAAGCCCACCGACCGGCCGACCCGCCCCGCCGACGAACCGCAGGTGTGGACCGCCGAGCGGATCCGCGCCCTCGGCCCCGCCACCGACCTGACCACCGCGGCGGCCATCTTCGGCCTGTCCCGCTCCGCCGCCTACGACCTGGCCAAACGCGGCGACTTCCCCGTTGACGTGCTGCGCTTCGGCAGCCGCTACCGGGTACCGGTCGCGGCCATCCTCCACGCCCTGCACCTACCCGCCGGCGACGACAACGCGCCCCCTGACACCCCGCCGCAGGCGACTTGACCCCCGCTGGAAGGCGCGCGTGGATCACCCCGCCTGCAATCCGCAGCCCACCGGCTGCCACACCCCACCGAAGGAGACACCTGATCATGGCGGAAGGATCCGTGTTCAAACGCTGCCTCTGCCGCGACAGCACCGGCCGCAAACTCGGCAACCGCTGCCCCCACCTACGGCGCGCGGGCGGCTCCTGGCACCCCACCCACGGCCGGTGGGCCTACCAACTCGAACTCCCCACCCACCCCGACCAACGACGCCGGCAACTGCGCCGCAGCACCTTCGACACTCGCGACGCCGCCGTCGGCGACCGAGACCACGCCAAAGCGCTACTCGCCCTCGCCGACGGCGACACCGCCCTCGCCGCGGAGATCGCCGACATGCTCCTCGCCGTCCCCGCCGGAAAACCACTGCCAGACCGCGACACCATCGCCCGACGGGTGCGCACCGGACTTCCCCCCACCGCCGCCACCACCGTCGGTGAGTACCTGCAGCAGTGGCTGGCCTCCCGACGCGGCATCGAACCCAACACCATCCGCGCCTACGAGTCCCACACCCGCGTCCACCTGATCCCCCACCTCGGAACGATCCCCCTGGACAGGCTGCGGGTCGACCACATCGAGGCCATGTTTACCGCCATCGCCGACCGCGCCACCGCCATCGACATCGCCCGGCAGAGTGACGACCCGCAGATCCGCGTCACCGTACGAGGAATCCGCGCCACCAGGCCGGCGACCATGCACCGCATCCGCGCCACCCTCCGCAAGGCGCTCAACGACGCGATCCGCCGCAGCAACAACCGGCTCATCAACTTCAACCCCGCCGCGCACGTCGAACTCCCCTCCGGCGCACGCCCCAAAGCCCGGGTATGGACCACCAAGGCCGTCGCGACGTGGCGCGCCACCGGGGAGCGGCCCAGCACGGTCATGGTGTGGACTCCGAAGCAGGCCGGCGAGTTCCTCGACTACGCCGAAACCCACGACATCGCCCTCTACCCGCTGTTCGCGCTCATCCTCCACCGCGGCCTACGCCGCGGTGAGGCCGTCGGCCTCACCGACACCGCCGTCGACCTCGACACCGCCCTGCTCACGATCTCCCAGCAGTTGTCTACCCACGGCTACACACCCGTGATCAAGAAGGTCAAATCCGAATCCGGCAACCGGGTCATCTCCCTGGACAGCCACACCCTCGCCGCGCTGCGCGCCCACCACGCCCGACGCGCCCGTTGGAAATTGGCCAGCGGCCGCAGGTGGCCCGACACCGGGCTCTTCTTCGTCCAGCCCGACGGCCGACCCTGGCACCCCGAGGCCGTCACCTGGCGTTTCGAGTGCCTCGTTCGCGACGCCGGACTACCCCCGATCCGGCTGCACGACCTCCGACACTGCGCCGCGACGTTCCTCAAAGCCGCCGGCGCAGACCTCAAAGACGTCCAGGAACTCCTTGGCCACTCCTCCATCACCATCACCGGCGACACCTACACCACTGTCATCGCCGAACTCGACGTCGAACGCGCCAAAGCCCAAGCCGCAGCCAACCTCGTACCCCGCCGACGCCGACCAGCC
Organism: Micromonospora sp. DT233; assembly: GCF_049841815.1. Classification (NCBI taxonomy): domain Bacteria; kingdom Bacillati; phylum Actinomycetota; class Actinomycetes; order Micromonosporales; family Micromonosporaceae; genus Micromonospora; species Micromonospora sp. DT233. The sequence continues at coordinate 837,195 of NZ_JBNCLB010000002.1, read as the reverse complement.
GCATAACACCAACCCACCACCGGACCGACAGGCGCGGTGCTCCACACCGCGTCGCCTACCGTCACTCCCGAGGTGGGTGCTCGAGGGGTGCTCGCACAATGGCGGCCCAAGTCCGACAATGCTCACGCAAAGGACACCGAAGCATAGTGATGTCTTGCTATCTTCCCAGCTCACAGGTAGGCCGCCTGGGACTCGAACCCAGAACCTAAGGATTAAAAGTCCTCAGCTCTGCCATTGAGCTAACGGCCCTCGGAGCACAGGTTACCCGACGAACGAGAGGTCGCGGCGGCTTGCTCGTCGGGCATCTGGATCTTGCCCGCCAAACTCTCTGCGCGAACGGCCTGGGCAACTGCAGGTTAACTCGGGCCCAGCCCTGGTCTTCCTGAGCGGCGAGGCGAGGGAGTCCCATGGCCGGGCAGCCCTCGCAGGATGGAAGCGCTGACCTGGCACAGGGCGCCGGGGCTGATGGAGGCGAGACACCTCTGGACCATGGCGCGGTGACACTGCGCCCATGGCTACGGGTGTAGACAGGCAAGCGCTGAGTTGCGTCGCACCCGTGAAAGTCACCGGTGTTCCTGACTTGCAAGCAATAGCGCTGGCGCCCCACAGGGATCGTCGTCGAGGTAGCTTCCGTCGCTTCGATCACGATCTGGCATCGGGCTGCTCGCGCCCATGGGTATTCGCCTTTGGCAGATACCGATGGCGAGTTCTACGTCGCGTTTGGGCTCTGAACGATGCTGGGTGTCTGGAACTCCGATCCTCGGCGCGACGGCGTGACGTGGCCGCTACGAACGATGAGGTAGCCGTAGGCAGCACTCTGTTGCTGCCTACGCCGTGTCGCGGTGAGGCAACCGCGCTGCTCTTTCGTAGGGTCTAGCAACGGCCCCTGCTCGAACAGAGGCTGGTGAGAAAAGCGTCAGCTAGTCATGCAGGAGGCGACGCCGACGTGACAGGGGCCGCTGGTCGGCACCCTGCCACTGTGTCAACTAGCCGACAGTTGCGCGTAGGAGCGTGGGCTTGTGAGCTTGATCGATTGCAGCCTGATCATGCTCGCCGCCCTGTTCTGGCTGTTCGCGCGGTGCGGGTTTCGAGATCGAGAAGGAAGGCGCGCCATGACGAATCAGAAAATGACAAGACTGTCCTGGGGAGGATCGAGTCGAAGACGTCGACGCCTTGGTTGCGACGAGACACGGTGACACAGTGGTCGTTGTCGCATCGTGAACTGCGTCGGGTCCACAGCGGCGTCACTACGGATTCCATTTTCAACCTCCAATGAGCGACAGTTGCGACAGGGTTTGCTATATGGATGATTGCGGCTTTTGGGTGAGCCAGGCTGCGCCGCTTGTTGCGAGGCGGGGGCCGAAAGCGTGCGCCTGCCCACAAGGGCCTTCACTTTCCGTCCTGTGGGCGCTCGCGCTATGTAAGCAAGATAGCAGGAAGCTGCGGCGTTGGCCTACAAATGTCCGGGTACTTTACCCGGGCCTTGGCGAAGTGAGTAGGTCTGCTAGCTTATTGCCTTCGGCCGTAACCAGACGGGCGGAGGCAAGATGCCACCGGCAACCCTCTTCCTTCAATCTGCCCGTTGCAATTATCGGCGGGAGGGCGCAATCGTGATGCTGGACGGACAAGGACCTGCGACGAATCGTCGGCGCCTACGGTTGGCGTTGCGCCAGCTCCGGGTTGAGCGCGGCCACTCACTTGAGGATGTTCGCCATGCCATGGAGTGGTCACTCTCGAAGGTTATTCGTATCGAGAGCGGCGCGGTGAGCATATCGGTCAACGACTTGCGGGCCCTATTGTCGTTCTACGGAGTCGTCGACTCTGGCGAACTCGGACGAATGATTGAGCTGGCCCGCCTCGCGCGTCGTCGGCACTGGGCTGCGGAGTACCGGGACTATGTTTCTCCCTCCTACATGGATTTCCTCGGTTACGAGGACGACGCGTCTCGGATCAGTCAATACCATCCATTCTTGGTTCCTGGGCTGCTGCAGACGCAGGACTATGCCCGCCTAGTAGTTACCGCCCGTCCGCACTACCGTTCAGACGGTCAAGCAGCGCAGGCAAGGGTGAGGCTGCGTCTGGCGAGGCAGGAACGGGTGTTCGCGTCCGGCCGCACGCCGGCGGTGCGGATCGTCCTGGACGAGCGTGCCCTTAAGCGTGTGGGCAGCAGAGAGATCATGCGGGAACAGTTCCGGAAGATTCAGGAGCTCCTTCCCCGCCTCGACCTTGTCCTCCTAAAGCGGGACAGCGCGGCAGATCCTGGTTTCGTAGGCCCCTTCTCCCTGCACGAGTTCGCTTCGGAGCGCGATCCGGACGTGGTGTACCTCGACAATCAGCCCGACGACGTGGCCCTCGTTGAGGACGCCGAAATGGTGGATGCGTACAAGGCCTCATTCGAGGATCTTTACGTCCAGGCAGTCCCGGCCGATTCCGAAGATGGCCAGAAGATACTCGATTTCGACGCACCTCACTAGCCACCCTCGTCACCACCCTGAGCATGCCGAGGGCTCGACAGTCGCACGCCATTCGATCGCTGACCAGCCAAGGACCCAGAGGTGTCCCGTTTGCCTGGAAGACGGTCGCCCGCATGCGTCACGGCGGGTTGCGGCAATATCAGCACGAACGTTCCGGAACCAGTTATGAGCACCGACACGACCAGTAGCACCGCAGTCAGGCCAGCTGTGCGCATGTCATCCAAGGCCGCGCCGACGATCAGTGCGGCCGCCACGAACACCGCTCGGCCCAGGACCTCCCCATAGCCCGTCGTCCCGCCAGCACACACCCCGATCCACGCCGGCTGCCACAGGCCGGCCGCCGGGACCCTTGTGATGGTTGACCGACGCAAGACGGACACGTGGTCCGTCAGGATGTCAGCTCCTGCACTCACCATCGGCTGTCCTCCACATCATGAAGACCTCAACACGTTGCATTTTGCAAGTTCTACTCCGCCTGTGGCGTTTTGCCACTGGCAGATTATGCCCCGTGCTGCAGGGAGGGCGTGCGCGCCACGCGGGGGATTAGTCAAGAATCCGACCAGCTCGAAGCATGTCCAGCCCAGCTCCGCGTTGCTACAGGCTGGACGTCGACAGATCTGCGGTTCGGTAGTGGATCACCATGACGTCTCCGCTGGCCGGTGTCGAAGTTTCGTGTCGAAGGTGGTCGACATCGGCAGGTCGGCGTTGAGTGATGGACACGGCTAGTGCCGAGCCAGCCTTCGACCTTCAGCATGACTGCGCCGCCAGGGGCGAGGTTCCGGCGCGACGGCTCGGGAGGTCCGGTTCCGCGGAGGCGGGAGCTCTTCCTGCGCTGGTTTAGTTGTGTCACCCGAGGCCGTGCTCGTTCTCGGGTGGATGACGGAAGACGCGGACCTGTCCGGATGGGCGGTCGTGAGGGATAGGAAGAGTGGCGCGTACATGAGTGTCGACACGATGAGCAGTGAGCGCCTTCGTGCTGCGATGGTTGATCAGTTGGCCGCTGATCATGCGGCGAAAGGGCTGACGATGCGGCCCGAGGTGGAGGCGGCGCTGAGGGCAATTCCACGCGAGCTGTTCACGCCGGGGACCGGGCTGCAGGAGGCCTACTCCGACACTGCCGTGATCACCAAGCGGCGTGGCGATGAAACCATCAGTTCGGTGTCGGCGCCTTGGCTGATCGCCGAGATGCTCGGTCAGGCGGCTGATGCCCTCGGCGGCCTGCACGGTCGGCATGTGCTGGAGATCGGTTCGGGTGGTTACAACGCGTCGCTGCTGCGGAAGCTGGTGGGTCCGTCGGGTTCGGTGCGGACCGTAGACATCGACCCGGACGTGACCGAGCGGGCTGTGGCGTGCCTCGCCGCGGCGGGTTACGGCGATGTCACGGTGGTGTGCGCGGACGCCGAGCAGCCGATTGAGCCGCTTTGCCGCTACGACCTGATCATCGTGACGGCCGGTGCGTGGGACATCCCCCCGGCATGGCGGGCGCAGCTGATTGAGGGCGGTGTGCTCGTCGCACCGCTGCGGACGTTTGGGATGACGCGGTCGTGGGCGCTGCGCCGGGTCGGCCACCGGCTGGTCAGCCAAAGCCAGCGGCTGTGTGGGTTCGTGGCGATGCAGGGTGCCGGTGCCCACGAGATGCGGTATCTCGATATCGCGGACGGCGTGCACCTGCGGCTGGACGAGGGGCAGCAGGTCGATCCGGAATCTGTCGGCGACCTGCTGACGCAGCCGCAGGAGCAGGCATGGGCCGGGGTGAGCCTGCCGCCTCGCGCCGTCTTGGCCGACCTAGACCTGTGGCTGGCGGCCCGCCTTGTCGACGAGGCGGGTCAGTTCTTGGTGCTCTCGGCGCAGCAGGAGGCCGTCGACGCCGGCGTCGTTGCCCCGGCCTGGCGTTTCGGTACCCCCGCTGTCCTGCACCAAGGCACGTTCTCCTACCGGTCGGCGCTGCGTTGGACCGAGGACATGTTCGACCTGGGCGCGTGCGCGCACGGGCCCAAAGCCGCCACAGCGGTGGAACGCCTCATCGAGCACATGCGCGCATGGGTGGACGCTGACCAGCCCTCTCCGGTGCTACACGTCCTGCCCGTAGGCACTCCCGACGGCGATCTGCCGGACGGGACGGTGCTGGACAAGCGGCACAGCCGCGTCGTCCTCACCTTCACCTCATAGGAAGGCAAGCGAGTGGAAATCAAGGAACTCGAGGAGTTCGACCTGGACGTCACCCTGGTGGACGCCGGCCCCGCAGCCAGTGGGTACGCCACCAACACCGACGACAACTGCGGCTCGGGCAACACGGGCTCGAACGCCTGCACCGGCGGATAACGGCTTTCACGCCTTTCGGGCCCGGCGTCGCCAACGCCGGGCCCCCGTTTTGGAAGGTGCGTCATGTTCTCCACGCCTGGTGCCGCGCTGATCAGGGTTGCCGCCTACCCGAGCGGTCTGGCTCTCCCCCCATGGCCCGACCTGACGTCCGACCGGCCCGAGCAGTGGCGAGAGTGGCTGAGGAGGGCATGGTCGCTGCCGGGGTTCGCAGCTGCCGTCGCTGGTGCCACCCCGGGGTTAGCCGAGCAGATCACCAGAGCCGTGGCCGGCGATTCAGTTCCGCCGGGCCGGCTCCGACGCGTGGTCGAGTCGGCGGTCCGGTACCTGCTGAGATGGACCACCCGCGCGACCCCGTTCGGGGCCTTCGCCGGGGTGGCTCCGGTCGAGTTCGGTGCCCGCGCGGCGGTCCGTTGGGGCGACGCGCACCGCGAGGTAGTCCGGCCTGACGGGCAGTCCGTCGCCGAGCACACCGCGCGGGCCGAGCAGGACCTGGCCTTACTTCGCGGTGTCGCGGTGATGACGAACTCGTTGGGGTACCGACGTGGTGAGGCGTGGGTGCTGCCTTGCGCCCGCGCGGACGAGGACCGCCGGTGGGATGTCGAGGTTCGCCTGACCAAGCTGGTTCAGGCGGCGATACGTGCGGCCACGTCCCCTATCAGATTCACCGAACTCGTCACCCAGGTCGCTCGGGCGACGCTCACCGAGACCGACGTAACTGAGCGGACGTTGGCCTTGCTGGTGCAGGCGGGCGTGCTGCTGTCCGCGCTGCGGCCGGCGATGACCGTCGTCGACCCGGCCGCGTACCTGGGCCGCCACCTCGCGCTGTCCGATCCTGGTAATCGGGTCGCGGTCGATGTGAGGGTTGACGCCTCGGTGACGCTGCCCCCGGCGGTGCTGCGTGAGGCGGGCCGGGCCGCGTCGACGCTGACGGCGGTGGCGCCACCTCTGCCCGGGTGGGCGGAGTACCACGCCGCGTTCATCCAGCGGTGGGGGCCGGGTGCGGCCGTGCCTGTACGCGACGTGCTGAACGTCCTAAGTTTTCCCGCCGGATACCGGGGTTCGACCCGGCGCATACCCGCCGTGTTCACCGCTCGCGACCGGCTACTCGCGCAGCTTGCCCAGCAGGCGGCGCTGGACGGCTGCGCGGAAGTGATCCTCGACGACGAGCTGATCGGCCGCCTTCGCGGAAACGACGACCGGCCGCCGATCCCGCACACCGAGCTACGTTTCGCCCTCGCCGCCGCTGCCCTGCAGGACCTGGACCAAGGCGCGTTCACCTTGACCGTGGTCAGCGGATCCCGCCACGCCGGTGCTGCCTCCGGTCGGTTCGTTCACCTGCTCACCGGGAACGAGCTCGCATCGTGGCAGCGGGTCTACCAAGGTTTGCCGACTACGCTGCCTGGGGCCCACACGGTGCAACTGTCCGGTCCACCGCTGGACGCTCGCCTGGCCCCGGTCGCCCGGACACCCGAGCTGCTGCCCGTCCTGCCGGTCGGGGACTTCCACCCCGACCCGCCCTACAGCGTCACGGACCTCGCGGTGACCGGCGACGGCCAGCGCCTGTGGTTGGTCTCACGGACCACCGGACAACCTATCGAGCCGCTGCTGCTCAACAGTGTTTTGATGTCCGGCCTCCAGCAGCCACTGATGCGGTTCCTGACCGAAATCTGGGCAGCGTGGTCGGCTCCGTGCAGCAGGTTCGACTGGGGCCACGCCCAAGCGCTGCCGTTCCTGCCTCGTGTGCGGCGCGGACGCAGCGTCCTGCACCCCGCTCGTTGGATCATCGAACGGTCGGCCCTTTCACGCGCGCAGCCATGGGCCCGGTGGCGCGACGCCTGGCACCGATACCGTGACCAGCACCGCCTCCCCGGCCAGATCTTGGTCGGGGACGACGACGTGCGGTTGTGTCTGGACCTGGACAACGACACTCACCTGGCAGTACTGCGTACGCACCTCGCTCGGCATGCCCGCACCATCGTCACCGAAAGCCCCGGCCCGGCCGGCTGGATCGGCGGCAGGCCTGCCGAACTCCTGCTCACTCTCACCGCCACCTCACCGACCACCCCGTCGACCCGACCGGTCCAGGCCGTAACCACCCTGCAGCATCGGCCCGGACAGTCACCGTGGTTGGAGGCCAGGCTGTACGGCCGGCAAGACGACATCCTCACCGACCTCGCCCGCCAGCCCTCCGAGGTTCTTCCGAAGGGCTGGTGGTTCCTGCGATACCCCGACCCCGAGCCCCACTTGCGGCTACGCATCTGCCTGCAAGGCGATGGGCAGTTCGCCGACACCGCCAGAAACCTCGCTCGGTGGGCACAGCGCTTGGACCACGATGGCACCCTGTACGACTACACCCTGCACACCTACCGGCCGGAGACTCGCCACGGCACCGGACCGACCCTCGCCGCCGCCGAAGCGGTGTTCGCCGCTGACTCCCGCGGCGCCCTGCGGCGGCTGACCGGTGACCGCCAAGCCGCCACCGCCGCCACGATGATCACCATCGCCGACGGCTTTACCGGCGACGGGCCCCGCTGGCTCACCGAGAACATTACCCACCGCAGCGGCCCCCGTCTCAGCCCCGCCCAACTCGACCTCGCCCGCATTCCCCACCGAGATGACGACCTCGTTGCGGCATTGCACAGCTACAGGGCACTGACCCACGCCGATGGCCTCGACCTCGACCTCGTCTTGGCCGACCTGCTGCACCTGCACCACGCCCGCATGATCGGCGTCGACACCGCCTCCGAGCGGCACTGCCTCCGCCTGGCCCGCGCCGTCGCCCGCACCCACCAGGCAACGTCATGACAGCTGGCCAGTCCCTCGCCGACGGGGCAGCCGGCGTCGCCCTGCTACACCTGGAAACCGGCAATTGGCCAGCCGCGTACGAGGCCCTGCGGGACGCCACCGCCAACGGCGTCAGCATCGCCGCAGGCGCCAGCCTCTTCTACGGCGCCCCCGCCCTCGCCTTCCTCCTCGCCAAGACCAACCATCCAGGTTGCGCCCGCGCGAGATCGATCGCAGCTTCCGGGACCGCCACAGTGACACGTCGGCGGCTGGACCTGGCTTACCGCCGCATCGACTCCCGCCAACGGCCGCACTACGCCGAATACGACCTCATCCGCGGCCTGACCGGTCTCGGCGTCGCCCTGCGCCGCGTCGGCGACCACGACCTGCTCCGCCAAGTACTCGACTACCTGGTCCGACTCACCGAACCCCTCGGCGACCTCCCCGGCTGGTGGTGCGCCAACGGCCCCGACCGCAACGAACCGCCGCCGCCCGGAGGTCACGCTAACCTCGGCCTCGCCCACGGCATCACCGGCCCTCTCGCGCTGCTCGCTCTCACCCTTGGTGACGGCATCACCGTCGCCGGACACATCGAGGCCATCAACCGCATCTGCCGATGGTTGGACAGCTGGCAGCAAGGCCGCACGAGCTCCACTTGGTGGCCGCAAACCCTTACCCTCGCCGACCTGCACCACGGCACACCAGCGCAGCAGGAGCCTCTGCGCCCCTCTTGGTGCTACGGCACCCCCGGCATAGCCCGCGCCCAGCAACTGGCCGCCCTCGCCCTCGGCGACACCATCCGCCAATGCCACGCCGAAGCCGCGTTCACCGCCTGCGTCAACGACCCCGCCCAGATCCGCCGTATCACCGACCGCAGCCTCTGCCACGGCACCGCCGGGCTGCTCGTCACCGGCCGCCGCATTACCGCAGACGCCCTCATGCCGACCACTCTCACCCCACTCACACGCCTGCACCAGCACGCCACCCACACCGAGGACGAGAGCACCGGCCTCCTTGATGGCACCACCGGATCCGACCTCGCCGCAGCCGACACCACCTCAACATCCTGGGAAGCCTGCCTCCTACTCATCTGAAGAAAGGCCAATTGTGGAAGAAGGCATTTGGAAACAGGTCAACATCACCTACCCGGGACAGGACCGCCAGGAGCGCGAACGGCACGCAGTGCCGCACCTACGGCACGTCCTACCCGTAGCCGAAACCTCCGGTCTCATCACCGCTTGGTGGTTCATGCGCAAAGGCCCCTGGCGCATCCGCTATCTACCCGCCTCACTGCACAACGGCCCCGACCCGGTACACCGCCTACTCACCGACGCGACCACCTGGACCACCGACATCTACGAACCCGAGACACACGCCTTCGGCGGCGCCAACGCGATGGACGTCGCCCACACGCTGTTTCACCACGACAGCCACCACCTCATCACCTACCTCGACGACCATCCGGCCGACCGGCGGGAACGCTCACTGATCCTGTGCACCGCGCTAATGCGCATGGCAGGCCTGGACCTCAACGAACAAGGCGACGTGTGGGCGCGAGTCGCCCAGCACCGCGCCGGACACCTCACCCTGCCACCGGCTTCTCACACCTGGGGGGCCTTCACCGGCAAGATCCGTTACCTCCTACTCGGCGCGGCCCGCGATACCAGCGACTGGCAGGCCGGGTTCGAGAACGCCGGCACATCCCTTCGGTGCCTCCGCGAGACAGGCACCCTCACCCGCGGCCTGCGCGCCGTCATCGCAGAACACGTGATCTTCCACTGGAACCGCCTCGGAGTCCCCGCCAACGCTCAAGCCGCGCTCGCCCAGGCGGCTACGGAGGCCATCTTCGGTCGTGTTCCCGCGTTGCCTGGGTAGGAGTCGCGTTCCTTCCTGCCAAGCCGGACGCCACTCGAATCAGGCCCAAGCCCAGGAACTGCGATCCGCTATCGTCAGAGCGCTGTGTGTCAAACACCGCACCAGCCGGCTCGACGCGGGCCGATGCAGGCGGAAGGCCAAGCCATGATCGATCGCCAAGACCTACAACAGGCAAGGCTTGCTCTCGGTCGCAAACTTGCCGCCCTACGCACGTCGCGTGGACTCATCCAACAAGCCCTCGCACGTCAAGTGCAGACGACGCGCAGCACCCTGGCCATGGTCGAACGCGGCCGGCAGGTCGTTGATCGGATCTTCTGGCTCCGGTGCGATGCGCTGCTGGTGGCCGACGGTGAACTGCTGGCCGCCTACGACGCCTACCGACATCTCCAATCCGAGTTCAACGCGCAAAGAGCCGAGGCCGCACAGCGAGCACGGTGGGGAGCGGTATCGGAGGTGGTCATGACAACCAGCGACGTTACGGCTCGAGAGAGCGGCGACGGCATCAACAGAAAACCGCAGAATCGATCTCACGATGAGCAACCAGAGACAATCCCTTCAAGCGCAGCCCGCTTGCTGGCTCACTTTCGCCGCCAACTGCTTGCGCCTATCCCACTGAAGCAGACGATCGACCCCACCAGTCTCCCAGAGGTCCGTCAACGGGTCGCTCAAATGCACAGCCTCTACCAGCGTGGCAACTATGCCGACACGGTCCGGGCGCTACCTGACACGATCCAACAGGCGAACCTTCTGATCTCCACGTGCCCCGAGGCCCACCGCAACCGAGCAGCTGCCCTTCTAGCGGCAGCGAACCTCGCCGCTTCCAAGGTCGCCGTCAAGCTTGGCGATCCCAGCCTCGCCTGGATAGCCGCCGACCGAGCCGCTCGTGCCGCCGCCGACCAGGCCGAGGACGCTGCCCTCGTCGCCGCAGCGGCGTTCTCGGTGGGAACCGCGCTGCTGGCCATGCCGGACCGCAACGACAACGCCGAAGACGTGGTGTTATCGGCTCTTGACCGACTCGCACAAACGCCACATCAACTCGGGTCGAGGGCACTGTCGGCCCAGGGGGCGTTGACCTTACTCGCAGCCCTGGTCGCCGCCCGCAAGGATCAGCCTGCGGCCGCCGAGCGGCACCTCAACGGCGCGCATGCCCTGGCAAACCGGCTCGGCACTGACCGCAATGACCTTTGGACCGGCTTCGGGCCAACGAACGTGACGATCCACCGCATCAACATCGCGGCCCGAACCGACCACCCGCAGCTCGCCATCCATCTGGGAGAACAACTTGACACCTCGTCGCTACCGAAAGCGCTAATGAGCCGCCGGGCACAGGTCCACCTCGACCTCGCAGCGGCCTACGCCTGTGCACCTGAGAACGACCCCGCAGCCGTGCTGCATCTCCTCGAAGCCGAACGAATCGCACCCCAGACGATGCGGGTGCACGCCAGAACACGCCATCTGATTGGCGACCTACTCGCGCGTGAACGACGCGCCGTCACCCCCGGCCTGCGGGCGCTCGCCGATCGAGCCGAGATCACCGCCTGATGCCAGAACCTAGAAACATCCGTCTGCTCTACCTAGTGGTCTGCGCCGCTCCACCAGCCCGACACATCGCCGAACTGGTAGAGATGGCACAACGTGATGGCTGGGACGTGTACATCATCGCGACCGAAACAGCTCAGACCTGGCTCCCCACCGAACGGCTGGCCGCTGCGACGGGACACCCCGTCAGCCACCGACAGCGCAACCCCGACGCACCCAGCGTCCTGCCACGCGCCGATGCCGTCGCCGTCGTCCCGGCAACCTTCAACACGATCAACAAGTGGGCCACCGGCATCAACGACAGCCTGGCCCTCGGCATCCTCAACGAATCCCTCGGCACAGGTCTGCCCATCGTCGCCTCGCCCTACGTCAAACCCACCCTCGCCAGCCACCCTGCATTCAACACTCACCTGCGGCTACTCGCCGATAACGGCGTATGGCTCACTCCCACCCAAGCTTTACGCCCGGCCCAGGACGACGAACCCTTCCGGTGGGAAGTCATCATCGACGCACTTCACGGGCTGCTCACCCCGCGATCACCGCGTGGACGCTGACGCCGATCTGGTTGGCGGAGCCGGCCCCAGCCGAGTCAGCGAGAGGACCCAGCGGGCGGCTTGCCCGGCCGCGCCAGCGCAGCGACGGCCGGAGCCCAGATTGCCACCGGACGTCTCCCCGACGCCGCAGTGGCTCCGGCTTACCGAGGCGGCCCGGCGCGACTGCTCAGAACAGAGCGGGGTGAGGGGCGGGGGGCAATGTCTGTTTCGCGGAGGGCATCGGTACGCCGGCTACGGCGGCCAGCTCCGAGATCGTCGGCGGCGCCGCCGCCCAACGTCGGCTGATCAGCTCGGGCAGCAGCACCGCTGCGGCGACGGTGTCCCAGATCGCGCGGTGTGGTTGCGAGCCGGGAGCCGCGGTGTTGACGCGTTCGGTGAGGTGAAGCCCGTCGATGAGCGCGGCCAAGCCGTGGGGGCGGTTGCCCGGCAGCGCGCGGGCAAGGCGCAGGGTGTCGATGAGGCCGGCCGGGTGGATGTCAGGCAGACGGCGGTGCAGCAGCCGCCAGTCAACGTTGACGTTGTGGCCAACGAGGTAGCGGCCGTTGATTCGGTCGGCCAGGTCTCCTGCGACGTCGCCGAGGGTGGGGGCGTGACGCAGGGCGGCGTCGGTGAGCCCGGGTGAGAGCCACGATCGGCGTCCAATGGGCCGGCCGGGGTTGACCAGGGTGGTGTAGTGCGTAGGCATGTGCGGCAGCCCAGCGCGCAGCGGGACGAGCGCGATCTCCAGGATCGCCTCGTTCTCACGGTCCTGGGCGCCGCTGCCCTCCAGGTCGATGACGACCAGGCTGGCGGCTGTCCAGGGGGCGCTTGGGCTGCCGCTCATGCTTGCCTCCAGCGCTGGTTAGTCGTCGTCTCCATACTTCACCGCGTCGACCAGTTCCGCCCGTACCGCCGCGGATCTTTCCGCCTGGTGGGGATCGACCTCGTGACCGAGAAGCTGGCGGCCGTGTGCGCCGAGGAAGTGGGGCTGAACGGCCTCCCAGATCTGGTGGCGCAGGTGGTGCTGCACGGCGTACCGCTTCTGCTCGCCCAGGCCGTGGGTCCACACGTGGCCGGGCTCGACCAGGGTGGGGCTTTCGTACCCCAGCATGCCCAGTACGGCCTGGGCTTCCTGCTCGGTGGGATCCCGGTAGTCCTCGATGCAGAGTTGCTTCTGCCGAGTGGGGCAGATGTCGCACAGCTCGTTGACGCCCCAGTGGCCGTTGTAGTCGGGCATGCCGTGGGCGTAGGAGACACCGCAGCTCGTCTTACGGAACAGCGGGGTGCTGATGGCGGAGTCCTTCCACGCGCCCACGATGAGCTCATCGATCTCGCGCGGAAGTGTCTTGCGGCGGGCGTAGTCGTCGCCGTACGGCACCTCGACGCCGAGCTGGCGCAGGTACTCGGCGTTCTCCGGTTTGTGGTAGTAGCCGGTGAACACAGTCGCGTCGACGTCCCCTGCGACCTCAAGGACGTGGGCGATCGTCTCGGGGGCGGTGTTCCAACCGGGGACGATGGGCCGCCAGTAGAGCACCACGCCGGTGCGCTTCTTGTGGGCGACCGCGGTGTAGATCGAGTTGATCGTGATGGCGCTCTTCGTGATCGGTTCGACTCGGTCGTCCTGGATGCCTGAGTAGGTGAACAGCAGCGTCACCTTCAGGTGGCGCAGCGCCTCCAGAGTCTCCATGTCCTGGGCGGTGACCTTGAACCGGGTGATGATGAGGATCTGGTTGGTGTATTCCCGTTCGTCGAGGGCCCGCAGCACCTGGAACAGGTGCGGCTTCACGCCTGGCAGGAACGGGTCGGTGGCCTTGTTGAAGAGTTGGACCGGGGTGACGTGTGGCCGGAACGCCTCGTGGCCGACGAGCAGCTCGATCGCTTGCTCCGTGGGTACCAGCAGCGTCGGGATCTTGTCCTCGAAGTTGCCCCAGAAGTGACGCACGCAGTACCCGCAGTCCAGCGGGCAGCCGATGATGTGATTGAGCGACAGCCCGGACTTGCGGTAGCCGACGATGAGCTGCATGTAGGGGTCGAGAGCCGCCTGCTCCGCTGCCGGCATCAGGCGTAGCTGCCGAGGACCGGGGTCGATCCTGACGGGAACGTGGGTCATCGGGTGCCTCCTCGGGCGGGTGCGCGCAGCAGGTGCGTGTGCTGGGAGCCGTACCAGATGCCGAAGTCCCGTTCGACCACTGCGCTGTGATCGGAGGTGTGGATGAGGTTGTCGACCAGGCGGCCTTCGGCCACCGCCTTGTCGAGGGTGTCCTTGGCGTAGCGGCCCCGGACGGTGGTGGTCGGGGCGCTGGCCGGGTCAGTCGGCCCGACGATGGCGCGGATCCGTGCGGCGGCGTTCTCGCCGTAGCCGAGGGCGACGACAACCCGGTTACCGATGAAGATGCGCCGCAGTTCGGCGGGCACGTCGCGGCCGAGCGTCTCGGACAGGGGCAGCATGTCGTCGTAGTGGGCGAACACCTGGTCCTCGGTAGCTACCACGACGCGGGAGTCGACGATGGTGACGAGGCCCTGTACCCATTGCAGAACCTCGCCGACGAGGCCGCGGCGGACGCAGTCGGGCTTGAGCAGGATGACGGTCCACCGGGACCAGTCGACAGGCTCGCTGCCTTCGGCGGCTTCGGTCATGGCCTGCTCCCGAGGAACGCGGGCATCCGTTCCGGCCACCGATTGGCCACCAGCCACCCGTGCCCCGGGTGCAGTTCCGCGAGGATGTCCCGGGCGACGGGCTTGCAGGGGTTGTGTACGACCTGCCGGTAGACCTCGAACAGTGCCAGAACCCGACGCCAGTACGGATCGACGCGTACGGCGGCGAGCCGAGTCGGGGTGAGCTGGTCACGGTCGGTGCGCAGCAGCTCCTCCCACCCCGTGATCTCTCGGATGTCATCCCAGCTCGTGTGGGGCATCTGGTCGACAGGGAACCGGCGAAGTGGCGTCGCGCTGGAGCCCTCGATGAGCATGTCGTCGACCTTCGCCACGTCGAGTTCGTTGATATGCATCGAGCCGACGTGGTGGGCGTACGTGCCGACCTCGACGCCGAGTCGGCGGGCGGTGAACTCCTGGATGAAGGTGAAGGCGAACGTGTCGCCGAGCAGGCCGATCACCGCGTCGTTGCCGCGCATGTAGGCGGCCATATGCAGTCGCCCGCCACGCAGGAGGAACTGAAGGCCGAGAGTGCAGGCGACATCCGGGTTGGCCTGATCGGCCAGCTCGGCTGGCCGCATGATGATCATCGCGGCCCGCTTGGTGTCCGGGTCGTCGCGCAGCAGCCGCTCCACGCGCGCGAACTGGCTCTGCGCGTCGGGCGGGCCGGGCCGGAACAGCCGGGGCCCGTATGCGGTGCCGGTGAGCCGGGCCCCGTCGAGGGACAGCTTGCGCAGCTGGGGGGCGTAGTAGGAAATCATGTCGACGTCGTCGCGGCCAGTCAGGTACCACAGGGCCTCGGCGTGGTTGAACACGACGTTCGCCTTGCGGGCAGCGAGGTACGCGATCCGGTCGACCGGGTCGGTAATGGTGAAGCTGGTGTTGATGACCTCCAGGGCGTTCTTTCCTCGGCCGGCGGTGTGGTAGCGGTGGTTGGTGGCGATCTCCCGTAGGACGGATAGATACGCCTGTTGGAAGCTGGGGAACTCGGGCCCGAAGACCATAAGCGTCTCCCTCACTCGGGGGCGGACATCAGGTCGGTCATGACCTGATGGAGGACGGCTGCCTGGCGGGACAGCCGCATCTGGTGGAGGTAGCGAAGGCACTCGTCGATCAACCCGACGTGAGTGCTGGATCCGGCAATGCGCTGGAGGTGCTCGACCTTCTCGACCACGTCGTTGCCGTCCGCGACGAGGAGCTCCTCGGGGACGAAGCGATGTCCGTCGACCACGTCGGCGGGCATGAGGGGCACGCAGCCGGCGAGGACTGCCTCGAACAGGCGTTGGGTGATGTGCCCGACAGTGCGGTACCGGTCGGGGAGCAGCATCACCGTGGCCAGGGCGCCGCGGTGGATGGGGTCGACGTCGGTGAACGCGCATCGGCCGGTGAAGTTGACGTGCGGCCACTGCCGGGTGCGGGTCCACTTCCCCGCGACCCGGTGCCCGACATGCCCGGCCGCGTCAGCGAAATACCGGTCGAAATGCTCGTCGCGGTCATATTGGTTCCCCACGTACACCAGCGACGTGGGCCGGCCGATCTGTGCCAGCTCGTAGGCGTCAGCGGCATCGAGCTGCTCATCTGGGACCGGGCAGAGGACAGTGGTCGCACCTGGTGTCGGGCGGGTGGCGAACTCGCACACCCGCACGTTCGGCAGCCCGCGCAGCGGATCGTCGGCGCGTAGCCGCCGGTCGAGGTCCCAGACGATTGTCGGCACCCCGGCAAGGCTGTAGTGCTCAATCAGCTCCGTTTGTCGGTGCAGATCGCAGTGGTGGCCGGGACTACCGCACGCGGTGGTGTTGCGGCCCGGCAATGGCCACCGCCACTCGAACATCACGACGTCCAGCGCGGGCAGGCCCTTGTGGAAGCTGTACGTGTCGGTCAGGTCGAGGCCAGCTTCGAGGCTGTCCCGGTTGGGCTGCAGGAGCGTGACGAAATGACCGGCGGCCTGCAACGCGTCGAGCAGCGGCCGGCGGTACGAGCGGGAGCCGTCGGGGGTGTCAACGATCCCAGCACCGAGGAACCCCCAGCAGCTATAGCCGATCTTCAGTCGCGTCATCAAGCGTTTCCTGTCAGGACGGGGCACCGAGGGTCAGGCGCGTGGTTGCAGTGCAATTGGCCAATGCGCAGCGAGGTAATGGCCGCGCCACAGTGTGGAGCGGGAATTTCGGAGTGGTCCCGCCACATGCCAGCAGGATCACCGGTGCGCTCGACTGCGCGAGCCCATCCTCGGTGGCGAGCTTCGTGCTGGTCGTGTGCTCACCACTGAACGCCGACGCACCGGTGTCGACCAGTCTCGACACGGACCTTCGACACCAGACATCGGCGGGCCGATTGTCGCCGCACTGGCGGCTGGCCACACCGCCGCGCCTGCCCCCACCTGCCTGAGGAGAAGGTCCTTGGGCTCTGCACGGCGAGTGCAACGTAAGGATGGCAGGTCCCTTGACATGAGGCGCTCCAGCACATAACGCAGCGCCGGAGATGCCGGCCCTCATTCAGCCGCCAGTTTCTGTCGCGCACCCCGTTCGGTGGAGATCTAATCAGCTGTTGTATCACCACGTTGGGCTGCGCCTCTGCCAGCCATGATTACGACCCGCGCCGGTACAGGATCGGATGTTAATCCTGAGAACACGGAGTAATCGGCCGAGAGGCAGATCGGGCGCCCCCGTAGCCGGCGGACACAAGAATTCGTGTCGAACATTCGTGTCGACAGTTCTCGACACCCCACGCTTCCGCCATAACTGACATCCGACGCCATTCATCGCTGCGAAGCCAGAAACGAACCGGTACGGCAGGTGGCACGCCACTCCCGCGCCCGGCCGCAATCGCAGCAGCCGAGGCGGCAGGCCATCAGTTTGGGAGGGATCGATGAGAGCGACGGTGTGTGGTGCCCCGGGGTGGCGGCCTGCGGCAAGGAGCTGGTGGAGCCCACGTCCGCTCCGCTGGGCAGCGGAGAGTGCTGGAGGACGCCCGGGTGATGCGGAGCATCGGCTGATGCAGAGCGGGGGCGGCCCGTCAGGCCAGCAAGCCGTCCGCTGACGTCATCGACATGACCCTGGCGGCAACGCACTGACCTCACCCGTCCCCCGCTGGTAAACCGCCTGCCGCCGGGCCCTGCCAGTGAACGCCCCAACCGCGCCACCGGTCGGTGGCCGATCCCGGACAGAAGGTTTCACCTCGATGCGACACGTGACCAGACTGGCCGACCAGTTCTTCCTCACGGCCCGGCACGACGCGAACGGGCGACTGCGGATGGCCCCTCGACCGGCCAGGGTCGGCCTCGCCGCAGCGCTGCTGGCCGAGCTCGTTGTCGACGGGCATCTGTGGGCCGACAACGCGATGGTGTCGCTGCGGGGTCGGCGGCGGCCAGTGGACCCCCTGGCGGCATCAGTGCTGCACCAGATCGCTGCCAACCCGGGCGAGCGCGACGTGCGGACCTGGATCAAGGCCCTCTCGGTGTCCGCGACGCAGCGGGTCGGATGGCGGCTCGCTGAAGCCGGAATTGTCCGTTGCCGGCAGGTGGGCCTGCCCTGGACGCGGCACACCGCGTACGTGCCCGTCGACATGAGCACCGCCGCGGTGCCGTGGGCGCTGCTGTCGTACCGCCTGACCCACGCCGAGCCGCTGGGCGCCGGGGATCTTCTGCTCGGCGGTCTGTGCCGGGCCACCGGCCTGGACCGGTGGCTTCTCGACGGTCGACCCGTCGACGTCCGCGTCCACCTCGACACCGAGGTGGCCCGGATGTGGGCGCCGGCCCGGGAGGTGGTCCGGGCCACCGAGGCCGTCGTGGGCAACGCCGTCCTGTCCGCCCGCCACTGACCCTCGCCCTTGCTCCCCCCTGTCGCTTCCTGGAGGTACTGCCATGCCTAGACCATCCACACCGCTAGCGGCGCCGTCGGTGGCGGCGGCCCTCGCCGCCGATCGCCTCGGTGTTCCTGCCGTGGTGTTCTTCGTGATGTCGGCGGCGACGCCCCTGACCGTGGTGGCGGGGGTGGTTACCACCGGATATGCCACCACCGGACTCATCGGGATCCCGGTGGCGTTCCTCGCCGTCGCGGCGGTGCTCGCGCTGTTCTCCGTCGGCTACGTGGCGATGGCGCGGCGGGTGGCCAACGCCGGCGCGTTCTACTCCTACATCGCCCGGGGCGTCGGCCGGCCCGCCGGTGTGGGGGCGGCGTGGGTCGCCCTGGCCTCATACAACCTGCTCCAGGTCGGCCTGTACGGGGCGATCGGCGCGGCCGTCGCCCCGCTGCTTGACCAGTGGACCGGTGTGGACGTGGTGTGGTGGCTGATCGCCCTGGTCGCATGGGCGGTGACCGCGACGATGGGTCTGGCGCGCGTGGACGTCAACGGCCGCGTGCTGTCGGTGCTGCTGCTGGCCGAGGTCGCGATCATCGTGGTCTACAGCCTGACGAGCCTGGCCCACCCCGCCGACGGGAAATGGAATGTCGCGGCGCTGTCGCCGAGCAACCTCGCCGGTCCCGGGGTCGGCGCGCTGTTGGTCCTGGCCGTCCTGGGATTCATCGGCTTCGAGGCGGCAGTCGTGTTCGCCGAGGAGACCCGAGACCCGAAACGCACGGTGGCGACCGCCACCTTCATCGCCGTCGGGGTCACCGCCGCCCTGTACACGCTCAGCTCGTGGGCGATGACCGTCGCCGTCGGACCCGAACACATCGTGGACCGGTCCGCCTCCGAGGGCCCGGACCTGCTCTTCGACTCCGCCGGTGCGCACCTCGGCGCGACGATGGCCACCGCTGGGCGGGTGCTCTTCGCGACCTCGATCCTCGCGGCGATGATCGCCTTCCACAACACGACCGCGAGATACATGTTCGCCCTCGGCCGCGAACGGGTCCTGCCCGCCACCCTGGCGCGGACCACCCTGCGCGGCGGCACCCCGCTGCACGCCTCGCTGCTGCAGTCGGGCATCGGCCTGACCGCGATCATCGGCTACGCGAGCGTCGGCAGCGACCCACTGGTGCACCTGTTCTACTGGGCCGGCACCAGCGGCGGCATCGGCATCCTGCTGCTGATCACCACCACCGCCATCGCCGTCCCACTGTTCCTCGCCCGACAACCACCAGGGGCGCCCCGCGACAGCCTGTGGCGGCGCCTGGTCGCGCCACTGATCGCGCTCGCCGCTCTACTGATCATCACGACCCTCGCCGTCGGCAACATCGACGTCCTCCTCGGCATCGCACCTGGGCATCGGCTGACTTGGGCGGTACCGGTCGGGTTCCTCGCGATCGGGGCGGCGGGAACCGGTTGGGGATGGTGGCTGCGCGCCCACCGACCCGAGGTGTACGCCGTGATCGGGCTGGGAGCGCACGCCGCCGTGCCACCCCCGGCGGTCCCACGCACCGTCGCCCACGACGCCGGTCTGCGGGCGGGGGCCCGCCGGTGAGCGCCGAGAAGCCCTCCATCAGGCACGCCACCTCCGATGACGTCGACACGGTCGCCGACCTGCTTGCCGTCGCGTTCGGGGCGCTGCGGGCCACGCGGTGGCTGGTCCCCCATCCCACCGCACGCGCCACCGTCCTGGCCGGGCAGTTCCGCATCCTCGCCGCCCACGCACTCAACCATGGGCAGGTGTACCTGCTCACCGACTTCTCGGCGGCCGCGGTGTGGTTCGACCACACCCGTCCGGTTCCCGCGCCGCCGGACTACGACCGGCGCCTCGACGCCGCGTGCGGCCGTTACGTGCAGCGGTTCGTCGACCTCGACACCCTCCTGGACAACCACCACCCCCGCCAGGTCGGCCACCACCACCTCGCGTTGCTCGGGGTGAGTCCCGCCCGGCAGGGCACCGGACGCGGCACCGCCCTTCTGCGCACCCACCACCGAGTCCTCGACGAGCGTGCTCTGCCCGCCTACCTCGAAGCGAGCAGCCCCACCAGCCGTGACCTGTATGCCCGTCACGGCTACCAGGCGGGAGCGGAGTTCCACCTGCCCGACCGCACACCGTTCTGGCCCATGTGGCGCAAACCCGCCACCCCGCCGTAACCACCACCCCGCCCTGCCACCGGCCGGGTCACCGCAGCCACGCCACCCGGCAGCAACACCCCTCTTCCACTGCCCTGCCCGCAGGAGATCACCGATGCCATTGGCCACCCCCGCGCCGCCATCCACAGACCCGCACTTCACCCTCACCGGGTGCGGGCCCACGCCCGGCCTACGAGCGGTGCTGTACGACCTCGACGGTGTCCTGCTCGACAGCATCCGGCTGATGGCAGCCGTCATCAGCGAGGTGACCGAAGCCGCCCTCGGCCGGAAACCGACCGATGCCGCGGTCGTTGACGTCCTGGCGATGCCCCCGGCGACCGCGCTGCACGCCCTGGGCGTCACCGACCCGCACACCGCCCTTTACCGCCACTTCGACACGGCATACGCCCGTCACGCCCACCTCGCCACCGTCAACCCCGACGCGGTCACGGTGCTGCGCCAGTTCCACGAAGCCGGCATCCGCCAGGGCATCGTCACGCTCCAGCGACGCCACCGCCTGCACCTGCTCGACCTGTCCACCATCGCACCGCTGATCGACACCGTCGTCTGCTACGACGACGCACCCCCGAAACCCGCGCCCGCGCCCATCTGGCGGGCACTGACCGCACTGGCCGCGCCGGGCTTCCAGACCTGGTACGTCGGCGACACCACCACCGACATCGCCGCCGCCCGGGCAGCCGGCATTCGCGTCGCCGGCGCCACCTGGGGCTACCACTCCGCCGCCCTCCTGCGCCACGCCGGCGCAGACATCCTGCTCGACCACCCGTCACAAATCCGGTTCCTCACCGGAGCAGCTCCCACCCACGCCCACCCATCCGTGCCAATCCAGGACGGCCACCGATGACCACACCCCGTACCAAGACCCGAAACGCGGGAAGGCGAGCGGGCAACATGCGGCGTCTGCCGCTACTGGTTGCCCTTACCGCCGTTATCGTCGCCGCGACGGCAGTCATCGCCTACTCGGTGCGCGCTGTCAAGGGCCACCTGCCCGCAGCGTCGACGGGGACCCCCGCAAGCTGGCACGAGACCCCCGGCCGCACACCGGCCCCGGCCATCATCACCGCGCCGTGCCTCGCGAAGCTGGCCGACTCGCTCTCCGCAGCGGCCGGCGCCGGCCGCTCGACCACCGCCAACCCGACGAGCCCTGCCCGATACGCCCGCGTCCACACACGGTCCTGGGCTGCGCAGGACACCTTGGTCCCCTCGGGGACCAGCAGCCGCAGCATCGTCACCGACGAGATGTGGCAGTGGCGGGCCGCGGACGGGTCCGGTCGCACCGTCAGCACCACAGGCGGCACCGACCGCACCGTCACCGACCATCCCGCCGGGGGAATCATCGCGCCGCTACCCGAGCCTGCGCCCACCGACCCGGGCGCCGTCGCCACGCACCTCGCCGTAGTCCAGCCGCCCGAGATGGGCCCGCAGTGGATCATCCGCGCGGTCGCGGACGTACACCTCACTCAACATCCGTCACCGGCCACCCGGATCGCCTTGCTCCGTGTGCTCGCCACCGCCGAAGCCGTCACCTGCCAGCGCCCCACCGCAGACCGGGCAGGCCGGGCCGGTATCGCCGTCGCCGTCACCCACGAGCAGGTCCGCGACACCCTGATCATCGACCGCGCGGGCTGGGTCATCGCCCACGAAACCACCGAACTCGACCCGCCACCCGGCATGAACACCCGCGCACCACACCTGCGCTCGTACGTCCTCGTCGTCGACCGCTCCGAGGAACCCACGATCGACACGACGCAGGCCACGCGATGACCCGAACCCGAACCCGCACCGGTGCCCTCCTGCTCACCGCGTCGCTCTTCCTCACCGCCTGCGCCGGACCCTCCACCAGCGTCAACCCCGACCCACCGTCCCCCACGACGCCCCCGACGGCACCCCCGAGCGAACCGCCGGTCCCGGCCGGCCCGGTCCTGACCCGCCTGGCCGACACCCTCACCGACGCCCCCGCCGACACCACCAACGGCAAGTACCAGTACACCGAACGCCGTACCTGGTACCGCGACATCATCGGCCCACCCGGCCCCACCGGATGGCCCCTACGCGTCCGCTTCGAACAACTGTGGCGCACCGACGACGCCACCAACGGCCGGCATCTCAGCGTCCAGACCACCGCCAACGGCTGCGCCCCGGACGAGGGAGACACCAGGTGGGCCGACAGCACCGCCCACCAGTTCAACGAACCAACACCAAGGACACCAGCCGAGCTGCGCGCCTACCTGCTCGCCGTCGCCGGAGACAGAACCGGTCCCGAGCACATCATCGGCGGCGTCGCGATGCTCTACGAGCGCTACGCGCCCACCCGCCCGGTCCGGACCGCGATCCTGCGGCTCCTCGCGAAGCAACCCGGCCTCCTCGTGCAGACCGGCGTCGTCGACCGCGCCCAACGCCCCGGCATCGACGTCATCCTGCCGCACACCGACCAATCCGGTGTGCCACAGCACGACATCCTCACCATCGACCCGACCAGCGGCGTCCTCCTCGCCGCCCACACCACCATCACCGGTCCCATCCCACCCCAGGACCCGGACCGGGGACCCGACGTCCAAAAGATCATCACCGCCGACGCCGACAGCTACCGCCTCTACATCGACAACCGCCGCACCCCGAGCACCCGCACACCAGCAGCCGGCTGTCACCACCCGGCCGCGCTGCCCTCGGCCCTCGACCTCACCGGACCTTGATACGCGGCTTCGGCGACGCAACCTAATCCCGGAAGGCCCTGCGGTCGGCGGTGGGGTGCCGGGCACCAGGAGCGCAGCTCGACGTTGGTGTTCCCGGATGTCGTCCGCCGCCAGCCGTCGTCCCCACGCCCTCACCCACGGCGCGCCGCCGCCGACCCGACGTCGCGTTGACACGCCGCTGCTGTCTGCCCACCCCGATCAGACCGAAGGTGTGCCCCTGTGTCCTGTGCGACTGCCACCGCTGACGTCCGTCGCGGCAGCGGTGGAGAAGACTCCGAACGGTTGGAGGAGTGGACGCTGGTACGCCGTGCGCAGGCCGGTGACCAGGACGCGTTCGCCCGTCTCTACCTGGACAACAAACCCCTGGTGATGCGCTACATCGCGAGGCGGGTCGGCGGCGGTGACCAGGGCCTTGTCGAGGACCTCACGTCGGAGACGTTCTGCCGGGCCTACCGCGCGTTGGATCGGTACACCGAGCCGCGTCAGCGCTTCGTCGCCTGGCTGAGCACCATCGCGTCCCGGCTCATCCTCGACCACGCCAAAGCCCACCGCACCCGCTACGAGACACCCCTGGGACTCACCTACGACTACACCCTCCTGGCCGGTGCCGACGAGACGTCCAGCGCCGAAGCGGCGGTGCTGCGCAAGTACGACCTGCAGCACGCGCTGGCCCCACTCCTGCTCCTGCGACCCGCGCAACGCGAAACCCTGCTGGCCAGGTTCTGGGCCGGCGGAGACAAGACGAAAATGGCCCAGGCGCTCGGCACGACCACCGCCGCCGCCAAGTCCCGGCAGCGACGCGCTGTCAGGAAGCTCGAAGGGCTCCGGTCGGTCGAGGTCCGGCTACGGCAGTGGCATCCCACCAACCCCGCACCGCAACCACCCCGAACCCGCAGCCACCCACCCCTCACCACCGAAACAGGCGACCGTACGCCGCAGCCGGCGACCGACGACCGGGACCCGACATCGGAACCCGGCCCGCGCCCGGTCGTCGGCTCGGGGCTACCTCCGTTGCGGGGGTACCAGTGGGAGGCGGTCGAGGCCATCACCGCAGGTCTGGGCGGCGGGGGCCGGGGGCAGGTGGTCGCGGCATGCGGCACCGGTAAGACCCTGCTCGCCCTGCATGCCGCGGTCCGGCTCGCACCGGCGGGTCTGGTCGTGGTGGCCGTGCCGTCGCTGGCCCTGCTGGCACAGACCCTGCGGGCATGGACCACCACCAGCGCAGCCGCCACAGTCCTGGCAGTCTGCGGCGACGACACGGTCGCCGCCTCCACGCCAGGCGCCCGGAATCTGCCCTGCCCGGTGACCACCGACCCGCACCAGGTCGCCGCCTGGGTCCGGCGAAACGCCACCGCTGGGATGAGGCTCATCGCCGTGACCCACCAATCGGCACCCGTGCTGGGCGCCGGCCTCACCGCCGCCCGCACGGCAGCGGACCTGCTGGTGGTCGACGAGGCCCACCGCACCACCGGCATCGCAGGCCGGCAGCGCACCCTCCTGCACAACGACACGGTCCTGCCCGCGCGGCGGCGTCTCTACCTCACCGCCACCCCCCGACTACCCGCCGGCGGAGCAGCCGGTACAACCACGCTGTCGATGGACGACCCGCACGTGTTCGGGCCCCGCCTCTACACCTACCCCTTCTACCGGGCGATCGACGAGGGCTGGCTCGACGACTACCGGATCCTGGTCCTCGCGGTCACCCGCGCGGACCTCCTTCGCCAACTCCGCCACACCGCAACCACACCGGCGGTGCTGGACCAGACCGGAACCCGGCTACGCACCGCCCTCGCGCAGATCGCGCTGGTCAAGGCAGCAGCCGAGTACGGGCTACGCCGGGTGATCGCGTTCTGCCCCCGCATCGCCGAGTCCGCCGAGTTCACCCGCACCCTGCCCGCGACCACCGCGAGCCTGCCAACCGGCCAACGACCACCAGGCCCCCTCACCGCCCTGCACGTCGACGCGACCCACCCGAGCGCTGACCGCGACGCCGCGATCCGGGCGCTGGCCGACCCGCCCGGCGGAGGCTGGACGGTGCTGTCCAACGCGCGCTGCCTCACCGAAGGGGTGGACGTGCCGGCGGTCGACACCGTCTGCTTCACCCACCCCAAACACTCCACCACCGACATCGTCCAAGCCGTCGGCCGGGCGCTACGACGCAACCCGACAGGACCAGGCACCGCCACGATCCTCGTACCCGTCGTCCTACCCGACCACCCCACCGGCATTTCCGACACCCTCCACGAATGGGACACCGTCTGCCAGGTCCTCCGCGCCATGCGCGCCCACGACACCACCCTCCCCACCGCCCTCGACACCCACCGCACCCCCGACGATCGGCACCAACCCCGGCTGCCGCCGCAGGTGGTGATGCGGCTGCCGGACACCTACTCCCTCCACGACCTCACCCGGCACATCACCGTGCGGATCCTGGAACGCACCACCTCCCCCTGGTGGGAACACCACGCCCAACTGGCCGCCTTCCACGCCCACCACGGCCACCCACACCCCACCCCCAGCGACCCGGACCACGCCGACCTGGCCACATGGCTCAACACCCAGCGCTACCTCCACCGCACCGGCCGACTACCCGCCGACCGCGCACAGGCCCTCACCGACCTCGGCGTCGACTGGGCACCCCGCGCCACCCACTACGACCGCGCCATGGCCGCGGCCCGCGCCTACCACGCCGAACACGGACACCTCAACATCCCCTTCGGCCACCTCCACGACGGCATCCGCCTCGGCGACTGGCTCCGCGCCCAACGCCGCAAACACCGCGCCGGCACCCTCCCCACCCACCAGGTCCAAGCCCTCCACCACCTCGGCATCGACTGGACCATCGGCGCCCACACCCACTCGGACGACGGTCTGGCCGCAGCCCAGGCGTTCCACCACACCCACCAGCGACTCCCCACCCCCACCGACCACGACCGCACCGTCAACGGAATCGACGTCGACAGCTGGATCAAGCGCCAACGCAAGAAGCGCCACCGAGGTCAACTCACCGACGAGCAGGTCCGCGCCCTCGACCGTCTCGGCATCGTCTGGTCCCTGCCCGACGACACCTGGAACCGCCACCTCACCGCCGCCCGAGCATTCGCCGAACGCGAAGGCCACCTCAGGCCCTCCCACACCCACCGCGAAAACGGCCTACCACTGGGCAGATGGCTCGCCGACCAACGCACCGCCCAACGCGCCGGACGACTCACCCCAGACAAGACCGCCGCTCTCGACCACATCGGCATGGACTGGACCCACAAACGCAGGCGAGCAACGTCCCCGTAGGCACCCACCCGCCGGTGACCTGATCCCCAGAAGGGCGTTCCGCCCGTCAGTGACAGCCGTAGACCGCACGTCATTCCGTCGTGGCTACGGGTACCCGTACGAGTGCGCCGCGAGGACCGGGGCCGCTGCCAGGTCGCCGGTGTCCCGGACGAGGTCGAGTTCGCCACGAAGTCCGAGCTGGCCACGGACATGATCACCGCTGCCCTGGCCTCCTCGCCGTCCTGGCCATCTGCGCCGCAGCGGCCGCAGGCGAAGCCGGCGCCGACCCGGCCGGCGCGCGCGCCGGTACCTGGCCGACCCCAGGAGTTAGCGCTGGCAGCGGGTAGGCCTCAGGCCGACAGGGTGATCTCGGATCGACAGCCCAGCCTGTCCAGGATCACCGCACCGTAGCGGGTCACGTCACCGGTCCCCATTGTCACCACCACGTCGCCGCGTCCGGCCATCCGCGCGATCACAC
The DNA here is from genome assembly GCF_049841815.1 of Micromonospora sp. DT233. Classification (NCBI taxonomy): domain Bacteria; kingdom Bacillati; phylum Actinomycetota; class Actinomycetes; order Micromonosporales; family Micromonosporaceae; genus Micromonospora; species Micromonospora sp. DT233. Next base: position 810,581 of record NZ_JBNCLB010000002.1, on the reverse strand, counting down.
GGGACGCGTGGTCGGGCCCGAGGGACAAACAGTAGGCGCCGTCACGAAGTCGGTCCATGATGGCGGTGACGTCCGTCGGCGGGCGGCCGTCCGGGACGGTGTCGTGCACGTCGAGCAGTAGAACGTGGTCGGCGTTGTCCGCCAGGACCTGGCCGATCCGCTGACCGAAGGCGAGGACACCGGCGTTTCCGGACGGCTGGAACACCACGAACACCCGCCCCCGTGCCAGGGTGCGCGCAGCTTCCAGATCGGCGGTGATCTCGTTTGGGTGGCTGGCATAGGAGTCGATCACCGTCACCCCGGCCCGGGTGTCGATGTGCTCGAACCGGCGGCGCACCCCTCCGAAGGAACACATCGCTGCGGCCACATCAGCGGGCTCCAGCCCGAGGGCCACCGCGCAGGCCGCCGCCGCCGCCGCGTCCTCCAGGTGGTGCGTCGCCGGGGTCGGCAGGGTCAGCCGCACGTCGGTGCCGTCGGGCATCCGCAGCGTCGCGGACGCCGACCAGCCCTCGGCGCGTAAGTCCAGGAGCCGGACGTCAGCGGTGCGGTCCCGGCCGTAGCGCAGCACCGTCAGGTCAGGCCGCTCGTCGGCGATGACCTGGGCAGTCACCGTCGCGCCCACGCAGTCGGCGTTGACGATCAGGAACCCGCCCGGCGCGGTCCGGCTGCCGAACGCGACGTAGGCGCGCAGCACGTCAGCGTGGTTGGCGAAGGTCTCCGGGTGGGCGTTGGTCACGTTCGTGACGACCGCGATCGACGGGGTGAGGAAATGGAACGAGCGGTCCGACTCGTCGGCCTCGGCGACCAGCAGCTTCGACCGGCCGAGGTGGGCACCGGAGCCAGGCCTGGTCAGGTCGGCGCCGATGAGGTAGCTCGGGTCCTGCCCGAGGGCACGCAGAATGTGGGCGAGCATCGCCGTGGTGGTGGACTTGCCATGCGAACCCGACACCGCCACCAGCTGGCGGGTGGCGCTGAGCTTGTCGAGGACCTGCGCCCCGTACACCACCGGGATGCCGGCGGCACGGGCCGCGCGAACCTCCGGCGCATTCCGCGTGAGCGTGGCGGATACGACGCAGCTCGCGCCCTCGACGTGCGCCGCGTCGTGGCCCACCCGCACCCGCACACCGGCCGCTCGCAGCGCCGCGAGGACCGCCGAGTCGCGCACATCACTGCCGCTGACCTGCTGACCCAGCTCGGCTAGCAGCAGAGCTGGGCCGGACATCGCGGCCCCACCGACTCCCACAAAGTACGGGCGCGACACGTCGAACGGGCCGGTGTAAGCCTCGAAGGCCGCAGCGCTCGGGATTGTGTCGGTCATGGTGCTGTGCCTCCTTCGATAGAGCTGATGGGCCGGCGTCTGAGGGGGTGTGAGGGGCCCCTGCTTCCCGTCCTCCGACTCCTTGCCCGGGTCGAGGCGGCGTCTAGTCGCCAACTCGGCCGCGTGTGCAACCATTGCGTCTGCCTAAACGCCGGTGGTACCGACGCAACCGGTGACAGCCGGTGGTTCGTCATCGCGCCTGCCGTTCGCGGTGGAGACTGTCCCAGCGCCGATCGCCGAGCGGTTGCTGTCGGCTCCGCCTCAAGTGGTTGACCCGGCGTTGCCAGGCTGTATCGGCTGCTGCCTTCAGCAAGTACAGTCCTCGGACGCGGTGTCGAACAGAGCCGACAGTGAATCTCGACAGGCCGGTATGAAGCAGTCGTGCCATCTCGCTGGTGCCGACACGCCGTTCCGCTACGTTGAAGAGACCGGCTACGTCACCATGATCAGCGCCGAAATCCTGCGGCGGGTCCTGTGCAGAGCATGGTGTGCCGTGAAAGGCCACCAAGACGTGGAAAACCAGAACCACCTCGACTTAACCAGGAAGAGGCGTCGGGTCCTGGACCTATATGACCACCCACCCACCTACCGGCATGAGGCGTCCGGGCGCGCCTACGGCGTAGACCGGGTGCACCGGCAGCTACGCCACGAAGGCATCCGCGTAGGGCCGCCGCGCGCGGGTCGAGCGGGCTGATAACCGGCCAGGGTTGGCAGGGCGCGTTTCTGTGTCGAGGCGGCTCCACCCTGCAGGACTTGCGGCACACAACAGCGCCGGATTTGGTCAACCGGAAGTTCACCGCGCCTCCCGAACCGGCCGCGGGTCACCGACACCACGGCTCCATCAAAACGGGGACGCTCAACTCGGCATCACCTAACGACTTTGCCGGAGCCCCGCCTCGACCCCTACAACGAACACATCCACCACCAAGCGGCCCACACACCCTCGGCAAACCCCACGACGCCGCCACGCTCCTCGCCCGTTACCACCAGAGACTCACCGACTCAGGCCTGACCTTCCAAGATCTTTAATAGTGCTTTGCGTCTCCGTCTGGATGTCTCATCCCTCCGAGTCATGCCTTCAAGAGTTATGCCAGTCAAAACCGCCCAGAGCGGACAAAGCCAAACCACCGGTGACGCGACCACTGCTAGAGCTTGGCAGGAGAAGCAAGTTGCTAATGTGATCTTGCCCTGCCGATCCGACGGCGCTGTCCTTTGAGGCGGTCGACCGCATGGGGTACCGTGCGCCTCTATGAGCGAGATCCTCGTTGCCGTGCAACCCAAGCCTGGAGTCCGAGACCTTAAGGGAGGTGCCTTCACCGATCGCTTGACAGATCGCCTTGATGACGTAGCTGCGGCTATCGAGACGGTGGCTGTGCAGCTGCGGGCGAAACTGGACACGCTACTGGAGGCACCCGCAGAGCAGGGTATGGCACTAGACGGACTGGAGATCAAGTTCACGATTGAGCTCCAAGCCGACGCAGGTGTTGTCATCGCCAAGGCCTCCACCAAGGCCGGTATCGAGGCGACCCTTACCTGGAGCCGTCAGAGGGGTTAACCGTGCACGACAGTCGGTTCGCGGTTGGGGAGTTGCGAGTATTCCAGGAGCAAGAACGGTTCTCCGGAACCGCATTCGCCGTCTCGACCACCCAGGCCCTAACGGCGTTCCACTGCGTCGGTGACCGCAAAACCGGCGACATTATCCACGAAAGAGTCGCAATAAGCTTCGGGGGTAAGGAGATCTCCGCGCGCGTTGTTCGGTACAACGCAACGCTCGATGTGGCCCTACTTGATTTGCTTGATCCGTTGCCGGGAAACCTGCGGCCGGTTCCACTTGCACTTACCTTGGCTCGCCACGATCGATTCGTTGCAGTCGGATGGCCCGTGTCGCGCCCGTTCCCCCACGACGCGAGCAGCATGAGCGGCTCAATAGTCGAGATTGAGGCAACGATTTTTGATGGTGTTTCGGCTATCCAGCTGTACTCCGAGCAGGCTGGTGTCGGCACTCAACTTGACGGGTACAGCGGCTCCCCCCTGCTTGTCAGTACAGGTAAAGGAGAAGCTGCCGGAGGTCTTATAAGATGTTGCCCGACGTCCGATCTAGACACCGGTCAAGCCGACGGCGGGACAGTTTATGCCACCTCGATAAGCTCCGTCGTTAACATCTGGGCAGACTTAGGCGCGTGCCTGCTCGACGCGGCCATTGTAACCTCCGCAGACTGTGCAGTCTCCTACGCCACGAATAGTTTCGACACCGACTGGGGCCTCTGGATCGCCCAAAGCCTCGCCAATGACGAGCGCCGCGTATTTATTCGCGACTGGTACCTTCGCCCCGGCGACTTCTACCTAGAGACCCTTCAGGCGGGCTTCGCAAAGGTGCATCAAGTATTCGTCATAATATCCACTGCGTCCCTGCGGGACGACAGCGACCTCTACCTTGCCGAGAGCCGCATCGTTCAGCGGCACGAGTACGCGCGACGGATACCCGTATTACTGGATGACGTCAGCATTCCAGCCTATTTACAGACACGGCATCCTCTGCGACTCTATAACTTACTCGACGAGGAGGAAGCCTGCAAAGCTATGATCTTGGGAGCCCTGCGGCCACCAGGGCGGCCGCCCGCTGATCAACCGTTCCCTGGTCGCAGCAAGAGCGTAGGTCAGCACACGACCTGGTTGAGCGCAGGTCCCCAAGACCTCGGGAGGCGAGATGACGGAGCCTAAGCCCAGCATCCATCCGCAGGTCACTGTTAGCTACGCACGTGACGATCTTTCAAAGGCCTTTCTTATCAGGCACCACTTGGAAGCGGCAGGTTACAGCTGTGACCTAGCCGGCTGGAGCGTGCATTCCGCTTCCGACATCTTACGATCATTAACGGATCATATCGAATCATCCAGACATGTCCTACTACTGGTGACTGAGGCCTGTCTCGGTAGTCTTTTACCCGAGGAATGGCCACTCACTCATCTGTCGGCTCGGAAGCGGGTGGTGCCCGTCCGACTAGACGACGTCGATGCTGCCCGGATCATCGGTCCAGTTTTTTTCGTTGATCTGTGCGGCATACCTGAGAAGGAATGGACCGCGCGACTGAACCCAGCACTGGAGCAGCGGTCGCGGCCACCGCGCGTGTCCTTTCCGCGCATGGGGAGACCCCTAGCCCTCGTGCCAGCAAATCGCAGGACGACACCGTTTCTTTGGAATGCCCCTAATAGGACATTCCGGTTCTCAGGGCAGGAAGCGCTAGTGGACGGGGTAAAGCGATACTTCGCGTCGGCCCTTCCTCATCAGAGCGCGCTCGTTCTCCACGGCATGCCCGGAATGGGAAAGTCGGCAGTAGCACTCGAATTCGCCTACCGAAGTCGGCCAGATTACGAGGTCGTTTGGTGGCTACGCGCCCGTGATCGAAACACACTTCTTGCGGATTTTCGGGAGCTTGCAGTGGCGCTCGGCCTGACTGAACCGGTCGACGACGGCTTAAGCGCGGCGCGGGCGGTGCGTGAATGGTGCGAGACGCGGGAGCGCCCCTGGCTCCTTATCTTCGACGACGCAGGCGATCCTGAATTCGTGATGCCGTGGGTGCCTTTGTCAGGCGCCGGTCATACGATTATCACATCACGGCTACGGAGCTGGGGCCGACACGTAGGCTATTTGGACGTTGATAGCCTCGACTCCAGCACGTGCGCTCAATTGATTATGCGGACGGCAGAGGTAGACGACTTTCAGCGCGCGAGGGAACTCGCGGCTAGGCTTGGCAGCGCGCCTCTCGCCGTCGAACTCGCCACGACACTGCTACATCGGGCTGAGTGGCCTCTTCATAGGCTTGAAGGTCTTGTCTCCTCTGCCCTAAGAGGTCAGAAAGGGTCCACGCCAGGCGGTTCCATCGTCTCGGCCCTCGTCACAGCCTGCGCCACTGCTGTCTGCACCGAGCTTCCTGCTATCCGAGCGGCACTACCGGTTCTCGCAAGTCTCGGCGACGCTCCGATTCCTGCAATTATTCTAGGCGTTACCAACGAGGCACCCGACGAGGTCTTGCGCCTCCTGGTTAAGTATCGGCTGGCGTCGGTCGTCGATTCGTCATCTTTTCGGATACACCCCCAAATTCGTTCAGTGCTCTCGCTGGTCGTGTCGCCGACGGAACGTCAGGAAGGTCTTCGGTATACCGCTCTGTGGATACGGCAAATATCAGAGGCATTAACAGCAGACCTTGGGTATGGCTCCTACGCATGGCGCATATCGCACCTTCTCGACCACGCCAGTTCGGTAGTTGAGGCGGCAATGGCGTTTGGTCAACATCCTGTTGGAGTTTACCCACTCGCCCTTATAATTGCGCGGCTACACGAGCTCAGAGGAAACGTCAGCGAAGCGATAAAGTGGTGCTTTCGTTCACTCGACATGATGCAAGATTCTGGCGAGTGCACCGACGATGAACTGCTTCGAGTAAAAATCGACCTTGCGCGAATGTCGTCTGAGCTCGGACAGCTAAATGAAGCCCGCCAGATTCAGGAGGACGTTCTCGCGACGTGCCGACGGACGCTCCTGCCAGGCCATCCGCGCATGCTCCAGGCGCTGAACGACCTCGCATTCACCCTATGCGAGCAGGGTGAGCTGGTACGGGCTGCAGCGCTGTACAGCGAGCTCACTCGGGCATGCAAGCGATATCTCGGCGAGGCGCATCCCGACTCGCTCGCTGCCGTCAATAACCACGCGACCACGCTGTTTCGGCTCGGGAACGCGGCCGAGGCCCTGCAAGTGCAGGAGTCACTGGTCTCTGCCGCTAGATCAGTGCTGGGAGAGAACCATCCCCAAACCCTTGCCGCAACAGCCAACTTGGGAGCCTTCACGCTCGCTTCAGGTAACGCGGCCTGGGCCGAAGATTTACTCGCCGAAACCGTCCTTTCTCACCGCCGACTCTACGGCGAGGAGCATCCGGCGGTTCTTTCGGTTATGAACAACCTCGCACTGGCAGTGGCCGCCACAGGAAAAGCCGAACAAGCGCGCGACATGTTCGAGGAAATGCTCATGGTCTGCCGCCGCATACTAGGTGAAGAACATCCAGATTCCGTCGCCGTCATGAGCAACCTGGCAACGGTATTGTCGCTCCTCGGCGACTACTCGCAAGCACGGGTGCTGAGCGAAGAGGTCCTTGGATTCCGCACCCGGATCCTTGGCTCCAAGCACCCCCACACAATCGCTTCCATGCAACTTGTAGCACTGGCCATTGAAGCGCAAGGCGGCGGCGATGTCCTAGAGCAACTAGTACACGCCGCGCAGGTATCGTATCAAGACGTAGCCACCTCTCGGCGCGCATACCCAGTTCGGAAAGCCAAGTGGGAAGGTTCCAACTGCGATTGGACCACCTTCGGGCGGGTGGAAGCGGACGGCAACGTATATTTCAGGACGACCAAGGGCGAGCGCGCCGTCGGCTCTTGGAAAGCCGGTACACCGGAAGCGGGCCTAGCCCACTTTTCCCGACGGTTCGCCGATTTTATTACCGAGGTGGATCTCACGGAGGCGCGGATGAAATCCGGTGCAGTCGACGCCAACCACTCATTGCTCAACATACGACGGCTGCTCGACTCGCTGGATGAGGCCCCCGTGGTAGGCGACATCGACGGGCTCACCACCCGGCTGGAACGGTTAGCCACGGCCGCGTCGGAAAAGGCGGCGCAGGAGCGCGCCACCCGTGACGCTGCTCGGATCGAATCGGTGGGCCGCAAGACTGCTCTTGTGGAGGAGGCCGAGACGCTGGCGGCGAACTCCACCAAATGGAAGACTTCCGGCGACCGCCTCAAGGACATCTTTGAGGAGTGGAAGTCCATCCGAGGAGTGGACAAAAAGACCGATGGCGAGCTGTGGAACCGGTTCGCCGCCGCCCGCGACGCTTTTGCGCGTCGTCGGGATGCTCACTTCGCCACCCTGGATGCGCAGCGCAAGCAGGCACAGATTGCCAAGGAGGAGCTAATCGCCGAGGCTGAGTCGCTGTCCAGCTCAACCGAATGGGCGAGCGCTGCCATCCGTTTGCGGGAGTTAATGACGCATTGGAAGGCCGCCCCTCGGGCTTCTCGGGAATCCGAGCAGAGGCTCTGGGAACGATTCCGGGCGGCGCAAGACCGGTTTTTCACGCGGCGCGGGGAGACCTTCTTGGCCCGCAACGCGGAGCAGCGCGGTAACCTGGCTCGTAGGCAGGCGCTGTTGGCTGAAGCGGAGGCGTTGGACGTCAATGCCGATCCACACGGGGCACAGGATCGGTTGCGAGAGATTCAGGAGCAGTGGCACGAGGCAGGCCGGGTACCGCGGGAGGTCGCCGCCGTTCTGGACCTCCGGCTGCGCGCGGTCGACGAGCAGGTCCGGCAGAAAATGGACTCCGTTCGGCGGCGTACCGAGACGTCCGCTCATCCGTTGCTAAAGCAAATGCGCGAGCAGGTAGCCGAGGCCGAGTAGCGGCTGACCCTGGCCCGCGCGGCGTGGGATGCGAAGCGCATTCGCGATGCAGAGCAGGCGCTCGCCGCCAAGCGCCAGTGCCTCCAGCTTGCCGAATGTGCCAGATGAGGTCGAGGGCTCTGTTGCGTTGTGGGATCGGTGGACGCGGGTGTTCGCGGCGTCGGAGTGGTAGATGACGGTCGAGGCGTCCACCTCTAGGATCAAGTCCGCCACCTGCTGGCGGGCTACAGAGTAACGAGGTCTGGTGCCGCGAGTTACCGTCGCCAGCCAGGCCGCCTGGCCATCGGCCCTGGGTGCTCGCTGGGTGCTCGGATGTACCGGCGCTCGACGGATTCCCGGCACGCACCCTGGATACCGGACCGGGAAGCCCTCACCGACGGGAACGCCACTGGGGGCGCCAGCCGCTGGACCAGCACGAATGTCGCCGGACCCGAGGGGCGGAATCTGGACGAGCCGCCGCTTTACTTGAAGAGCGAAGATTTACTTAAACCGATTTACTTTTAATCCTTAGGTTCTGGGTTCGAGTCCCAGGCGGCCTACCGTTGAACTGGGAAGATAGCCAAACGTGACTGTTTGACGCTGCCCCTTTCGGGGGTATTGTCGGATTTGGGGCTTGAATGTGCGAGCACCCACCGGGCACCCCGTCCAAGAACGGCAGCAGGCGACGCAGTTGGAGTGCTCTCGGTCACGATCAGTGCCGGTATGCTTACTTCGTCTCCTGTCATGCTGGCCGGCAGTAACTTCGAGCTCGGGCCAACCCTTGCAGCCTGCACCCGCTTGTCGACTGTCGTGCGCTGGCTGGCCGAAGCTGACCTCGATTACCGCTGCCCGCGCGCCTTGCATCGACTCATTGAGCAGATCATGACCGCCTCGATGAGTAGACCGTCACCGTCTCGGGCACGAACATGGTCGGCATCTGGCCCGCGTGGCCAACGGCCTCCACGACGTCCTACGCCAGCTCGGCGACGCCGCTGACGACGGCCCAGCCGCCCTTCCAACAACCACCGAGGAAGACCGGATCCTGCGCGAATTCGTGCCCGTGCCAGAGGTGCGGCTGAAGTTGCCGGGCTGCGACGTGAACCGTGCGGACGGGAGCGGCTACGTACATGGCAGTGGATTCGGACGAGCAACTGATGAACGCGCTGGCTAACGGCAGCGAGGAAGCGCTACGTGAGCTCTACCGGCGGCACGCCGTCACGATGCTGCGGATGCTGCAGCGGCTGGCACCCGACCGGTCGGTGGCGGAGGAGATCATGCAGGAGGCCTGGTTGGCAGTGTGGCAGGCGGCCAGCTCGTTCCGGGGCGACTCGTCGGTGCGCGGTTGGTTGCTGGGCGTCGCACGACGTCAGGCCCACAACCGGCTGCGCCGGCCGTCGCCGCCGACGACGGAGCTCTCTGAAGCGCAGGCGGTGGCCGACCCCACCGTTGACATCGAGGCCCAGGCACTGGTCAAGGCCGATCTGATGGCTCTGGCGGAAGCCGTGGCGGCGTTGCCGGACCATCTGCGTGAGGTGGTGATCCTTGCGGTCGTCGACGAACTGCCGTACCGAGACGTGGCCGCTGTTCTCGGCATCGCGCTCGGCACGGTGAAGAGCCGGATGGCCCACGCGCGGGTCCGGCTGGCCGCCGCCGTCGGATCAGGGAGGGCCTAGCCATGGTCCATCTCGACGATGAAGCGCTCCTCCCGGCAGCCGATCCCACTGCGGCACTGACGCCGCAGGTGCGCTCCCACCTGGCAGGGTGTGCGGCGTGCGCGGAGCGGGTCACCGCCACCGCACGACTGGCGGCCGCAGCCCGGACCGCCGACCAGATGCTCACCGGCCCGGCCGACGTGCCGTCGTTCGACACGCTGATCGCACCGGCGCTGGCCGCTGGACGTCGGTCGCTCCAGGCCGGCGCGGTCGCGGAGGCCGCGCCGCCGGAAGCTGTTCCGCGACCCGGCCTGCGGCGCTCGTCGCGGGTGGCCCGGCAGCTGGTGGCGGCCCAGTACAAGCTGGTTCCCGGCTCCCTGATCCCGTTCACCGCGCTCGGACTCGCCCTGGCGGTCTGTCTCGCGGTGGTGGTGCCCGACCCCGGCTGGCGGGGCGCCGCCTTCGGCGCTCTGGTCAGCCTGCTCATGCTCGCCGGCGGTCTTGCGGTCTGCGGTCCGCGGACCGACCCGAGGGCGGAGCTGCTCATGGTGCTGCCGGTCACTCCGCGTGCCGTGTTCCTGGCCCGGCTGGTGTCGGTGTTGGCAGTCGACCTGACCGCGGCGCTTCTCGCCACCGGGCTGGCCGCCCTGCTCGACCACTCCGTCGACACGTTGGTGCTGCTCTCCGGCTGGCTCGGGCCGTCGCTGCTGAGTGCCTCGGTGGCGGTACTGTTGACGATCTGGCGTGCCTACTGGCTCGGTAGCCTGGCCGGGGCTCTGGTGTGGTTCTCCGCTGTGGCAGCCGATCTGCCGCAGCGGCGTGTGCCCAATGTGGGTGTCGGAGCGATGCTCGATGCGGTCTGGTCCGGTTCACCTGTGCCGGCTGTCGTGTCCGTGCTCCTCCTGGCACTGGCCGTCCGGCTGGTTCCGGGACCACGTCGAATTTCCATCGAAGATCGGTGAACCACCTCGCCCGCTGTCGCTACGTACCTGTTGTGACAGGAGTTGAGATCTGGGGATTCGAGGCCAGGCGTTGCGGCATCGCCAGCCTCGCGCTGCCCTGGCTGGCCACCGGCGGGATCATCGCCGCCTCCTTGGCCGCGGCCGCGGCGAACGCCGGTACGGCCGACGCGGTCGGTCTGGGAATGGTGAGGCTGGTGGCGATGGCCTTCCCGATCACGGCGGGGATCGCGGCCGTCGCCGCCGTCGGCCGGGAGCGAATGCCTGAGCTGCAGTCCACCATGCCCACCCCCTATCCACGGACGGTGCTGCGTCGCCTCGTCGTGGTCGCCGCCGTGACTCTGCTGGCCGCCACCGCGCTGGTGGTCGTGCTGATCGCGCAAGGCCAGTGGAACCACCCGGCCCACGGTGTCGCGGCCATCCTGGTGCCCCTCGGCCCCGCGCTGCTGTTCATTGGCGCCGGTGCCTGGGCGACCGCCAGGCTTCGCTCGGTCGGTGGCGCCTCGGTGGTGGTGATCGGCTTCTGGTTCCTGCAGATCTTCTACCTCGACCGCTTCATCGGGGTGTGGCAGGTCAACCGGGCGCTGCTCTCCGTCGCCGGTGTCGCGCTCGCGGTCCTGGCCCTTCGCAAGCTCGGCGCCTCCGAGCGCCTCATCAACGGGAGCCGGGAATGAGCCGCCTGCTGAGCCCCGCGCTGACCGGCGCGATCAAGTACGAGTTCCAGATGGCGGCGCGGCGGAAGGTGGTCTGGCTGGCGGTGCTGCCGTTGCTCGCGATCGGGCTGCTCTTCCAGATCCTGTCGCCGGCATCGGCCGATCTCCACACCGCAGCCGCTCGCGTCGGTGCCTGGTCATTGACCATGAACCTGTTGGTGGTGGTCGGGCTGGGCGTCGCTCTGGCCGACCGGTTCGCCGGCACCACCCGCAGGGGCCTCCACGAGTTGTTGCTCGCGACGCCGTCGAGCCTCGCGGCGAGGATGCTCGGCTCGCTGGCCGGCAGCCTCGCCGCGGCGCTGGCACCCGTGGCCGTCACCATGGTCGTGGTGGGGGTCGTGCTCACCTTCACCAGTGGTGACGTGACCACCCTCGGTTGGGCCGTGATCGCCTTTTGCACGGTGACCGTGCCCAGCGCCCTGCTGCTGACCACCTTCGCGGCGACGCTGGGACTGGTGCTGCCGATGGCGGTGGTCCGGGTGATCGCAGTGGGCACCTGGTTCTGGGCCACCCTGTTCAGCACCAGCATCGTGCCGATCCCCACGGTCACCGGAACGCTGCTGTCCCCGTTGGGCGACTACGTCGCGGGCGGTTGGCTGCACACACCGACACTGTGGGCCGGCGAGGGCGCCTTTGCTGCTCCCGCCCCCTCCTCCTCCTCCTCCTCCACCGCCGCCGTCAACCTCCTCCTTGTGGTGGGGATGAGCGCCGTGCTGTTCACCGCGTCGTGCGCGCTCGCCCGACGCCGCCTCTGACGCCGACCGGAGACCCGATGGACATCGAGATCACGGATCTGACCAAGACCTTCAAGGGCGACGCGCGCGCCCTGGACCAGCTCTCCCTATCGCTGGCACCCGGCATGATCGGGCTGCTCGGTGCCAACGGGGCCGGCAAGACCACACTGATGCGCATCATCACGGGTTTGATCAACCCGACGTCCGGCCGGGTGATCGTGGGTGGCCACGACATGGCCGGTCCGGGCCGGCAGGCCGTCCGCCGAGTGCTCGGTTACCTGCCTCAGGATCTGGATCTGTATCCCGACCTGAACGCCCGTGAGTTCCTCGATTACGTGGCCCTGCTCAAGGGCATCGACAACAAGCGGGTGCGCCGCAGCCAGGTCGGGTCGCTGCTCGAACGGGTGGCGCTGACCGAGTATGCCAATCGCCGGGTACGTGGCTTCTCCGGAGGCATGCGCCGTCGCCTCGGCATCGCGCAGGCTCTGCTCGGTGACCCGCAGCTGATCATCGTCGACGAGCCCACCGCCGGCCTGGATCCCGAGGAACGAATGCGGTTCCGCGCCCTGCTCGCCGGCCTCGGCGGTGACCGGACGGTCATCCTGTCCACCCACATTCTCGATGACGTGGCACAGACCTGTCCGGAGGTAGCGGTGCTCAACGCCGGCCGCCTCGCTTACCACGGCAGCACCAACGGCCTGGTCGAGGCCGCCGACGGCAGGACGTTCAGCCTGCACACCACCGGCGCCCCGCCGGCCGGTGACCTGACGGTGGTCAATGCACAAGCCGCGTCGAGTGGCATGCTCTACCGCTTCGTCACCGAGACTCCGCCGGCCGGGGCGGAGGCGGTGGCACCAAGCCTGGAGGACGGTTATGTCGCCCTGATGCGAACGTCTCGTGCGCACCCGCAGGAAGCGGCGCGGGACCAACGATGAGACCCTTCACGTCTGGCGCGCGTACACGTGTCCAGATCACAGCCGGCGTCGCGGTCGCGCCCACCACAGCGGCGGTCTTCGGCGGGGTGGTCAGCGCGGGACGACACCGTTGCGGTAGGCCCACACCACGGTCTGCAACCGGTCCCGTACGCCGATCTTGGCCATCGCGCGCCCGAGGTGCGACTTGACCGTGCTGATTTCGATGAACAGCTCGTTGGCGATCTCGACGTTCGACAGCCCTCGGGCGAGCAGTACCACGATCTCGGTCTCCCGGGGGGTGAGCTGGCGCGCTGTCGCGGCGTTCGACGGGGCGGGCGGCCGCCGGCGGGCGAACTCTGCGATGACCCGGTGGGTGACCGCGTGGTCGACCATTGCGTAGCCGCCGGCGAGCCGCCGGATCGCGTCGATCAGCTCCGTGGGCTCGCAGTCCTTGAGGATGAATCCGCTGGCACCGGCTTCGAGCGCGCCGAAGATGTACTCGTCGAGGTCGAACGTGGTCACCACGAGCACGGCCGGCGCTGGCCCGGAGGGGTCGGCGACGATCCGGCGGGTCGCCGTGAGGCCGTCGCCCCGGGCATCCGGACGTCCATGCAGATGGCGTCCGGGCGCAGCCGGGCCGCCAGCGCGATCGCGGAGGTGCCGTCCGAGGCTTCCGCCACGACCTCGATGTCTTCGGCCTGTTCGAGGATGACGCGGAAGCCGGCCCGCACGACAGCCTGGTCGTCGACGAGCATCACCCTGATCATGGTTCGTCGGATCCCTCTCCGGTCGCCGTGGCCTACGGCAAGCGGCTGCCGTCCGGTCCCGTCGGTAGCGTCACTGTGACAGAGTTGCTGGTCGCCACCCTGCCGGGCCTGCCGGCGGTGGTACGGCTCGCCGAGGCCGTCCCGGCCACCGACGACCGGGCCCACCCGGGGTACGACTTCGCCCCCGCCCTGCCGTCGCCCTTCGACACCGCCGCCGCGCCACTGCTGCTGGATCTCACCGGACCGGGCGCTGCCCTCGACGCCCCGGACGGGCGGCGGTGGCGGCACTGTTTCGACATGAAGGGTGCGGAGATGACAGACCAGGCCGAACTGCACGACACGTTGCTGCGGCTCACCGGGCGGATCCCGGACGAGGTGCTCGCCTAGGCCCGGCTCCGGCTCGCCGACGGGCGAACCGACGGGCTCGCCGCGCTGCAGCCGGAGCTGGATGTCCGGCACACGTACGCCCCGGCCCTGCCGGGCACGGGCCCCTTCGGCGGCGCCGTGCCGCCCCTGCTCGACCTCGTCGGGCGGGGCCTGGGTGACGCCATCGACGACGCGGCGCAGGGCGCGGTGGCGGAGCTGCCCGGCTCGGTCGCGCTCTGGCGGGCCTGGCGTCTCGCGCCGGAGTGGGCCGAGGCGGAGCTGCCGCCCACCCGCCTCTACGTGGTGGAGGTCGACGGCCCGCTGCCGCAGGCCACCGCGACGGTGATGCGGGCGCTGGCCGCGGCCGGCCTGGGCCGATCCGCTGGTGGAGACGTACCGGCCCGGCGACGACCCGCCGCCGACGACCCGCCGGGCCCGCGACGCCGGGGCGCTGCTCTGGACCCGGGCCGAGGCGTCACCGATCCGCCTCGCCCGGGTCTTCGACGCGGTGGACGGCGGCCGCCCGTGGTTCCACCCGGACCACGAGCGCCTCGACGGCACGGAGCGGGCCCGGGTGGTGGCGTACCTGGAGGCGGGGTCGCCCGTCCTGGCCACCACGGCGAGGACGACCGACGTGGTCGAGCCGCAACGGGGCGCGGTCGTGCCGATGAGCTACCGCACCGACGGCCGCTGGCTCTGGCCCGAGTCGGTGACCTACTACCTGATCGAGTACGGGCTGGCGCCGCAGGCGGAGCTGCTGGCGTCGATCCGCGCCGCCGGGTCGCTGCTGCCCGCAGTCGACCCGGTCGACGAGCACCGGGTGTTGGCCCGGATCTTCCAGTCGCAGGCGGTCGTCCCGATCCCGCCCCGGTAAGCCGCCACCCGCAAGGCGCACGCCCTTGTCGGGGCTCGCGGATCGGGGCTCCGGGCTGGGCCCGACGGCCGGCGTCATGCTCAGGGTCGTCGATGTTGCCGGAACGGGTACGGGCGTGTTGGAATGGCTCACATCGCCGCAGCGCGGGGGCAACCGCGCTGGGAACGGCCAGCACGGGAGCATCGCAGTGCCGGCGACGCGCCGCTTCGGCGGGCGCGCGCCGCATCGCCGGGCCATCGTCATCACGACGCCCAGGCGTCCGCCGTACGTCTTCCCGCCACGCGTTTCTGAGACCAGCGCGACCTTCGACCGCTGCCCCGGCGGGTTGCCCGATCTGCCGTGTCGGCGAGTTCCGTCCAGCCCTCCTGCCCGGGCGGCAGGTTCCCCACCTCGTAAAGGATGACCATGCGTCGTTTCCTTGCGGTGTTCGCCGCAGCCCTGATCCTCGGCACCACCGCCGGCAGCGTCCCGGCCGGCGCCTCGGGCGCCGCCCCGCGTTCGTGCCCGCGCGGCCTGCTCTTCTGCGAAGACTTCGAGCGGCTGCCTCGGGGCGGCCCCAGCACGCTGAACTGGGGCGTCGACACCCGTAACGGCACCCTCACCGTCGAGCGTGCCCGGCACGGCAACCAGGTGCTACACGTCCACACCGTCGACAACGGGCGGGCGTTTCTGCGCGTCGACGACTTCGCCGCGCCGGGGAACCGGTTCTACGGCCGGATGCGGCTGCGCGTCGACGCCTTCCCGACCGCCCCCGACTGGGCGCACTTCACCCTGGTGGAGGCGAGCGGCACCGGCAGCTCCGAGATCGTCCGTCCGGTCGGCGGCCAGTACGCGCCCACGGTCCCCGGCGTCTTCTGGGGGGTGGGCGCGGACGGTGGCCCGACCGGCGACTGGACCAACTGGCGGGAGTCCGCCCCGGTCGCGGCGGACACCTGGCAGTGCTTCGAGTGGAAGCTCGACCCTGCCGACAACCGCGTCGCGGTCTGGATCGACGGCGTCGCAAGGCCGGAACTGACCGCCTCCACCACCGAACACGGCGGCAACGCCGTGCCCTTCATCCTGCCGGCGGTCGACACGGTGAAGATCGGCTGGCAGCTCTACCAGGGCGGCACCACGCCGGGCGAGTTCGACCTCTGGATCGACGACATCGCCCTCTCCACCGGGCGGCTCGGTTGCTGACCCCGACCGGCCCGACGCTCGGTTCCTAGGCGCCGGCGGCCGGGGGCGGACGAGCGTGGGTTCCGGTGCGGCCCGGCCTCCGGCCGCTGCGGCACCCGGCCCGATCCTCGCCGTCCCTGGCCGCGCGGCACCCGCTCCTCCGTCGTCCGCGTCGTCGAACGGCATCCCGGAAATCGGAATGGACCCGGCCGGCGGCGGGCTGCTGCTCGGTGCCGGTCACCGCTCTGCCGCCGATGTCGACGCGTTGTTTCTGTAGGTCGCGTTTCTTTTCCGGGCAGCTTGCCCGGGCGGGTTGGTGTGTCCTCGCGGATCTGCTCGGGAGCGCGACTGTGGTCGTTATCGCGGAAGTCGTGCGGGCGGCCGTTTCGATCAAGTGCGGCTACGACTTCCTCGGTGCGGCGCGGCGCTGGCGGAGCAATCCCGCCGCGCGTCGTCGCCGTGGCGCCGACCGGTCGGCCGACCGCCGCCGTGTCGAGCGAGTGGTCGCCTGCGGGTCGGAAAGGTTCTGCGGAACCGGCTCCCGAGCGTCGGTGCCCCTCGGCCGACGGGCTCGTCCATCCACTGTGGAAATCCTACGACCGGGGGTCCAGCGACGTCTTCCAACGTCACAGCCATCGGCGTGCGACAATGGATCTTGACTTCATTCGACATCCGGTCGATGCCGGCGTGGCTGCTTCGTGGTGAGGGGTTGACGCGACTCGGGCGATTGGCATAGCTTTTCGAAGCAGCTTGTTTCGCTCGATATCGCAGCTGGGATCATCGACGCTACCGGCGGGCGAACGACATTCATCGGGGTGTGATCCCCGCACAGACGAATTGCTGGATTTCCGGGGGCGCATGAATTCATCGTCTGTCTCCACCTGGCCGTTGTATCCCACCGAGCTGAGGTGGTCCGGGGCGTCGTGCCGGCACCAGGCTGTCCCGTCCGCGCCCACCGGGGACGCGTGCCCGCCGGCGTGCCGGGCGACGTCCCGTCCGAGGCCGGCCCGGCCCGGTCTCCGTCCGGCATCCGCCGGTTTCGGGCCAGGCCCTCCGAAAGCCCAGCCTCCCCGCGAGCTCGGCCCCACCGAGCCCGGCCCGCCCTAGACCCGGCCCGCCCAGACCCGGCCCCGTCCAGGCCAGCAACCGACCCGCCGCCTGCGGGCCGGCGCACCGCCCTGCCCGGCACTACTTCGAGTAAGGAGTCGATCCATGACCGACACCGCCCAGGTGGTCCGCACCCTGACCAACGACGTGGCTCCCGAGCTCACCACCGAGACGCTGCTGCAGCTCGCGAACCGGGAGATCGGCGCGATCCACGTCCGGGGCTACTACCCGGTCGACATCGCCGCGGAGGTCGCCCAGAAGGCCATCGACCACCCGGCCCTCGGCCACTACCACAAGCAGTACACCAGCAGCGTCGGCCGGGTCTACATGCCGCACATCGACACCAAGTGGGACGCCGAGCTGACCGCCAAGTACCACGACGCCGCGCTGCCGGCGATCCGCGACGTGCGCTCGATGTTCCACCCGTACCTGTCGCCCATGGACCGGGTGCGCCTGGAACTGCAGGAGCTGTGGCCGGCCGGCGCGAACCTGCTGCGGCTGCGCGGGCGGGCCGCGTTCGTCGGCGCGTTCCGGGTCTTCCAGCCGAAGACCTCGGAGTTCTACCCGCACAACGACGCCATCGACCAGGAGACCGACGCGCCGGAGATCCAGGGCGTGCTCAACCAACTGGTCGCCAACATCTATCTGCAGGTCCCCGAGCGGGGCGGCGACCTGCAACTGTGGCTGCGGGAGCCGACCCCCGAGGAGACCCGCACCATCCTCGAGGTCGAGGGCCTCGACCCGGCGACCGTGGAGCCGCCGGTCGTGCAGATCCACCCGGACGCCGGCGACCTGATCATCTTCAGCCCGCGGATGCTGCACGCCGTGACCTCCGGTGAGGGCGTCCACCGGGTCGGCGCAGCCGCGTTCATCGCGTCCAAGGGTCCGCAGGAGCCCCTCCTCTACTGGAGCTGACCGTCCGCCGGCCGGGGCCCCGGCAGTAGAAGGGAGCCACATGCTCGCCGCGCTGGTGCGTGCACATGCTCGAAACCATCCGGACCGGACCGCCCTCGTGGCAGGACCGGACCGCCTGACCTACGCGGCGCTCGACGACCGGATGGCCGGACTGGCACGGCGGCTGCGCGCGCACGGCGTCGGCCTCGGCTCGCTGGTGGGCGTCCACCTCGATCGGGGCGTCGACGTGGTGGTGGCGCTGCTGGCCGCCCTCGACGCCGGCGCGGCGTACACGGTGATCGAACCGCAGGGCTCGCTGGCCGAGTGCGCCGACCGGCTCGCCACGGCCGGTCCCGACCTGGTGCTGACCTCGCAGCGCTACCGCGACGCGCTCACCGGGCGCGGCCTGCGGGTGCTGGAGCCGCACGGGGCCGGGCCGGCCGAGGCGGGCCCACGGCCACCCGACCGGCCGGCGGTGGGCGCGGACGACGTCGCCTACGTGCTCTACACCTCGGGCTCGACCGGCAGGCCCAAGGGCGTGCAGGTCACCCACGGCAACATCCGGCACTACACCGAGGCGCTGCTGGAGCGCCTCGGCATCGGCGAACCGCTGAGCTACGCACACGTCACCACCCTGGCCGCCGACCTGGGCAACACGTCGCTCTTCGCGGCCCTGGCCAGCGGCGGGACGCTGCACCTGGTCGACGACGACACCCGCCGCGACCCGGCCAGCCTGCTGCGCTACCTGCGTACCGAGGCCGTCGACGTGCTGAAGACGACGCCGTCGCACTTCGGCGCGGTCTTCCGGGCCTTCGGCGGCGGCACCGCGCCGCCGGTGCTGCGGGTGCTGCTGCTCGGCGGCGAGCTGCTGAGCCTGTCGCTGGCCCGGGACATCCTCGCCTCCGGGATCACCGGCATGCTGGTCAACCACTACGGGCCCACCGAGACCACGGTCGGCGTCGCCGCGCACGTGCTGCGGCACGTCACGGACCTCGACGCCCCCGCCCCGTCGGCGTCCGTGCCGATCGGCACCCCGCTCGGCGCGACGCGGCTCTTCGTGCGTACCGCGCAGGGGGTCTACCGGGAGCGGGACGCGGTCGGTGAGCTCTACGTCGCGGGCCCGTCGCTGGCGCTCGGCTACCGCGACGACCCGGCCGCCACCGCCGCCGCGTTCACCGACGACCTGGCGGCGGTCGAGCCGGGACTCGACCGGTGCTACCGCACCGGCGACCGGGTCGCGGTGGACGCGGCCGGGGTGCTGGAGTTCCTCGGTCGCGGCGACCGGCAGGTCAAGATCCGTGGTTACCGGGTGGAGCTGGGGCACGTCGAGGCCGGCCTGCGCCGGTTGCCGGGCGTCCGCGCCGCAGTCGCCGTGCTGGCCGGCCGGCAACGACCGGCGCTGCTGGCCGCGGTGACCCTGGACGGCACCGACCCCGCCCCGAACCTGCGGGAGCGGGCCCGTGACGTGCTGCCGACGTACATGGTCCCGGAGCGGATCGCGGTCCTCGACGCGTTCCCGCAGACCGCCAACGGCAAGACCGACGTCGCCGCGCTGCGCCGGCTGATCGAGCAACAGCCGACCCGCAGCCCGCAGCCGGGCCCACGGCCCGCCGCCGCCGACGACCCGCTGCTGGCCGAGGTGCACGCGGTGTGGCGTCGGCACCTCGGGCACGGCGACTTCGGCCCGCACGACGACTTCCACGCCCTCGGCGGCAGCTCCCTCGACGCGATCGGGGTCATCGCGGACCTGCAGGCCGCCGGGCACCGGATCTCCGCAGCCGCCTTCCTCGCCGAGCCGACCCCGGCCGCGCTGGCCCGCCGGCTGGCCTCCGGTCGGGACGCCGACCCCGCCGGCACCCCGGCGGCCGCGCCGATGCGCTCCGACGACACCGCCCTCTCCCCGGCGCAGGAGTGGTTCTTCGCGCAGGGCTTCGCCCAGCCCGACCAGTGGAACCAGGCGTTGCTGCTCGACGTGGACGCCGACGTGCGCACCGCCGAGCTGGCGGCGGCCGTGCGGGACACCGTGGCCCTGCACCCGATGCTGCGCACCGCGTACCGGAAAAGCGGGTCCGGTCGCCGCCGGGTGGTCACCGGGGTCGCCGACGTGTTCAGCGTCTCCGACCTGCCCGCCGACCCGGCCGCGGTGCCCGGGCACCTCCGCGAGGTCGCCGCGGCGCGGCAGGCGGAGCTCAGCGTCACCGGCGGCACGGTGTTCAAGGCGCACCTATTCCGCGCCGCCGGGCAGGCGCACCTGCTGCTGCTGGGCCACCACCTCAGCGTGGACGCGGTCTCCTGGCGCATCCTGGTCGGCGACATCACCCGCTGCTACCGGGAGCGGCTGGGCGGACGCGAGCCGGTCAGCGTGCCGGCCCCGGTCGACTTCGGCACCTGGGCGACGCATCTGCGGGAGCACGCCCCGGCGCTGCGCGCGGACCTCGCCTACTGGGAGGGCACCGACCGGCACCCGGCCGTCCCCACCGGCGACGGCGACAACCTCGAGGCCGACGCGCAGGCGATCTGGTGGCGGCTGTCGAGTGAGGAGACCGGCGCGCTGGCCCGCGCCGCCGCGACGACCACCGGCACGCCGCTGCACGCGGCCCTGCTCGGGGCGTTCGCCCACGCCCTCGCCGGGCTGCGGGGCACCGACGAGGTGATGGTCGACGTCGAGAGTTACGGCCGGGCGGTCTTCGACGACGCCGTCGAGATCTCCCGGGTGGTGGGCTGGTTCACCTCCACGTTCCCGATCCGCGTCGACGTGGTCGACGACGTCGACGCCACCACCAAGTCGGTGACCTCGGCGTTGGAGAACGTCCCGCACCTCGGCGTCGCGTACGGCCTGCACCACCTGCCCCGACGCGCCGACGTGTGCTTCAACTACCTGGGCGCGTTCGCCCTGCCGTACGACGACCTGCTGCGGCCCACGCTGTCGCGGCACCAGGTCGGGCCGGTCCGTGGCCCGCGCAACGACCGCACGTACGGCCTGAAGCTCACCGCCCGCATCCACGCCGGTCAGCTGGTCGCCGACCTGTCCTACAGCGCGCGCCGCCACCCGCACGAGCGGATGCTCGCCCTGGCCCGCGCGACCCACGACCTGCTGCTGGAGCTCTGCGGCGGCGAGCCGGCCGAGGGCCACTTCGTGACCGAGCACGGGTCCAGCACGGGGCTGCTGGCGCAGGTGCCCCGCGAACTGGAACTCGCGGCGCCGGCCGGGCGGGCCACCCGCGACTACCGCACGGTGCTGCTCACCGGCGCCTCCGGTTTCATCGGCACGCACCTGCTGCACCTGCTGGTGACCCGCACCACCGCGCGGATCTACTGCCTGGTCCGGCCGCGCGGCGGGCCGGCCGACGACCGGCTGCGCGCGGCGTACGGCTGGTACGACCTGGGCGGCTACGGCGACCGGGTCACCGTGCTCACCGGCGACCTGAGCGAACCGGGCTTCGGCCTCGCCGAGCGCGACCGGCAGCGCCTCGGCCGCGAGGTGGAGGCGATCTACCACCTGGCGGGGGAGACCCGGCTATTCGGCGACCGGGAGACGTTCGAGCGCCACAACGTCGCCCCGGTGCGGGCCCTGATCGAGCTGGCCACCACCGGCCGCCCCAAGGACCTGCACCACGTCTCCACCCTCGCGGTGTGCGGGCGCGGACCGGACGGCGACCCGGTGGTCTTCGCCGAGGACAGCCTCGACGTGGGGCAGAGCTTCCTCAACGAGTACGAGCAGAGCAAGTACGCGGCGGAGCGGCTGGTGCACGAGTTCGCCGCCCGAGGCGGCACCGCGTTCGTCTACCGGTCCGGCAACGTCGCCGGCCACTCGCGCACCGGCCGGTTCCAGCGCAACGGCGGCGACAACCGCCTGATCCAGCTGCTGCGCGGGGCGGTGGCAGTGGGCCGGGTGCCGCGCGTCGGCCACCGGACGCTGGCGCTGAGCCCCGTGGACGTGGTGGCCGAGGGCATCTTCGCGATCTCGCGCAGCACCCGGGTCGGCGGCGGCACGTTCCACGTCGACACCCACCGCGAGGTCAGCTACGACGAGATCTTCGCGGCGCTGCGCGAGCTGGGCTGCGTGCTGGCCGACGACGACGCACCCGACTTCGCCACCCTGTTCGGCCGCTACCTGGGCGCGGACGACGGCGACGAACGGTTGGCGCCGGCGTACTTCTGGGCGGTGCGCCCGGAGCGCAACGTGCGCTACGACCACAGCCGGACCCGTCGCCTGCTCGACGAGCTCGGCGTGCGGTTCCCCGTCCCGGACCGGGCCTGGCTGCGCGACTACTTCTCCGGGCTGATCGAGCAGGACAGAGGTTCCGTGACCACGACGGGGGTACGACATGACTGAGGACCGCATCGCGATCGTCACCGGCGCCTCGTCGGGCATCGGGCGGGCGATCGCCGTCCGGCTGGCGCGGCGGGGCACCCGGGTGGTGGCCGCCGCCCGCCGGCCGGCGCCGCTCACCGCGCTGGCGGCCGAGGTGCCGCCGGGGACGCTGCTGCCGGCCCCGGCCGACGTGACCCGTCCGGAGGCCACCGAGGAGCTGCTCGGGCTCGCGGAGAGCCGCTGGGGGCCGGCCGACCTCTTCGTGGCCGCAGCCGGTCGCGGGTTGCCCGGAACGGTGCTCGGCTCCGACCCGGACCAGTGGCGCGAGGTGGTCGAAGCCAACTACCTGTCGATCCTGCACCAGCTGCGCGCCTGCGCCGCGCAGTTCCGCAAGCACGCCGAGGCCGAGCAGACGCCGAGGGCGCGCGACATCGTGGTGATCGGCTCCACCGCCGGCCGGCAGGTCTCCGCGGCCAACCCGGTCTACGGGTCGACCAAGTTCGCGGTGCACTCGCTGGTGGAGGCGCTGCGCCAGGAGGTGTGCCGGCACGGCATCCGGGTGACGCTGATCGAGCCCGGCTTCGTCCGATCAGGATTCCAGGAAGCGGCCGGCTACGACCCGGCCTGGTTCGCGGCGGTCGCGGAGGAAAATGGTCCACTGCTGGAGCCGGACGACGTCGCCTCGGTCGTGGAGTTCGTGGTGGGCAGGCCGGCCCATGTGCATCTGGACGACATCCGTCTGCGCCCCACCAGGCAGAAGGCCTGAGCGCACCCGAGCCGAAGGACGACACCGTGCACGCTGAGCTCGACGATCTGTTCTCCCTCAAGGGCCGCACCGCCGTGGTCACCGGGGGAAGTTCCGGCATCGGCCGGCAGATGGCCCGGACCCTGGCGCGCGCCGGCGCGTCCGTGGTGCTGGTGGCCCGCCGCAGCGACCCGCTGCGCGAGGCCGCGGCCGAGCTGACCGCCGAGGGCGCCACCGCGGCCTGGCTCAGCGGCGACCTCGGCGACCGGCCCGGGATCCGGCAGGTCGCCGACGAGCTGTCGGCCCGGCACGGCGCGCCGGACATCCTGGTCAACGCGGCCGGGATCAACCTGCGGCCGCCGCTGGACGAACTCACCGAGCAGGACTGGGACCGGACCATGGCGGCGAACCTCGACGCCCCGTTCGTGCTCGGCCAGCGCTTCGGCCCGCAGATGGCCGCCGCCGGCTGGGGGCGCATCCTGAACATCGCCTCGCAGCAGAGCATCCGGGCGTTCGGCAACAGCGGCGCGTACGGGGTCTCCAAGGCGGCGGTCAGCGCCCTGACCCGCTCGCAGGCCGAGGCGTGGTCGTCGCGGGGGGTGTGCGTGAACGCGATCGCCCCCGGGTTCGTGCACACGCCGCTGACCGAGGCCGTCTTCAGCGATCCGCAGCGCGCGCAGGCCATGGCGAACCGCACGATGATCGGCCGCAACAGCGAGCTGGCCGACTTCACCGGCGTCACCGCGTTCCTGGCCAGCGCGGCGGGCGCCTACGTGACCGGGCAGACGATCTTCGTCGACGGCGGTTTCTCGGTGAGCTGACCCGCCGGCCCGGACGACCTCAGCAAGGAGAGACCGTTGGCAGAGAACAGGCCGGTCGTGGTGCTGGTCGACGCGTACACCTCGGCGCAGTACCTGCCGCCGCAGTTCCGGGCGCTCGGCGCGGAGCTCGCGCACGTGCAGAGCACCCCCGAGCTGATGTCGTCCATGCCGGCGCCCGACCTCGGCGTCTACCGGCACAGAATCGTGCACCACGACCTGGACGCGACGGTGGCGCAGCTGCGCCGGCTGGCCCCGGTCTGCGTGTTGGCCGGTCAGGAGCCGGGCGTCGAACTGGCCGACGTGCTCTCCGAGCGGCTCGGCCTGGTGGGCAACGGCACGGCCCGTTCCGAGGCCCGCCGCGACAAGTACGCGATGGCGGAGGCGCTGCGCGCCGCCGGGCTGCACTGCGCGGACCAGTTGCAGAGCAGCGACCCCGAGGCGCTGGTCGAGTGGGCGGTGGGCACCGGCTTCCCGGTGGTGGTGAAGCCCCGCAAGTCTGCTGCGGGCGACAACGTCTACATCTGCGGGTCGGCGCAGGAGGTGCGCGAGGCCGCCAAGGCGGTGCTCGGCTCGGACACCATCTACTGCGAGACGAACGGCGAGGCCCTGGCCCAGTCGTTCCTGCCCGGCACGGAGTACGTCGTGGACATGGTGTCCCACGACGGCCGGCGCTACGTGTGCGGGGTGTGGGAGTACCAGCGGCGGATGCTGCCCTCCGGGCGCAACATCTACGACCGGGAGCGGCTGCTGGCCGCCGACGAGCACCCCGCGCCGGACCTGATCGCGTACGTCGACCGGGCGCTGGACGTGCTCGGCGTGCGTTACGGGCCCAGCCACGCCGAGGTGATGCTGACGCCGCAGGGTCCCGCGCTGGTCGAGGTGGGCGCCCGGATCGCCGGCAACATGCATCCCGGGTTCCACGACCGGTGCGCCGGCGGCAACCAGGCGACGCTGACCGCGCTGGCGTACCTGCGGCCCGACGAGTTCGACGACGGGTACGCCGGCGGTCGGTTCCGCAGGCGGGGCGAGGCGGTCTGCTGCACGACCTCCACCGAGCTGTGCGGCGTCGTGGAGGGCATCGACGAGGCGGTGGTCGACGAGATCCGTGGGCTCGACGCGGTGTACGGCCTGAATCTCAAGCTGGCCCCCGGTGAGCTGATCCGGCCGACTGTCGACCTCTACTCCAGCACGATGCGCATCTTCCTGGCGGCGGCCACGATGGAGGACATCATGCGTGACTATCGGCGGATCGAGACGCTGAAGGACCGGGTCTACCGGGTCCGTGACATCGAGGAGAGTAAGCGATGAGCACCGTGGTGACCACCGTCGTACCCGGCGCGGCAGCCGGGCCCGCGGACATAGCGAAGGCCGCGGCGGCGCTGGGCCACGAACCGCTCTACGTGGTGGTGGCCGGCACGCTCGACGACGAGGCGAAGGCGCTGCACAGCGCGCACGGCCCGCTGCTGGAGTGCGATCCGGGCGAGCCGGACGAGGCCGTGGCCCGGATCGCCCGGCACCGGCCGGCGGGGATCACCACGTTCAGCGAGGGCATGGTGCCGCTGACCTCGGTGCTGGCCCACGGGCTCGGCCTGCCCTACCACGACCGGGAGACGGTGGTCGGGCTGACCAACAAGTGGGAGCAGCGCCGCCGGCTGGCCGCCGCCGGCGTCGACACGCTCTGGTCGCGGCGCACCACCAGCCGCGCGGAGATCCTCGCCGCGCTCGCCGAGCGCTCCGCGCCGGTGGTGGTCAAGCCGGTTCGCAGCCAGAGCAGCATCGACACCCACCTGCTGCGCAGCGCCGAGGACCTGCCGGCGGAGCTGGCCCCGACCCCGGAGCGCCCGTTCGTGGTCGAGGAGTACCTGCTCGGCAGCGACCAGGGTGAGTACGGCGACTACGTCTCGGCGGAGACGTTCGTCGACGGCGAGCACACCTACCCGCTGGGCGTCGCCGGCAAGTACCCGCTGATCGCCCCGTTCCGCGAGCAGGGGCAGTTCCTCCCGACGCACCGGCCGGTGACCGAGCACGCCGAGGTGCTGCGGCTGGCCACCGAGGCGGCCCGCGCGCTCGGCGTACGCCGGGGCCTGGTGCACTCGGAGATCAAGCTGACCCCGGACGGCCCCCGGATCATCGAGGTCAACGGGCGTCTCGGCGGGTTCCACGCCGAGCTGTACCAGCGCGGCACCGGGCAGAACCTGATCGAGCTCGGCATCGCGTCGGCCTGCGGCGACCCGGTCCAGCCGCCCCCGCCGTCGTACGACCGGCAGGTGCAGTTCCACTTCTGGAACCAGCCTCCGCTGCACGGTGGCGTGCTGCTCGGCATCGAGGGCGTCGACGCGGTCCGCGCCGAACCGGGGATCGTCGACTACACCCCCCGGGTGGCGGTCGGCCGGGAACTGGCCCCGACCGTGATGACGTTTCAACTGGACCTGCTGCGCGGCCACGCCCCCGACCACCGCGCCATGCTGGCGCTCATCGACCGCTGCCACGCCCACCTGCGCTTCGCCTTCGCGCACGCCGACGGCGTGACCCGGCGCTGGCGGCCGACCAGGAGCGGCCTGTGCGCTCTCGACTGACCCCGGGGCTGCGCCCGCCGCAGCACACCGGGGCGCTGCTCTCGGTGACCCTGCTGCTCTCCGTCGGCAAGGGCATGTTCCTGGCCACCGCCCTGATCTACCTGTTGCAGGTGGCCGGGCTGGGCACGCTGACGGCCACGGCGGGGATGACGCTCTGGGGCGCGGCGTCGGCGGCGGTGACGATCCCCACCGGCAAGCTGATCGACCGGGGACGCGGGCGCGTCGTCGGCACGGTGAGCGCCGTGGGGGTCGCGGTGCTGATCCCGGTGCTGGCGCACCTGCGTACCCCCGGGGCGCTGCTGGCGGTGCTCTTCGTGGCGGGCGGGCTGGACAGCGCGGGCAACGTGGTGCGCCGCGCCCTGTTCGCCGGCGGGACCGACGACTCCCTGGGGGCCCTCGCCTGGGCCCGCACCGCGTCGAACGTCGGCTTCGCCCTCGGCGGTCTGTGTTCGGTGTGGCTGCTGACGGAGCGCTCCGCGGGCGCCTTCCAGGCCGGCTACGCGGCCATCGGCGTCGGGTACGTGGTGATGGCGGCGTGCTTCGCCGCGACGGCGATGTTCGCCCGCCGGCCGGTGGACGCCCCGGCCGCCTCGGAGCGCCCGCTGCACGCCGAGGGTGCGACGGAGCGCCCGCTGCGCGCCGAGGGTGCGGCGCGACGCCCACCCCGGGCCGGTACGGCGCTGGCCGCCGCGACCGCCACGCTGACCATCCACGCCACGCTGCTCTCGGTCGTGCTGCCGCTGTGGGTCAGCGGGCACACCGACGTGCCGGTCGCGGTGCTCGGCTGGCTGGTGGCGCTCAACGCGGTGATCACCATTGGCGGGCAGATCCCGGTCAGCCGGCTCGCCACCACCACCGCACGGGCGCTGCGCTGCCTGCGCGGCTCGGCGGTGTGGACAGCGGCGTGCTGCGCGCTGCTCGGCGTCGTGCCGCTGGTGCCGTCGGACGGGCAGCTCTACCTGCTGATCGCGGCCACGGTCACGCTGACCGCCGGGGAGATGCTCGAGGCGGCCGGCGAATGGGGGCTCTCCGCGACCCTGGCCTCCGCCGGCGAGCACGGCTACTTCCAGAGCGCGTGCGTCCTGGGCGAGGCCACCCAGAGCGCGGCCGGCCCGCTGCTCGTCGGCGGGCTGGTGACCGCGCTGCCGGTGCTGAGCTGGCCGGTGCTGATCGCGGTCATCGGCGTCGGCCGGTATCTCGCCGGCCTCATCGTGCCGCCCGTCGACAGCGCAGCGGGGCGGCCGGTGGCCATGGTCGGCGCAACCGAGGTTCACGACAAGGGAGGCACAGATGAAAGGCTCGCCCAGCGTCAACAACGCCACCTTCCGTAAGTTCGCCAACTGGTTCTTCGTCCGGGCGGCCGGGCCGGACCGGCCGCGCATCCACGAGCCACACGGCATTTTCCCGGAGTCCCGCCGCCTGGAGGCGCAGTTCGACGCCCTCAAGGCCGAGGTGGAGGCCCTGATGGAGCGCCGCAGCATCCCCAAGTACGGCAACTTCGACCCGGTCCGCGCCGCCCAGGTGTCCGAGGACTGGCGGTTGTACTACGCGTACATGTTCGGCAAGAGCAACGAGCTGGCCCGCAGGGACCTGCCGACGCTGCTGGCCTTCGCCGAATCCACCCCGAACGTGGTGAACGCCATGATCTCGGTCCTGGAGCCGGGGGTGGCGCTGCCCGCCCACCAGGACCCGTACTTCGGTTTCCTCCGCTACCACCTGGGCATCCGCATCCCCCGGGTCGACCCGCCGCACATCACCCTGGACGGCCAGCAGTACACCTGGAAGGAGGGCGAGGGCGTGGTCCTCGACGTCTCCTTCGAGCACGAGGTCCTCAACGACACGGCGGAGCCGAGGGTCATCGTGATCGTCGACTTCCGGCGGCCGATGGGCTTCTTCGCGGGGCTGCTCAACCGCTACTGCCTGATGCTGAAGCGCAAGTGGGCGCCCCAGTTCGTCGACGCGGCGAAGTACGACGTGATGCACCAGGTGTGACCCACGGGCGCTGCGGGGGAGATGCCCATGGCGGCGTCTCCCCCGCCTAGGTCGTAGCCCGCGCCCACCGGCCCCGGCGCCCGCCGGCGGCCCCGGTAGGTGGTCGTCGCGCCGTCGGTGGTCACGGCCTGGTCCGACCAGCAGTACGGCAGCCCGAGGCTGGCGCGGGCGGCGGGACAGCCACGGCACGGGGCGGGGCCCCCGGCAGCATGTCCCGGTTGGCGCTGTCCCGGTTGGCGCTGTCCCGGTCGGCCATCGGCGGGCTCAGGCCCGGCTGAGGCGGCTCGCCCGGCGCGGCAGCGGCCCCACGTCGGAGCGTCGCCCCGGCCGCAGCGCGGCGTGCCGCTGCCCCGGCCCCGGGCCCTGCCGGGCGGCGAGGGCGTCGGCGACGGCACCCGTGACGAAGCCGTAGACGCTCTTGTGCAGCACGTCGACGGCCAGCTCCGGGCGCGGCCAGGTCTGCGGCGGCGCACCCACCCCGGTGGCGTTCTCCAGGACCTGGTCGCTGGTCAGCCGCACCACCGTGAACATCCCCGACGCCACCGGGCCCCGCAGCCCGGCCTGCGCCATGACGCTGCGCAGCACCCCCACCAGCGCGCCCTGACCGAAGTGCATCGCCAGGTTCCGCCCGCGCGGCTGCCGCCGGCCCCGCTCGGGCAGGCCGGCCAGGCGGGCCAGGACCCGCGCCGGCACGTACGAGTCCGGCCGCCCGGTGAGCCGCTGCTCGACCTTCTCCCCGACGGTCATGACCGCCGCGCCGGCCAGCCCCGCCACCAACCCCTGCCACGCCGCTCGCCTCAGCATGCGTCGTCCCCTACCCGCCCGCGGCGCCGTTACACCAGATCCCAGCGAGTCGGCGCAGTCGATGCGGTCGGCGCGGCCGGCCCGTCAGCGCGGCCGGCGCGGTCGGTGGGTCGGCGTGCCGGGCGGCCGGCGCGGAAGGCCCGCCGGTACGCCGCTGGCGAGGTACGCATCAGCCGGCCGAAGTGGTAACGGAAGGTGACCGGCGAGCCGAAGCCGACCAGGCCCGCGATCCGCTCGACCGGCCAGTCCGAGGTCTCCAGCGGGGCGAGGCTGGCCCGGACCCGCTGGGCCGTCAGCCAGCGGATCGGGCTGCTGCCGGTCGCCCGGGCGAAATGACGCAGGTACGACCGGGGGGACATCCGCGCCCGCGCGGCCAGCATCTCGACGGTGATCGGCCGCGCCAGCTGCCCCAACGCCCAGTCCATGCTCCGGGCCACCCCGTCGTCGTCCCGGCTCGTCGGGCTCACCGGCGCCTCGATGAACTGGGCCTGCCCGCCGTCGCGGTGCGGCGCGGTGACCAGCCGGCGGGCGACGGCGTTCGCGACGGCGCTGCCGTGGTCCTGCCGCACGACGTGCACGCAGAGGTCGAGCCCCGCGGCGCTGCCCGCGCTGGTGAGCACGTCGCCGAGGTCGACGTAGAGCACGTCGGCGTCGACCCGCACGGCCGGGTGGCGGCGGCGCAGCTCGTCGGCGTACTGCCAGTGGGTGGTCGCCCGACGGCCGTCGAGCAGGCCCGCGCCGGCCAGGGCGAACGCGCCCGAACAGATGGACATCAGCCGGGCCCCGCGCCCGTGGGCCCGCCGCAGCGCGGCGACGAGGCCCGGCGACGGGCCCACGGTGACGTCGGCGACCCCGGGCACGATCAGCGTCTCGGCGGCGGCGAACGCGTCCAGCCCGAACGGGGTGTGCAGGGTGGCCCCGCCGACCAGCGGCACCGGCCCGGGGCGCTCGGCGCAGACGGTGAGGTCGTACCAGGGCCGGTCGAGCTCGGGGCGGGGCAGCCCGAAGACCTCGGTGACGATGCCGATCTCGAAGACCGACATACCGGGGTACGCCAGCACCGAGACCGTCCGTCGACTCTGCGGCGTCGCGGCCATGGCGGGATCCTATCGATGGGTGGCATCAGCGCCACTGTCCGCCGCCGCCACCCACCGGCAGGCTGCTGGCATGTCGAGAAGCTTCTCCGTGCCGGCCGCCTCGCCCGCGAGCGCCGCCGCGCACTTCGCCGCCCGTCTCACCTTCGAGACCGACGTCAGCGACGTACACGCCGACCTGGAGTCCGGGGCCGACCTGGTGGTGGTGGACAGCCGCGACGCGAGGGCCTGGCAACAGGGGCACCTGCCCGGCGCCCTGCACCTGCCCACCGCCGACATCGCCGCCCGCGCCCCGGCGCTCGTCGCAGCCGGCCGCCGGGTCGTCACCTACTGCTGGGGGCCGGGGTGCAACGGGGCCACCCGGGCCGCCCTGGAGTTCGCCCGGCTGGGCTTCCCGGTCAAGGAGATGATCGGCGGGTACGAGTACTGGGTCCGCGAGGGCCTGCCGGTGCGTACCCCGGAGGGCCTGCTCCGCCGCCCGGCGGACGACCTGACCGCGCCCCGCGCGGCCGAGGCGTGCGGCTGCTGAGTTCCGCTGATCGGTGTGGATAGGACGTGCCCGGCGGGGAATGTTCAGGGCATGAGGAGCAGCACTGCGGCCGTGGCGGCGTCGAGCGAGGAAATCGGCCCGGACGGGACCCGGCAACCCGGCGGCGAGGTGCACGCCTGGCTGCCCGGCCAGAACCAGACGCGGTGCGGGGTGCCGCTGAGCCGGGCCCGACTGCGCCGCTTCCCCCACGTCCGATTCGAGTACTCCGGCACGGACGTGCTCACCCCCGCCGACGCCGTGGGGCACGTCTGCCCGCGCTGCCTGGGTGCCACCGGGGGCAACCGGGACCGCCGCCAGCGGCAGAGCTGGGCCCGCACCTCGCCCCGCCCCTGACCGCCCCGCCCCTGACCGCGCTGTCTTTGATCGCCCCCGTGCCTGACCGGCTCGGTCGGGGAGGATTCGGTGCCCGCTCAGCGGGTACCGGCCCAGCATGCGGATCGTGGTGGTGGGGGCGAGTGGGAACGCGGGGACCGCGCTGCTGCGCCGGCTGCGCCAGGAGCGGGACGTCGAACTGGTGGGGGTGGCCCGCCGGCTGTCCGGCCCGGAGGCCGGCGAGCCGTACGACGCGGTGCGGTGGCACTCCTGCGACGTCGGGGCGCCGGGCGCGGCACAGCGGCTGGCGGCGATCTTCGCCGGGGCCGACGCGGTGGTGCACCTGGCCTGGCAGATCCAACCCACCCACGACCAGCGGGTGCTGCACCGGACCAACGTCGGCGGCAGCCGGGCCGTGGTCGACGCGGTGCTCGCCGCGAAGGTCCCCGCCCTGGTGTACGCCTCGTCCGTCGGCACGTACGCCCCCGGCCCCAAGGAGCACCCGGTCAGCGAGCGCTGGCCGGCGACCGGGGTGCCCGGGTCGTCGTACAGCCGGGACAAGGCGGAGGTGGAGGCGCTGCTGGACCGGGCGGAGCGGGAACACCCGGAGCTGCGGGTGGTGCGGCTGCGGCCCGGCCTGAACTTCCAACGCGACGCCGGCACCGAGATCACCCGCTACTTCCTCGGCCCGCTGGCCCCGGTCCGGCTGCTGCGCCACGGCCGCATCCCGCTGGTGCCCACCCACCGTCGCCTCCGGATGCAGGCGGTGCACACCGACGACGTGGCCGACGCGTACGCGCGGGCGGTGCTCGGCGACGCGCGGGGCGCGTTCAACGTGGCGGCCGACCCGGTGCTGACCCCGGAACTGGTGGCCCGGCACTTCCACGGCTGGACGGTGCCGGTGGCCGCCCCGCTGCTGCGCGGCGCGGCGGCGCTGACCTGGCGGGCCCGGCTGCAACCGATCGACGCCGGCTGGGTGGAGCTGGCCCTGGAGGTCCCGCTGATGTCCAGCGAGCGGGCCGAGGCCGAGCTGGGCTGGCGGCCGAGGGTGGACGCGCTCACCGCCCTGCGTGACCTGTTCGCGGGGATGGCCCACGGCGGCCACACCGGCAGCCCGCCGATGTCCGCCGACCGCGACCTGCCGGGCCGCCCGGCGGGCCTGCTCAAGTCGCGCCCCGCCGGGCACGGCAACCCGTACTGACCGGGGCGGCGTCACATCGGGCGGGCGGCCAGGTCGGCGCGGGACAGGGCGAAGGCCGTCAGGAAGCCCAGCACCGCGGCGGCGCGATGGCGACGCAGCAGAGCATCGCGACGGCCACCCCGCCGTGCCGCAGCTGCGGCGCGTCGAAGGCGACGATCAGGAAGAAGGGCAGGGCGATGGCCAGCCCGGCCGCCCAGAGGCCCAGCATCCGGCCCAGGTAGAGGTGGTGCGGGCGGTAGCCGGCCAGCCGCAGCCGTGGCTCCAACTCCCGGGCGGCGCTGGTGGCGAAGAGGGCGGCGGTGCTCACCGACCAGCCGATGCCGAGCATCAGCGAGCGCACCGACTGCCCCACGTAGGCGTCCCGCCGCAGCAGATAGAAGCTGAGTGGCAACAGCAGCATGAGCGCCAGTACGCCCCGGCGGCGCAGCAGCTCCCGCAGGGTCATCTCGGCGACGGTCACCAGTCGGTTCACGCCCGTCCTCCCCACCCGGCGTCGCCGTCGCGCATCGTCCCGCCCGCCGGGGTGAGGTCGAAGACGAGATCCACCCGGTCGAGCCGTGGCCGGGGACGGGGGCGACGGGGCGGCGGCCGTGGCCGGGGGCGACGGCAAGGGACGGCGGGCGGCGGCGGGCACTGCCAACGGCGCCGGCCGGACCCGAGAGGGTGGCACCCTCCTGTTCTGGACGCTATGGAGCTGAGTCGTTTGCGACATCAACCGAATGAGTCGTCTACGACATCAAAGGATGCGGAAGAGACGCCCCCGCCGGGAGGACGTCGCGTCGGCAGGGCGCCCTCGCTGGGAGGGACGCCCTTGCCGGGACGGGCGTCGGCTGGGCAAGCCGACGGGCCGGGCGTGCCGGGGAGCCGGGCGTGCCGGGGAGTCGGGCAGGCCGATGGGCCGGGCTCGCTG
The DNA here is from genome assembly GCF_049841815.1 of Micromonospora sp. DT233. Lineage (NCBI taxonomy): Bacteria > Bacillati > Actinomycetota > Actinomycetes > Micromonosporales > Micromonosporaceae > Micromonospora > Micromonospora sp. DT233. The sequence goes on along the minus strand of NZ_JBNCLB010000002.1, from coordinate 777,387 downwards.
GGGGAGTGAGGTGAGGTCAGGCCGCGGTGACGTCCGAGACGACGACGGTGACGTTGTCCGGTGCCCCGGCCTGGTGGGCGAGCTTGACCAACTGTTCGCCGCAGACCCGGCGGTCGCCGTACATGCCCAGCGCGGCGGCGATCGCCCGGTCGTCCACGTAGTCGGAGAGGCCGTCGCTGCACAGCAGCAGCCGGTCACCGGCGAAGACGGTGAGCGTGCCGATCGCGGGGGGCGCGTCCGCGCCCTGCACGGCCCGGGTCACCAGCGACCGCTGCGGGTGGTGCCGCGCCTGCTCCGGGGAGAGCGTCCCCTGGTCGACCAGCGCCTGGACGAACGTGTCGTCCCGGGTGAGCTGGGTCATCTCGTTGTTGCGCAGCAGGTAGCAGCGGGAGTCCCCGACCTGGGCCAGGACCAGGACGTCCCCGGCGAGCAGGCCGGCCGTGAGCGTGGTGCCCATGCCCTCGCGGGCCGGGTCGACGGAGATGGCGGCCCGGATGCGCTGGTTGGCGGTGCTCACCACGGCGCGTAGCGCGTCGGCGGCCCCCTCGGCGTCGGTGGGCGGCTGCAGCTCGTCGAGGATCCGAATGACGATCTCACTCGCCACCTCACCGGCCGGCAGGCCGCCCATCCCGTCGGCGACCGCGACCAGGCGGTCACCGGCGAGGGCGGAATCCTCGTTGTTGGTCCGTACGAGGCCGACGTCGTTGAGGATGGCCGAGCGGAAGATCAGCGTCATACGACAAGCTTGCCAAGAAGATGGCCCCGCCGTCTCTACGGACTACCGCGTCGGCGAAAAGAATGATGTTGGAGTCCGTGGTCGGGGCCCCCGTTTGGGCGTCGGCGCTATCGTGCTATCCGCTTCCGTTTCCGCAAGCGGAACGGGGAGGAGATGGGCGTGGCGGGACTGCTGCAACCCGTACTCGCCGGGGTGGTGACCGCGCTCGTCGGCTTCGCCAGCTCGTTCACCGTGGTCCTGGCCGGGCTGCGGGCCGTCGGTGCGGACGAACGTCAGGCCGCCTCGGGGTTGCTCGCGGTGAGCGTCCTGTCGGGGCTCTGCGCGGTGTGGCTGGGGCTGCGGCACCGGCTGCCGATGGCGGTCGCCTGGTCCACGCCGGGCGCGGCGCTGCTGGTGGCCACCGGCCCGGTCTCCGGCGGTTGGTCGGCCGCCGTCGGCGCGTTCGTCGTGTGCGGGGCGCTGATCGTCGCCGCCGGGCTCTTCCCCGCGCTCGGCCGGGCGGTGGCCGCGATTCCCGGCCCGATCGCCAGCGCCATGCTGGCCGGGGTCCTCCTGCCGCTCTGCACCGCGCCGGTGCGCGCCCTGGTCGAGGTGCCGAGGCTGGCCGTGCCGGTGGTGCTCACCTGGCTGCTGTTGCACCGGTTCGCCCGCCGGTGGGCGGTGCCCGCCGCGCTGGCGGTGGCCGTGGCCGCCATCGCGTTCACCACGCCCGGCGGGATCGACGCGCGCGGCTTCCGCCCGGTGTTCGCCCTGACCGCGCCCGCGTTCACGATCCCGGCGGTGATCGGGTTGGCGCTCCCCCTCTTCCTGGTCACCATGGCCGCGCAGAACGTGCCCGGGATGGCGGTGCTGCGCGGCTACGGCTACCGGCCGCCACTCGGCTCGGCGCTGCGGGTCACCGGCCTGGCCAGCGCCCTCGGTGCCCCGGTCGGCGGGCACGCGGTCAACCTGGCCGCGATCACCGCGGCGCTGGCCGCCGGCCCGGACGCCCACCCGGATCCCGAGCGCCGCTGGGTCGCCTCGGTCACCGCCGGGGTGGGGATGGCGCTGCTCGGCCTCGGGGCGGGCCTGGCCACCGCCCTGGTGCTGCTCTCCCCGCCGGTGCTGGTCGAGGCGGTGGCCGGGCTGGCGCTGCTGGCCGCGCTGGCCGGTGCGGTGTCGGCGGCGGTCACCGATCCGGAGGCCCGCGAGGCGGCCGTGGTGACCTTCGTGGTCACCGCCTCCGGGGTGAGTCTGCTGGGCGTCGGCGGCGCGTTCTGGGGCCTGCTCGCCGGCTGGCTGATGCTGCTGATCTTCCGCCGCCGCCCGATCCAGGCCCAGACCCAGACCCCGGCCCAGGCCCAGACCCCGGCCCAGACCCCGGCCCCGGGTCCGTCCGCCGATCCGGGTCTGCCCGCCGGCGCGTCAGTCGGCCTCGGCGGAGACGCCGACCGCCATGATCCGTAGCCGGACCCCCAACACGTTCTCCTCCACCAAGCGGCGCAGCGCGCGGGCGTCCTCGAGGGTGTCGAGAGCGATCAGCACGTGCGCGTTCTCGGGGTCGGTGTCGTCCAGGCCCCACCAGCCCCGCACGAAGCCGGGACTGCGCCGCACCACGTCCGCCATGTGCGCGAAGCGCGCCCGCTGCTCGTCCGCGTCGACCGACTCGACCTGTTGCTCACCGATCAGCATGTACATCGGCTCACCATAGTGCCGGTGGCGTGGCCTGGGTCACTCCTGCGCCGGCAGGCTCCCGGCGGGGACGTCGAGGCGTACCCGGCCGTCGGCCACGGCGGCGATCCGGTCGGCCGCCACGTAGACCGCGCCGGTCGGGGCGAGGTCGGTGGCGACCTTGAGGTAGCCGGTGCGCAGTAGGTGGGCGGCCAGGTCGGCCGGCACGTCCGGCTCGTCGAGCGCCGCCGACTCGATCAACTCGTTCAGGCTGCCGCCGGGGTCGGCGGTCGGCGCCTGCACGGTGACGGCGTTCGGGTCGCCCCGCTGGACGAGATCCACGACGCCGATCTCCGCCCCGGTCACGTCGACCACGCGCATCCCGGTGGTGACGAGGGAGACGGTCGCCTGCTGATCGATGCCCTGCTGCTCCATCCCGGGGCGGTTCCCTGCCGGCCGCCGAGCTAAACGCGGCCCAGCCCAGCCCCGGTCGGTCCCGCTCAGTTCCGCGCGTCGGGCGTCCGCGTCGGATCCCAGCCGCTTGGCGGGCGGGGGGTCAGTTCGCGCCAGCCGTCCGCCCCGGCGAGCAGCGCGCGGACGGTCTCCTCCGCCTCGTCGACGCTGGGGTGCTCGTAGAACTGGGAGACCCCCTCGGCCCCGCCGGCGCGCTGCTCGACGTGCCAGCGGTCGCCGTCGACCCGGAGGAAGACGTCCCGCCGGGCCAGCCGCCCCCATCTGCCGTTCCACCAGTGCTTACGCTGTTCCATGGCCGGACTCTATCGAACACCTGTACGACGAGGGCCGGCCCCCACGGGAATCCCGCGAGGGCCGGCCCGAGCCGAGCCGGGTCAGCGCGGGGCTGGCGGCTCCTGCCGGCGACCCAGCACGTCGTCCAGGGCGCCACGCTGCTGTCCCGGGGTGGCGTGCCCGGCGGCGACCAGCGCGTCCCGGATCTCGGTGAGCAGCTGGACCTCCTCGCTGGGGGTGGCGGGCGGCGGCTCCTCGCCGCGCTTGCGCCGCTCGGCGAGCCGGTTCATCGGGAAGACGACCAGGAAGTACAGCGCCGCCGCGGTGAGCGCGAAGGTGATCGCCGCGTTGACGAACGCCACCCAGTCGAACTCGATGCCCCGGAATTTGGGCGTCGAGCCGCTCAGGCCGTCCTTGTTGCCCGTGATCAGCACGATCAGGACCCGGACCAGTGGTTCGAGGAACGACTTGGTCAGCTGGGTGACCACGCCCGTGAAGGCGGCACCGATCACGACGCCGACCGCCAGGTCGACGACGTTGCCGCGCATGATGAAGTCCTTGAAGCCCTTTAACATTCGTACTCCCGTGGTGTCCGGTTGTCGTCCGGGGCAACCTATGCCCCGGCGGCGGGCTCCAGGAACGCGCCGGCCTCCCGGGCGGCCGTGGCCGGGTCCCCGGCGCGGATCGCGGCGACCAGCCGGGCGTGGTCGACGTACCGGTCGGGCTCCAGCGCGTCGCCCATCGCCTGGGTGATCGTGCTGCGCAGCGCGGTGCCCACCGAGGCGTAGAGCTCGGCGAGCATGGCGTTGTGCGCGGCGGCGACGACCGCCGTGTGCAGGGCGGCGTCGGCCTCGACGAAGTCGGCGACCCGGCCGGCGTGCCAGGCCGCCTCGCGGGCGGCGAGCGCGCCGTCGAGCGCCGCCAGGTCCTCGGGGGTACGCCGCAGCGCGGCGAGCCGGGCGGCCTCCACCTCGAAGGCGCGGCGCACCTCGACCACCTCGGTCATCCGGTCGTCGGTGAGTCGACGGGCCACCACGGGGGCCAGCTCGTCGGTCGACACCACGTACGTCCCGGAGCCCTGCCGGCACTCCAGCACCCCGGCGTGCACCAGGGCGCGGACCGCCTCCCGGACGGTGTTGCGCCCCACCCCGAGCGCGGCGACCAGCTGCGGCTCGGTCGGGATGCGCCGGCCCACGGGCCACTCGCCGCCGAGGATGCGGGCCCGGAGCTGCTCGATCGTCTGTCGGACCCGGTGACCGCGCGGCGGCACGGTCGCGGAATCCACCGGCGGTGGCACTGGTTACATCACCTGTCCGAAATTCATCCCATGATTGTAGGTTCGAGGTCATGACGCCGCCACCCACCGCCACCGCGGGCTCCGTCGCCGGGACCGACCGGCCCCGCCCGACCGCCGCCGTGCCCCCGCCCCCGGCCCCCGGCGGCCCGTCGGCGCAGGCCCCCGGCGGCCCGCCCACCGGCGGGGCGGCACCCGCCCCGGCGGGGCGGCCGGCGACCGGCGGGCTGCTGGTGCTGGCCGGGATGCTGCTGGTCGCCCTGAACCTGCGCGCCGCCGTGACCAGCCTCGGCGCGCTGCTCGACGAGGTCCGCACCGGCCTGGGGCTCTCCGGGACGATGGCCGGGCTCGTCACCACCCTGCCGACGATCGCGTTCGCCGGGCTGGGGGCGCTCACCCCGTGGCTGGTCCGCCGGTACGCCCCGGCGCGGGTGCTGGTGGTCGCCATGCTGGCGCTGACCGCCGGGCAGGTGCTGCGGGTGCTCACCGACTCGACGGTGGTCTTCGTGGCCACCAGCGCGCTCGCGCTGGCCGGCATCGCGGTGGCGAACATCCTGCTGCCGATGCTGGTCAAGCAGCACTTCTCGCACCGCACCGGGCTGGTCACCGGGGCGTACACGATGGCGTTGACGGTGGGCACGACGGTGGCCGCCGCGTCGGCGGTGCCGGTGGCGCACGCGTTCGGCTCGTGGCGGGCCGGGCTCGGGGTGTGGGCGGCGATGGCGGCGGTGGCCGTACTCCCGTGGGTGCCGCTGGCGCTGCGGGCCCGCGCCGCCCGACGGCGCGCGGCCCCGACGGTGGCCGCGCCCAGGTCGGCCCGGATCCGCCCGGGACGGACCCGGCTCGGCTGGGCGATGGCGATCTACTTCGGGGCGCAGTCGCTGAGCGGGTACGCGATCATGGGCTGGCTGGCCCAGCTCTTCCGGGACGCCGACTTCGCCCCGGAGACGGCCGGCCTGCTGCTGGCCGGGGTGACCGCGCTCGGGGTGCCGGTGGCGCTGCTGATGCCGACGCTCGCCGGGCGGATGCGGACGCTGCGCCCGCTGGTGCTCGGGCTGACCGCCTTCTCCGCCACGTCCTACCTCGGCCTGGCGTTCGCGCCGCACGACGGGGCGCTGCTCTGGGTGGCGCTGCTCGCCCTCGGCCAGGGCGCGTTCCCGCTGATCCTGACCACCATCGGGCTGCGCGCCCGCACGGCGGAGGGCACCGTGGCGCTCTCCGCGTTCGCGCAGAGCACCGGGTACGTGATCGCCGCGCTCGGCCCGCTGATGGTCGGCATCCTCTACGAGGCGAGCGGCGGGTGGACCCTGCCGATCGGGTTCCTGCTGCTCGCCCTCACCGTGCAGACGGGCGCCGGCCTGGTGATCGCCCGCCCCCGCTACATCGAGGACGAGCGCTGAGCGGCCCGTCAGCGACGGCGAGTGCCGAGCGGCCCGTCAGCGCGGACGCTGAGCGGGCCGTCAGGACGAGCGGGGAAGGGCGGTGGGCCGGGTCAGGAGGAAGCCGGGGTGGGCTCGCCGGCCACGGCCTCGTCGACCGTCGGGTACGTGTGCAGCACCTCGACCAGCCCACTGACCTCCAGGATGCGCAGCACGCCGCGCTGCGGGGCGGCCAACCGGACCACGCCGCCGGCCTCGTCGCAGCTGTTCTTGGCGCGCACGAACACGGACAGCCCGGTCGAGTCGCAGAACGAGACGTTGGCCAGGTCGAAGACGAGCCGGCTGCGTCCCTTGTCGAGCTGATCCGTGATCTGGTCCTGGAGTTGTGGTGCCGTCGCCATGTCCAGCTCGCCCGCGACCGACACGACGACGACGTCGCCGCGCTGTTCCGTGTGCACCGTCAAGGACATTCGGACCTCCTGTTATCGGGGGAACGGTATCCCACGACGGGGGTCCGGCGCAGAACGGGACCGCAAGCCCGTTCCGGCCGCCCGTTCTTTGTCCTGCGGCAAGTAGTTACGCAGTACCCGATGGTAGAGTCCGGCCGGTTCAGGTCAGAGGGAGGAAACCGTGGCGTTGAGCGCGGAAGAAAGCGGTCGGCTGACCGGTCTACTGACCGAGCACGCCGAGCGGATCACGCAGCGCTGGACGGAGATCGCCGCCGCGTCGCTGCGCGGCCGACTCAGCCAGGCGGAGCTGCGTCGCCAGGTGCAGGACCTGCACCGGGGCATGGTGTCCGCCGGCCAGGGCGGCGCGTTCGACCTGGACAGCGAGCCGGCCGCCGAGCTGCGCGCCGTGCTGGCCGAGATCTCCCGGGGGCGGGCCCGGCAGGGCTTCACCGCCAGTGAGACGGCGGTCAGCGTCTACGCCGTCAAGGAGGTGCTGCTGGGGCTGATGGAGGCCGAGGCGGGCACCGTCACCCTGCGCGACTACGTGGCGTTCACCGCCCTGGTCGACCAGATGGGTCTCTTCACCGTCGAGAGCTTCGTCCGCACCCGGGAGAGCCTGATCGCCGACCAGGCCGAGCAGCTGCTCGAACTCTCCACCCCGGTGGTGAAGATCTGGGAGGGCGTGGTGGCGGTGCCGCTGGTCGGCACGCTCGACTCCGCCCGCGCCCAGGTGGTGATGGAGCGGCTGCTGCAGACCCTGGTCGACACCGGCTCCCCGTACGCGATCATCGACATCACCGGCGTGCCGGCCGTGGACACCCAGGTCGCCCAGCACATCCTCAAGACGGTCGTGGCGGCCCGGCTGATGGGCGCGGACTGCATTATCTCCGGCATCCGCCCGCAGATCGCGCAGACCATCGTCGCGCTCGGCATCGAGTTCGGTGACATCGCCACGAAGGCCAGCCTCGCCGACGCGCTGCGGCACGTGCTGCGCCTCAGCGGGGTGGACGCCGGTCGCCGGCACCCGCGCCGGGAGTCCTGATGGAGCGGGTGCCGGTCCTGAAGATCGGCGACATCCTGCTCGTCTCGATCCAGCTCGACATGTCCGACCAGACGGCGCTCACGCTCCAGGACGACCTGGCCGAGCGGATCGTCGCCACCGGCTGCCACGGTGTGATCATCGACATCACGGCGCTGGACATCGTCGACTCGTTCGTCGGCCGGATGCTCTCCACCATCGCCTCGATCTCCCGGGTGCTCGACGCCGAGACCGTGGTGGTCGGGATGCGGCCCGCCGTCGCCATCACGCTGGTCGAGCTGGGCCTGTCGCTCAACGGCATCCGCACCGCGCTGAACGTCGAGCGGGGCATGGAGCTGATCGCGGCGGCCCGCTCCGCCGACGACGACTACGACTACGACGTGGCCGACGACGAACCGCGCGACGAGACGACGGCCACGAGATGACCGCGGGCGTCGACCTGGGCCACCCGCAGGAGCAGGCGATCCGGAGCGACGAGGACGTGGTGCGCGTCCGCCAGCTGGTACGGACGGTGGCGGTGGCCGTACGGCTCTCGCTGGTCGACCAGACCAAGCTGGTCACCGCCGCCAGCGAGCTGGCCCGCAACACCCTGGTCTACGGCGGGGGCGGCAGCGCCGAGGTGGCCACCGTGGACAACGGCCTGCGGCGCGGCGTACGGATCGTCTTCGCCGACGACGGCCCCGGCATCGTCGACCTGGACCTGGCCCTCACCGACGGCTACACCACCGGCGGCGGCCTCGGTCTCGGCCTCAGCGGCGCCCGGCGGCTGGTCGACGACTTCGACATCGACACCGGGCCGGATCGGGGCACCCGCATCACCATCATCAAGTGGTCCCGATGACCACCGACGCCATGTCCGACCACGGCCTGTGGTTCGGGGTGCAGGGCGGCAGCGCGGTCCGGCGGGCGGCCGAGCGGCTGGGTCACCAGCTCGACCTCGGCGACGCCCGCATCGCCGACCTGGCCATCGTCGCCGCCGAGCTGACCAGCAACCTGATCAAGCACGCCGTCGACGGGGTGCTGTTGCTGCGCCCGGTGCGCCGGGACGGGCTGGCGGGCGTCGAGCTGATCGCCATCGACTCCGGGCCCGGCATGGCCGACCTGACGGTCTCCTCCCTGGACGGGCACTCCACCACGGGCACCCTCGGCATCGGGCTCGGCGCGATCATGCGCCAGGCCGACTGGTTCGACGGCTACTCGTGGCCGGGCAAGGGCACCGTCCTGGCCGTGCAGGTCTGGCCGCGAGGCCCCGTGCCGGAGCAGTCCTGGACGGCGGCGCTGACCCGGCCGCTGACCGGCGAGTCGGTCAGCGGCGACGGGTACGCGGTCCGCGTCGTCGAGGGTCGCCATCAGGTGCTGGTCTCCGACGGCCTCGGGCACGGGCCGTTGGCGGCGGCGGCCACCGACGCGGCGCTGGCCGCGTTCCGGTCCGCCCCGGTCGGCTCGCCGGCGGCGGTGGTGCAACACCTGCACCGGGCGATGTCGCACACCCGCGGGGCGGCGCTGGCCGTCGCCGAGATGGTCCCCGGCGCCGGGCTGCTGCGCTACGCCGGGCTGGGCAACATCTCCGCCTGCGTGGTGGCCGAGGGCGACCGGCGGCGGGGGGTGGTCTCCCTGCCGGGGATCGCCGGCCACCACCGACCCGTGGTCCGCGAGTACGACTACCCCTTCCCCGACGGGGCGTCCCTGGTGATGCACAGTGACGGGGTGGTGGACCGTTGGCAGCTCGACGACTATCCCGGGTTGGCCTCGCGGACGCCGTTGGTGATGGCCGCGACCCTGCTGCGCGACGCCGGCCTGCGCCGCGACGACGCCTGCGTCCTGGTGGCCCGGGCCCCGTGGTGACCGGTCCGGCGAGCAACCTCCCGCTGTTCCAGATGGCGCTGCGGGTGGAGCACGACATCTTCGTGGTGCGGCAGCGCGGTCGGGAGGTGGCCGCGGCGGTCGGCCTGGACCACCAGGACCAGGTACGGCTCGCCACCGCCCTCAGCGAGGTGGCGCGGGACCTGCTGCGCGCCGTCGGCGGCGCGGACGTGACCTTCGCCGTCGAACTCGACGCGCAGGGGCCGCCCCGGATGCGGGTGGACCTGGCCCCGGTGCGTCCGTTGCCCGGCGGCCGGTACGAGCCGCAGTCCGGCGCGGTGGCGCGTCTGGTGGACATGTTGGGCGTGGTGCACCGCGAGGGAGATACGGTCGTGAGGATGTCCCGACGTGTCCCGGCGAACGCGCAGGCGCTGACCCCGGAGCGACTGGCCGAGCTCCGCGCCGAGCTGGGCAGCAGCGCCCCGGGCAGCGCCCTGGACGAGCTCACCCTGCAGAACGAGCAGCTGATCGCGGCCCTGGACGAGGTGCGCAGCCAGCGCGACGAGTTGGCCGAGCTCAACGAGGAGTTGCAGGAGACCAACCGGGGCGTGATGGCCCTCTACAACCAGCTCACCGAGGAGCTGGAGGAGACCAACCGGGGCGTCGTGGCGCTCTACGCCGAGCTGGACGAGAAGTCCGCCCAGCTCCGCTCGGCCAGCGAGTCGAAGAGCCGGTTCCTGGCCAACGTCAGCCACGAGCTGCGCGCCCCGGTGACCGCGATCATCGGGTTGAGCCGGCTGCTGGCCGACTCGGCGTCCGATCCGCTGACCGAGGAGCAGTCCCAGCAGGTGGGGTTGATCCGGGCGTCGGCCACCGACCTGCTCACCCTGGTCAACGAGCTGCTCGACCTCGCCAAGGCGGAGTCCGGGCGGTTGGAGCCCAACTGGGCCGAGGTGGACCTGCGGGCGGTCTTCGGCCAGCTCCGGGGCACCATGCGGGCGCTCGGCACGAAGCCGGAGGTGGAGCTGGTGGTGGACGATCCGCCGCCGCCGGGGACGGTCCGCTCCGACGAGGTGCTCCTCGCCCAGGTGCTGCGCAACCTGCTGCACAACGGGTTGAAGTTCACCGAGCGGGGCGAGGTCCGGCTCCGGGCGGAGTTCCGGGACGACCGGTGGCTGCTGTCGGTTTCCGACACCGGCATCGGCATCGCCCCGGAGCTGCACGAACGGATCTTCGAGGAGTTCTACCAGGTGCCGGGGAGCACCCGGGTCGGCGGCACCGGCCTCGGCCTGCCGTACGCCCGGCGGGTGGCGCGGCTGCTCGGCGGCAACCTGGAGCTGACCAGCGAGCCCGGCCGGGGCAGCACCTTCACCGTCGACCTGCCGGTGGGCGGAGCGTGATCGTGGAGGGCGGGCCGGCGACCGTGCTGGTGGTCGACGACAGCCGCACGAAGCGTTACCTGCTGGTCAACTGGCTCAGCCGGGCCGGCTTCACGACGCTGGAGGCGGAGAGCGGCGGCGAGGCGTTGGCCCGCATCGGTGTGGACCGGATCGACCTGGTGGTCCTCGACGTCCGGTTGCCCGACATGACCGGGTTCGAGGTCTGCGAACGGATCAAGAAGGCGCACCCGGCGATGCCGGTGGTGCACGTGTCGGCGCACGCCGTCGACGTGACCGACCGGGCCCAAGGCCTGACCCGGGGCGCGGACGCCTACCTGGCCGAGCCGATCGAGCCGGAGGAGCTGAGCGCCACCGTCCACGCGGTGCTGCGCTACTACCGGGCCCGGCAGCGCGCCGAGCTGCTGGCCGAGCGGCTCACCGTGCTGGCCCAGACCACCGTGGCGGTGCACGCCGCGCCCAACTTCGCCCGGCTGCTGGAGTCGGCGGCGGCCGGGGCCGCCCGGATCTTCAAGGGCCCGGCGCTGGTGGTGGCCGAGACCTTCGACGGGGACTGCCTCGCGGGCGTCTCGGCGGGCCCGGGAGACGAGCCCCGGATCGTCCCGTGGGTGGTCGACGACACCGGCGTGCCCACCGGCTCCACGGTGCGGGTGGACGACCCGGCCAACTGGGCGCTGGTGCAGTGGCTGCCCGGCGACCAGGTGACCGTGGCCGCGGCGAAGCTGCGCGAGGACCGCGCGCCGCTCTACGTGGTGGTGCCGACGAGCACCCAGACCGCCGGTACGCCGGTGCTGGTGCAGGTCGCCCAGGCGGTCGCGGCGGCGGTGGAGGCGCAGCGCTCCTTCGACGAGGAGCACCGCATCGCGGTGACCCTCCAGCGCAGCCTGCTGCCCCGCCGCATTCCGGAGATCGCCGGGCTCGACCTCGCCGTGCGGTACGAGCCGGCCAGCGCCCAGACCGAGGTGGGCGGCGACTTCTACGAGCTGGTGATGCTCGACGGCCACCTGCTCATGGCGATCGGCGACGTGGCCGGGCACTCCCTGCACGCCGCCACGGTGATGGCGGAGCTGCGGCACGCGGTGCGCGCGTACGCCGTCGAGGGCCACCAGCCGGGGGCGATCCTGCACCGGGTCAACGAGCTGATGCGTACGCTGCTCCCCAACGAGCTGGCCACGATCTGCCTGCTGCTGCTGGAGCCGACCACCGGCCACGTCCGGCTGGCCAGCGCCGGGCACCTGCCGGCGCTGCTCAACCTGGACGGCACGGTGGAGTACGTCCAGCACTCCGCCCCGCTGCTGGGCGTCCGCGCGCCCCGCCCCGACGACCTGGAGTTCGTGCTGCCGCCCGGCGCGACGCTGGTGCTCTACACCGACGGGCTGATCGAGCGGCGGGACACCGACATCGACGCGGGCCTGGCGGCCCTGGCCCGCTGCGCCCAAGTGGTCGACGACGACCTGGACGCCTTCTGCCAGCGGCTCCTGGTCGAGCTGGCCCCCATCGCGATCCACGACGACGTAGCCGTAGTAGCCCTCCGCCGCCGCCGCTAACCCCACCCCACCCCCACCCCCCCCACCCGGTTGATCAAGAGGTTTGCGTCAAGATTGATCTCCACTTTGACGCAAACCTCTTGATCACCGACGCTCGCGCTCCGGGGGGCGCGGGGGCGGAGCCAGCCCAGGAAGCGGTGGTGCAGCATTCCGGGCGGGGGTGCGGTGTACGGGTGGAGTCGGTTCAGCTCGTCGTCCGCCTCCAGCATCAGGCCGGCCAGGTGCACGGCGAGGGTGACGAGACAGCCGGCGTACTCCTGGCGCAGGTGGGCGCGGGCGGGCGAGCAGGGCCACGGACCCCCGCAGACCCGGCAGAGCCAGATCGGGCGGACCGGGAGGTGTTCGCGGACCACCGGCGGTGGGGTTGGCCGGGGTGGGCCCGGCGGTCGGTGCTCCGGCATCGGCCGGCCTCCTTGCTGCGGGTGGGTGCTGCGGGTGGGGTGGATGCGGGGGCGGGCCGCCGGGTTCGGCCCGCCCCCGCGCGGTTCCGTCCGGGTCGGGGATCTCGGGGGAAGAGAGACAGCCGAACGGTCCCGCTGGTTTCACAGTCGTCATCGCCACGCCCCCGGTCGGCGACGATATGGTCTATGTGGAGGGTCAGCTCGGCGGCCACGTCGTCGACCGACCGGCCGACGTGCGCCGGATGGTCGACGTCTGGGAGTCGATCCGGGGCGAGGCCCTGCCCCACCAGCGGTCGGTGGAGCTGATCGCGGAGACGACGGAGGCGGAACCATGGACCTGAACAATGCCCGGTGGCGCACCAGCAGCCGCAGCAACGGCACCGGCGGCAACTGCGTCGAGGTGGCCGACAACCTGCCCGGCGTGGTCGTCGTACGCGACTCGAAGGACCGCACCGGGCCGGTGCTGGCGTACTCCCCGACGGCCTGGCGGGCCTTCCTCACCGCGCTGACGCCGGCCGACTGAGCGACGCGGGCATCGAGGGTACGGCGGTTCGGCACCATCCCTCCTAGACTGCCCGCATGGCGACGAAGACCAGTGAACTGCTCTCCGAGGCCGCGCCGCGCGCCATCGCGGTGGTCCGGGCCATCCGTGACGACCAGCTCGAACTGCCGACCCCGTGCGCGGACTACACCGTGCGGGACCTGCTGAACCACCTGTTCCAGGTGTTGGTCAACTTCCAGGAGATGGCCGCCAAGCGCCCGCCGAACTGGGACAAGGTCGACTACCTGCCGGAGGGCTGGCGGGACCGGTTCGCCGCCGAGGCGCAGCGGCTGATCGAGGCGTGGGCGGATCCGGCCGCGCTGGAGGGCGTTGCGCCCGGCATGGGGCTGCCCGCGCAGGTCGTCGGGGAGATGGCCCTGATCGACCTCACCGTGCACGCCTGGGATCTGGCCCGGGCCACCGGCCAGCCGTTCGACGCGGCACCGGCCGTGGTCGCCGCAGCGCACGCCTTCATGGACCGGATGGGCGACGCGGGGCAGCGGATGGGAGCCTTCGCGGCACCGGTCGAGGCCCCGCCGGGCGGCACCCCGTTCGATCTCGTCCTGGCCCGGATGGGCCGGCAACCCACCTGGTCGCCGCGCTGACCCGCCTCCTCCGGAGGCCAGCGGGCCTCTGCCCCAGTCTGCTGACCAATCGGTTACCGTGCGAAGCGTCGCCATCCGGTGGCCCTGATCGCCAAGAGGGGGCGGCGTGAGTGACGTTACTGTTTCTGCCTCCGATATTTCTTTTGCTTACCGGCGGACCGTGGCGTTGGCGGGGGTGTCCTTCGAGCTCAAGCGGGGCGTTACGGCTCTGCTGGGCCCTAACGGGGCCGGTAAGACCACCCTTCTCCAGGTCTTGGCCACCGCAATCGTTCCCGATGGTGGTCGATTGGCCCTGATGGGGATCGACCCCCGGGAGGTCCGGGAGAGAGCGGCCGCAAGGGCGCTCCTTGGTTATCTGCCCCAGGACGCCGGACTCTACGGAAACTTCAAGGTGGCTGACTTCCTGGAATACATGGCGCTGCTCAAGAAGCTGGCCGGCCGGACGCAACGCAAGAGTGAGGTGTCGAAGGTTCTGGGATTTGTCGGCCTGTCAGCCGACCGTGATCGCCGTATCAAGGCGCTCTCCAGGGGGATGCGTCAACGAGTTGCGCTGGCGGTGGCGCTTCTCGGGGACCCTCAGTTCCTGGTACTTGATGAGCCTACGGTTGCGCTCGACCCTGAACAACGGCTTCGTTTCCGCGAGCTGATCGCAGACCTCGGGGAGGAGCGGACCGTCCTGCTGTCCACCCATCAGACGGAAGATGTCGCGCACATCTGCTCGCGTGTGCTCGCGATGAATCGTGGCCGCATCATCTTTGACGGGCAGTCCTCGGAGCTCGTTGAATTTGCCCGTGGCAAGGTCTGGCAGAGCGAGAAGAAGGCTGGGGAAGCCCTGGCCAGCTGGCGGACCGGAACTGGCCACTACCGTAACGTCGGGATTCCTCCGGCAGGTGTGGAAGCGCTTGAGCCTAGTCTGGACGACGGATACATTCTGCTCCTTGACTCAAGCTCACGAGTCGAGGAGCCGGTGTGATCGAGACCCCGTTTCGGAGTGGCTCCCCCATCCAAACGAAGACTTTGGCCGATCGTTCAGCAGTGTTCGCGCTTGGCCGGGTCGAGGCGATTCGTCTGCTACGGCACCCTGTCATGCTGGGCGCGTTCCTATCGCTCGCGGCGGCCTGGAGCATTCCCGCGCTGCTCAACGACCCGGCAGACGCGTACCCGATCATGCACGAGGTGAATCAGTCCGTCCAGCTCCTCACGGCCTTCCTGCTGGGCGGTGCCGCCCTCATCGTCAGTCACCTGGCGGTCATCCGAGACGCTCACCATCGTTCCGAGGCGTTGGTGTCCGTCCTGGTGCTTGAACGTTGGCAGCGGCTTCTCGCCCATCTGCTCGCGCTGGTGCCTCTCGCACTGCTCGCCGGACTGCTTGCGGTGGTTCGGGTCGCGATGATCGGTGCGAATCCGAACGCCGTCGGGCGCGTGGCCGCCTACGAACAGGCCGTCGGCCCGCTCGCGGTGGTGCTGCTTGGCGCCGGTGGGATTCTCCTGGGATGCCTGACGACGCTTACCGTGATCGGGCCGCTCGTGGTGGTTCTCTTGACTATAGCGACGCTGGGTTCGACATACTTCGCGCCGGGGAACGGTCTTCGGCTCCAAGCGCTCCTACCGGTCACCTATGGCGAGGTGTTTGTACTTCCGATCCCAGGCGCGCTCGCCGACCGTCGTGATGACTGGCATCTTCTCTACCTGGTCGCCGCTACGCTGCTCATTGGTGTTATCGCGCTTCTCGCAAGCGGCTACCGGGCACGCTGGGTCAAGGCCGGGGCCGTGGTGGCTGCGGTCTCGGTGGGCTCGGTCGCTTGGATCCAGGTGCTTCCCATCGACTCCTCCCTCACCGCGGCTCGCGCCATCGCCACGAACGAGCCGTCTGTCCAGCAGGTGTGTGAGCGCAGATCGAACGTGACCTACTGCGTGTGGCCCGAGTTCAGACCGTGGATCGCATCCTGGGAGCGGGTCGTCCGTGGCGTTCTGGCTCAGGCGCCGGACGAGGTGGCTTCTCGGCCGCTCGCAGTTCGACAGCGGGTCAACGCCGCCCACCCGCTCGGATTCGGTGCGGGCTCGATTTCCAAGGCCCCGGTGGCCAGTTGGTCCCGTGACGACGAACGGGCGGGCATCCCGGACGCCGTCATTGCCGAGACGGCGTGGGGCAGCCCGGAGCACAAGTTCGGACTCGCCGCTCGGTTGGCATATACGGTGGTGAGCGGAAAGCCGCCAGCGGTGAACATCGCCGCCGCGTGCGGGTCGCAGGCACTCATTACCCTGTGGCTCGCGGTGAGAGCGGATGAATCGGTCTCCGCTGCCCTGGAGCAGGTGCGGAAGCAGGGAGGCGGCGGATTGTTCCTGACCACTGCCGGCTTTGGGACCGGCGTCGCCTTCACCTACCCGGCGATTGTCCTTCTACAGGCTTTGCTCGAACTTCCGGTAGACCTGACCCAGAGCAAGATCCGTACGTCGTGGGCGCAACTGGTTGATCCCTCGACCACACTCCGTCAGGCTGCGGTGAGCCTAGGGCTTCCCGTGTCCCGTATCCCGGCGATCGAGGACAGCCGCTGCGGGAAGAACGAATGATATTCCTGGCATTGCTGCAGCCCACCGCGCGTGCCATAGGGTGGCGGAGCGGCCTGATAACGGCGCTTGCCGGCGCCTTCATCGCGGCGGTGCCGGTGCTCTTCTCGGTAGAACTTCAGCCCGACGACCTCGCAACCATCCTTCGAATGGTTGCGGCGACTGGCGCGTTGAGCATCGGCTTCCTCCTGCACGACGGCGCGTCGACCATCTCGTCGGTGGTGCCTACCTCCCGGCTTACCCGGAACCTGGCCAGGGTGTTCTGGATTGGCGTGGCGGCGATTCCGTGGTGGATCGTGATTCTCCTGCTGGTGGGGTTCGGGGCTGGTGCGGATCAGCGGGAAGCACTGCCCTTGACGGGGCTGACGGCCGAGGCGTTGGCGATCCTCGGGGTGGCGCTGGCGGCAGCCGCCGGCGCACAGCGTCTCGGCGCCGAGGAACATGTGGGCTTGATTGTGGCGATGGCCGTGATCGTGCTGACCTTCGGAGCGGTATTGCTACCGGGCGACATGGCGGTCGTCCTCCCACCGAGCGACCCGCGGTTTGCTGACGCGCGCATCTGGTGGCTCCTCATGGCGCTGTTTTCGGTGCTGGCCTTCCTCGCCCTCAGCCGGGAGTGGGCGTCGTCCAAAACGGTCGCGCGGCGACGGGCCTGACCCTTCAGGGTTCGGAAGCGTGCCCTGCTTGAAGGTGTACCCCGTTGGATTGGCGCGGCTTCTGCGGCTGGCTCGGGATCATGCGGCCAACCGGTGCCCGCCGCGAGTCCCGATGACGGGAGAATGCCCCGATGGACCTCGTGACTCTCGCCGACATCCGGGTCGCCGCCGCCGACATCGCCCCGACCGTGCTGCGTACCCCGCTGCTCCCCGCCCCCTGGGACGACGCGCTGTGGCTGAAGCCGGAGAGCCTGCAACCGGTCGGCTCGTTCAAGCTGCGCGGCGCGACCCACGCGGTCGCCCGGCTCGACCCGGCGGCGCGGGCCCGGGGCGTGGTGACCCACTCGTCGGGCAACCACGGCCAGGCCCTCGCCTACGCGGCGCGGGCGGCCGGGGTGCCGTGCACGGTGGTGGTGCCGCAGGGCGCCCCGGAGGTGAAGATCGCCCGGATGCGGGCGTTCGGGGCGCGGCTGGTGCTCGTCGCACCGGCGCAGCGACTCCCCGAGGCGCTGCGGATCGTCGCCGAGACCGGGGGGACGCTGATCCCGCCCTTCGACGACCGGCGGATCGTCGCCGGGCAGGGCACGATCGGCCTGGAGATCGTCGACGACCTGCCCGAGGTCGACGTGGTGCTGGTGCCGGTCGGCGGCGGCGGCCTCGCCTCCGGGGTCGCCACGGCGGTCCGGGCGCTGCGCCCGTCGACCGCCGTGATCGGCGTCGAGCCAGAGCTGGCCGCCGACGCCCAGGAGTCGCTGGCCGCCGGCCGGCTGGTCCCCTGGGACGTGTCGCTGACCTACCGGACCTGCGCGGACGGGCTGCGCACCGGGCCGTCCGAGCTGACCCTGGCCCACCTGCTGGACCGCCTCGACGGCATCGTCACCGTCACCGAGGAGGAGATCCGGGCGGCGGCCGGCCGGATCATCAACGAGGCCCGGCTGGTGGTCGAGCCGAGCGGGGCGGTGGCGACGGCCGCCCGGCTGTTCCGCTCCGGCCAACTGCCGGTCGGGCGTACCGTCGCCGTGCTGACCGGCGGCAACGTCGAGCCGACGCTGCTGGCCGACCTGGTCACCACCGCCCGCTGAGCCGCCGGGCCCCGCCGTCAGCAGCCGGCCCAGGCCCTCAGCCGCCGGCCCTACGCCTTGAGGCGGTCGAGGATCCAGGCGTTGACGAACGCCTCCTCGCGCCAGGAGTCGTACCGGCCGCTGGGGCCGCCGTGGCCGGCGCCCATCTCGGTCTTGAGCAGGTAGTCCCCCCGGGGGGCGACCGCGCGCAGCCGGGCGATCCACTTCGCCGGCTCGTGGTACAGCACCCGGGTGTCGTTGAGGCTGGTCACCGCGAGGATGGCCGGGTAGTCCACCGGGGCGACGTTCTCGTACGGGGTGTAGGACTTCATGTACGCGTACACCTCGGGGTCTTCGAGGGGGTTGCCCCACTCCTCCCACTCGGTGACGGTCAGCGGCAGCGACGGGTCGAGGATGGTGGTGAGGGCATCTACGAAGGGCACCTGCGCGACGATGCCGGTGAACGCCTCCGGGGCGAGGTTGGCCACCGCGCCCATCAGCAGGCCGCCGGCCGACGCGCCCCGGGCCACCAGCCGGTCGGCCGAGGTCCAGCCGGAGCTGGCCAGGTGCCGGGCGCAGGCGACGAAGTCGGTGAAGGTGTTCTTCTTGGCCAGCAGCTTGCCCTCGTCGTACCAGCGTCGGCCCAGCTCGCCGCCGCCCCGAATGTGGGCGACCGCGAAGATGACCCCCCGGTCCAGCAGGGAGAGCCGGGGGATGGAGAACCACGGGTCCATGCTGGCCTCGTACGAGCCGTACCCGTAGATGACGCAGGGGGCGGAGCCGTCGCGGGGCGTGCCGGCCCGGCAGACCAGCGAGATCGGGACTCGGGTGCCGTCGTCGGCGAGCGCCCAGTCGCGGTGCTGCTCGTAGTCGGCCGGGTCGAACTCCCGGCCGTCCGGGCCGGGGCGGACCGGCTTGCGCCGCAGCAACGTCAGCTCGCGGGTGGCCAGGTCGTAGTCGTAGACCGACTCGGGGCTGACCAGCGAGGCGTAGCGCAGCCGGAGCTGCCGGGTGTGGTACTCCGGGTTGCTGTGCAGCCCGACGCTGTAGATCGGCTCGGGGAAGTCGATGTCGTGGCCGTCGCCGCCGCCCACCGGCAGCACGCGCAGCCCGGTCAGCCCGTTGCTGCGCAGCGAGACCACCAGGTAGTCGGCGAAGGCGTCCACCGACTCCAGCCGGGTGCCGGGGGTGTGCGGGATCAGCGGCACCCAGTCGCCGGGCGCGTCCGCCGAGGTGTACGCCAGCGCGAAGTCCTCGGCGTCGTCGTTGTGCAGGATCAGGAAGCGGTGCCCGTGGTGCTCGACGGCGTACTCCACGCCCTGCCGGCGCGGCGCGATGCTCGCCGGCTCGCCGGTGGGGTTGCTGGCCGGGATGACCAGCACCTCACTGGTAATCTTGCTGTGGATGTCGATGAGGATGAAGCGCTCCGAGCGGGTCAGCTCGACGCCCACCCAGAACCGCTCGTCGTCCTCCTGGTAGACCACGACGTCCTCGCTCGACGGGGTGCCGAGGCGGTGCCGCCAGACCCGGTTGGGCCGCCACGCGTCGTCCACGGTGACGTAGAAGAGCACCGAGGCGTCCGCCGCCCAGGCCGTGCCGTAGAAGGTGTCGGGCACCTCGTCGGCCAGCACCTCGCCGGTGCTGAGGTCCTTCACCCGCAGGGTGAACCGCTCGTCACCGGAGAAGTCCGTCGAGTACGCCAGCCACCGGCCGTCCGGGCTGACGTCGAACGCGCCGAGGGAGAAGAAGTCGTGCCCCTCGGCGAGCACGTTGCCGTCGAGCAGCACCTCCTCGCCGTCGAGCGGCGCACCGTCGGCGCTGACGGGGGGCTCGGTCTCGCCGTCGCGCAGCGCCCGGCGGCACTGCACGCCGTACTGCTGACCCTCGACCGTGCGGGTGTAGTACCAGTAGTCGCCCTTGCGGCTCGGCACCGACAGGTCGGTCTCCTGGGTGCGGCGGCGGGTCTCCTCGAAGAGGACGCCGCGCAGCTCCTCCAGGTGCGCGGTGCGCGCCTCGGTGTACGCGTTCTCCGCCGTCAGGTGGGCGATGGTCTCCGGGTCGTCCTTGGTGGCCAACCAGGCGTACTCGTCGACGACCGTGTCGCCGTGGTGGGTGCGCTCGGTGGGGACCTGCTTGGCGACGGGCGGGGTCTTGGTGGTCACGCCGGTCAGGTTACCGGCCGGGTGGCATCCCGACCGGCCGGTCGCCCCGGTGCCGCCGCCCCGACCCCGACGTCGAGGGACAGGCAGAGCTTTCGAACACCTGTACGATATGGAGCATGGCGGCAGCAGCAGCGGACATCATCCGTCGACTCATCGATATCTGCGGGCCGGCCTTCGCCCGGCTCGCGGGCGCGGCCGACGTGGTCGCCGGGCGGCCGGCCCACTGGGTGGCGTTGCCCGGCGATCCGGGCGCGGCGGCCAAGGTGCTCCGGCTGGCCGCGGCCCACGACCTGACGGTGGTGCCCCGTGGCGCGGGCACCAAGATCGACTGGGGTGCCGCCCCGGAGCACGTCGACATCATGCTCGACACCGGCCGGCTGGCCGGCGTCGGCCATCGGCCGGGTGCCCGGGTGGCGACCATCGGGGCGGGCACCCCGTTGCGGGCGGCGCAGGCGATCCTGGCGGGCACCGGGCACCGGCTCACCCTCGACGCGCCGTCGCCCGACGCCACGGTCGGCGGGGTGCTGGCCGCCGACGAGGCCGGGCCGCTGCGGCACCGGCACGGCAGCCCCAGCCAGCAACTGGTCGCGATGAGCTACCTGACCGCCGACGGCGAGCTGATCAGCACCGGCGGCGACGCGTCCGGCCCGGGGCTGGCCCGGCTGCTGCACGGCTCCCGGCGCGGCCGTGGCGGGGTCCTGGTCTCGGCCACCCTGCCGGTCCAACCCCTGCCGGCGAGCCGGGCCTGGGTGACCCGCCCGGTGGAGAGCCCCGCCGAGGCGGACACGCTGGCGGGGTTGGTGCGCGCAGCCCCGGTCGCCCCGGCCGCCGTCGAGCTGGACCTGATGGCCCGCGCGAGCCGGGCCCGCCCCACGCTGCCCGCCGACGATCCGGCGGCGGTCGCCCGGGCCCGGCACCCCTCGATGTTCCAGCGCACCCTGCCGCCGAGCGCCGTGGGCACCCTGGCGATCCTGCTGGAGGGCGATCCCGCCGACGTCTCCGAGCAGGCGGACTGCCTGCTGGAGATCCTCGGCGAGAAGGCGGCGGTCCAGCAGTCGGCCCCGCCGTGGTGGGGGAGCTACCCGTTCGGCCCCGACGACACCGCGCTGCGCATCGAGGTGCCGGCCGTCGACCTGCGGGCGGGCCGGCACGGGCCGCGCGTCCGCGTCGGTGACCTCAGGACGGTCGCCCTGGCGCTGTGCGACGTGGCCGGCAACCCCGTCGCCATGCGTGGCTGCGCCGGGCAGGGCATCCTGCACGCGGTCCTGCCGGGTGCGCTCCCCGCCGACCAGGTGGCGTCGATCGTCACCGGGGTGCGCCAGACGCTGCTCTGCCGCTGCGGCCGCTGCGTGGTGGTCGCCGCGCCGCCGGCGGTGCGCAGCGCACTGGGCCTGTGAGCCGACGTCCCGCCGACGGCGTGCGGGCCCCGGCGGCGGAGCCGCCCCCGCTGCCCGCGCGTCACCCCGAATCCGTCGTCGGCGCGCTCGGGCCGGTCGTGGCGGCGCTAGAGCCGGTCGTTGCGGAGCACCAGGATGGCGATGTCGTCGCGGGGCGCCTCGACCGAGAAGCCGATCGCGGTGGTGCGCAGCCGGGCGGCCACCACGTCGGCCGAATACCCGGCCAGCGGCGCGGCGGACTCCCGCAGCCGCTCGACGCCGAAGAGTTCCCGGCCCCGGCGGCGCTCGGTCACCCCGTCGGTATAGAAGATCAGCGAGTCGCCGGGGGCGAGCACGATCCGGGCCGTCGGCGAGGTGATCGAGTCGAGCAGGCCGAGCGCGGTGCCGCCGACGCCGACGAAGGAGGCCCCGTCGCCCGCCCGCAGCAGCACGGGCCGGTCGTGGCCGGCCAGGTGCAGGTCCACGTCGAGTCCGCCGTCGTCGCCGGGCCCGACCGCCGCCAGCGCCAGCGTGCAGTAGCGCCCGCCGCCCCGCTCGACCAGCGTCTCGTTGAGCCGACCCAGGGCCTCCGGCAGCGGCTTGCCGTCGGTGACCAGCACCCGGATGACGTCCCGGACCAGCCCGGTGACCGCCGCCGCCTCGATCCCCTTGCCGGAGACGTCGCCGACGACCACGAGCCAGCGGCCGTCGGGCAGCGGCAGCACGTCGTAGAAGTCCCCGCCGACCTCCGCGTCGTCGCCGGTCGGCACGTACTCGGCGGCGAAGCCGATGCCGTCGACCTCCGGCAGCGCCGGCGGCAGCAGCGACCGTTGCAGGGTCTGCGCCACCCGGCGTCGCTCGGCGTGGATGCGGGCGTTCTCGATGGCCAGGGCGGCCCGCCGGGCCACGTCCTCCAGCACCGCGACCTCGTCGGCGTCGTGGCGGTGGCGCTGGTGGCGGCCCACCGCCAGGGTGCCCAGCCGCTGCCCGCGCGCGACCAGGGGGACCGCGAAGCCCTCCATCGGCCCGCCGAGGGGCACCTGCGAGCCGGTCCGCGACGCCTCGCGCAGCCGCGCCTGCACCGAGTCCGGGCCCGTCTCCCGGAGCACCTTGTCCAGCTGCGGCAGCACCGACTCGTCGGCGTGGATGGCCGCCGCGAGCCGCAGCCGCCCCCACTCGTCGGCGGTGTGCACCGCGCACCACTGCCCGAGGCGGGGGACCACCAACTGCGGGATCAGCGCCATGGTCAGCTGGACGTCGAGGGACTGCGCCAGCAGCTCGCTCGCCTCCGCCAGGAAGGTCAGCCAGGCCTGCCGCCGCCGGTCGGCCCGGCGCAGCCGGTCGTTCTCCAGGTGCAACGACAGCCGCTCGGCGGTCAGCACCGCCAGCGGCCGGGCGTACGTCGAGGGGGCGGCGTCCAGCTCCAGTTCCCCCGCGTACGGCCGGTGCACCGCCAGCGGCACCTGGAGCAGTTCGTTGCCGGGGCGCGGATTGCGGCCGTACCGGGCGACGACCCGGGTGCCCTGCCCGTCGCCCCGGTCCAGCCGGACCACTCCGCCGGCCGCGCCCACCATCTCGGCCAGCCGGGTGAGGAGGTCACCGGCGAAGGCCGGCAGCGGGTCCTCGGCGTACGGGTCGGGGGCGGTCTGGATCAGTTCGCTCATCGCCCCGGCGCTCGGCCCCGGGTGGTCGGCGGCCGGGCCGGCGGTGTGCGCCACGGCGGTGCCCCAGGCGGTCCCGGCCTGCGGGCCGGCGCTGCCGTCCGGTCGTGCGGGCGCGTCCGACCGGTCCAGCCGGAACCACACCCCCTTGCCCGTGGGCAGGTACGTGGTGCCCCACCGGCTGGCGAAGTGGTCCACCAGCAGCAGGCCCCGCCCTCGCACGGAAACCTCGTTGATCTCGGGGTTGTCGTTGCGGACGCCGACGGTCAGGTCGTCGACGGAGCCGGGGGCGAAGTCGGAGACGGTGACGGTGAGCCCGACGTCGTCGGCGACGACCTCGATGTCCAGCTCGGTGCGGGCGTGCTCGACGGCGTTCGTGCTCAGCTCGGTGGTCAGCAGCAGCGCCTCGTTGACGAGGTCGTCGAGGTGCGCGGCGGCCAGCACGGACCGGACCAGGGCACGCGCGGCGGCCGGTGTCCGCCGGTCGGCGGGCAGCCGTACGCGCCGGACGCGCTCGTCCGGACCGTCGAAGATCGCCGGCCCTGCCTCCGCTGACACCTCCGTATCCTGCAACGCCACCGCCCGTAAACCAAGCCACCCACCCACCCCTCACCCCCGCACTCCCTCTCCCCCGCCCCCGTCCCGCCTCGTTGATCATGAAGTTATTGCCAGCGACACGCCGCGTGGATGGCAATAACTTCATGATCAACGGGACGGGGGAGGGGAGGGACGGGGACGGCGGAGGGGGGTGGGGCGTGGTGGGCGGCTTGGTGTCGGTGGTTGGGCGGGCACAATGATGGGACGGCCCCCTGCCGGCCAGGCCCGGCGGCCCCGAACTGAGCGAGGAATGATGACCACGGCGAAACGATCGCTAGCCGCGGACCCGTCCGCGCCGGACCAGGCCGCCCTGCTCGGTGAGCTGGTGGAGGCGCTACGCCGGGTGCGCGGCGGTGACCTGAAGGTCCGGCTGCCCCGCCGCGCGGGCGCCGCCGGTGAGGTGGCGGACGCGTTCAACGACGTGGTGGCGGTCCAGGAGCGCCAGCACCTCGACCTGCGCCGGATCAGCCGGGTGGTCGGCCGGGACGGTCGACTCACCGAACGCCTCGACGAGGAGGGGCTGGAGGGCTCCTGGGCGGAGGGGCAGCGGGCCGTCAACTCGCTGATCGACGACCTCGGCCGCCCGACCACCGAGATCGCCCGGGTGATCGTGGCCGTCGCCGACGGCGACCTGTCCCAGCAGATGGCGTTGGAGATCGACGGCCGTCCGCTGCGCGGGGAGTACCTGCGCATCGGCCGCACGGTCAACACGATGGTGGATCAGCTCAGCTCGTTCTCCAACGAGGTGACGCGGGTCGCCCGGGAGGTGGGCACCGAGGGCAAGCTCGGCGGCCAGGCCGACGTGCACGGTGTCGCCGGCACCTGGAAGGACCTCACCGACTCGGTCAACACCATGGCGTCGAACCTGACCCACCAGGTGCGGTCGATCTCCGAGGTGGCCACGGCGGTCTCCCGGGGCGACCTGTCGCAGAAGATCACCGTGTCGGCGAAGGGCGAGGTCGCCGAGCTGGCCGACACGTTCAACTCGCTCACCGACACGCTGCGGCTCTTCGCCGAGCAGGTGACCCGGGTGGCCCGCGAGGTGGGCACCGAGGGCAAGCTCGGCGGCCAGGCGGAGGTGCCGAACGTCGCGGGCACCTGGAAGGACCTCACCGACAGCGTCAACTCGATGGCGTCGAACCTGACCGCGCAGGTGCGCAACATCGCCCAGGTCTCCACGGCCGTCGCGCGGGGCGACCTGTCGCAGAAGATCACCGTCGCCGCGCAGGGCGAGATCCTGGAGCTGAAGGACACCGTCAACACGATGGTGGATCAGCTCTCCTCGTTCGCCGACGAGGTGACGCGGGTGGCCCGGGAGGTGGGCATCGAGGGCAAGCTCGGCGGTCAGGCGCAGGTGCGCGGGGTCTCCGGCACCTGGCGGGACCTCACGGAGAACGTCAACCAGCTCGCCGGCAACCTGACCAGCCAGGTCCGCAACATCTCCCAGGTCTCCACCGCCGTCGCGAAGGGCGACCTGAGCCAGAAGATCACCGTGGACGCCCAGGGCGAGATCCTGGAGCTGAAGAACACGGTCAACACGATGGTGGACCAGCTCTCCTCGTTCGCCGACGAGGTGACGCGGGTGGCGCGGGAGGTGGGCACCGAGGGGAAGTTGGGCGGTCAGGCGCAGGTCAAGGGCGTCAGCGGCACGTGGCGGGACCTGACGGACAACGTGAACTCGATGGCGTCGAACCTGACGTCGCAGGTGCGCAACATCGCGTCGGTGACGACGGCGGTGGCGAAGGGCGACCTGTCGCAGAAGATCACCGTGGATGCCCGGGGTGAGATCCTGGAGCTGAAGTCGACGGTCAACACGATGGTGGACCAGCTCTCCTCGTTCGCCGACGAGGTGACGCGGGTGGCGCGCGAGGTGGGCACCGAGGGGAAGCTGGGCGGTCAGGCGCAGGTGCGCGGGGTCGCCGGCACCTGGCGGGACCTGACCGACAACGTGAACTCGATGGCGTCGAACCTGACCGCGCAGGTGCGCAACATCGCCCAGGTCTCCACCGCCGTCGCCAAGGGCGACCTGTCGCAGAAGATCACGGTGGACGCGCGGGGCGAGATCCTGGAGTTGAAGTCGACGGTCAACACGATGGTGGATCAGCTCTCCTCGTTCGCCGACGAGGTGACGCGGGTGGCGCGCGAGGTGGGCACCGAGGGCAAGCTCGGCGGTCAGGCGCAGGTCAAGGGCGTCTCCGGCACGTGGCGGGACCTGACGGACAACGTGAACTCGATGGCGTCGAACCTGACGTCGCAGGTGCGCAACATCGCGTCGGTGACCACGGCGGTCGCGAAGGGCGACCTGTCCCAGAAGATCACCGTGGACGCCCAGGGTGAGATCCTGGAGCTGAAGTCGACGGTCAACACGATGGTCGACCAGCTCTCCTCGTTCGCCGACGAGGTGACCCGGGTGGCCCGCGAGGTCGGCATCGAGGGCAAGCTCGGCGGTCAGGCGCAGGTCAAGGGCGTCTCCGGCACCTGGCGCGACCTCACGGAGAACGTCAACCAGCTCGCCTCCACGCTCACCACCCAGCTGCGGGCCATCGCCCAGGTGTCGACGTCGGTGACCCGGGGCGACCTGACCCAGCGGATCGCGGTCGAGGCCCAGGGCGAGGTCGCCGAGCTGAAGGACAACATCAACCAGATGATCGTCACCCTCCGGGAGACGACGAAGAAGAACGCCGAGCAGGGCTGGCTGGACTCCAACCTGGCCCGCATCGGCGGCCTGCTCCAGGGGCAGCGGGACCTCGGCGAGGTCTGCCGGATGATCATGATGGAGGTGACCCCGCTGGTCGACGCGCAGCTCGGCGCGTTCTTCCTGGCCGACACCTCCGAGGGCAGCATGCGGCTGCGGCTGACCGCCTCGTACGGCTACGTGGCGCGGGGCCACGACGTCACCTTCGGCCCCGGCGAGGGGCTGATCGGGCAGGCCGCGCTCTCCCGCCGGACGATCCGGGTGAGCGCCTCGCCGGACGGCCGGATCACCCTGCGCTCCGGGCTGGCCGACACCCCACCGGCCGACCTGGTGGTGCTGCCGGTGCTCTTCGAGGGCGAGCTGCTCGGCGTGATCGAGTTCGCCAGCGTGGCGGCCTTCTCCGGGTTGCACCTGTCGTTCCTGGAGCGGCTGGTGCTCACCATCGGCGTCGCGGTCAACACCATCCAGGCCAACCGGCGTACGGAGGAGTTGCTGGCCCAGTCGCAGCGGCTCGCTCACGAGTTGCAGGAGCAGTCGGCCGAGTTGCAGCGCACCAACGCCGAGTTGGAGGACAAGGCCCAGTTGCTCTCCGAGCAGAAGGCCAACATCGAGACCCAGAACCGGGAGATCGAGCTGGCCCGGCTCGGCCTGGAGGACAAGGCGCAGCAGCTCACCCGGGCCTCGGCGTACAAGTCGGAGTTCCTGGCCAACATGAGCCACGAGCTGCGTACGCCGCTGAACTCCCTGCTGCTGCTGGCCCGGCTGTTGGTGGAGAACTCGGAGCGCAACCTCAGCCCGAAGCAGATCGAGTTCGCCCGCACCATCCACGACTCCGGCTCGGACCTGTTGCGCCTGATCGACGAGATCCTCGACCTGTCCAAGATCGAGGCCGGCCGGATGGACGTCGAGCCGACCGAGGTCGGCTTCGACGAGCTGCGGGTCTACGTGGAGCAGGCGTTCGTCCCGCAGGCCGAGGAGAAGGGCCTCGGTTTCCAGGTCGAGGTGGCCGAGGAGCTGCCCCGGGCGCTGGTCACCGACGCCCAGCGGTTGCAGCAGATCCTGCGCAACCTGCTCTCCAACGCGGTGAAGTTCACCGACAGCGGGGCGGTGACGCTGCGGATCGCCCCGGCCGCCGAGAACGTCGTCTTCGACGTGCCGGCGTTGACCAACGCCCGGCAGGTGATCGCCTTCACGGTGATCGACACGGGCATCGGCATCTCCGACGACAAGCTGTCGCTGATCTTCGAGGCGTTCCAGCAGGCCGACGGGACGACCAGCCGCCGTTACGGCGGCACCGGGCTCGGGCTGTCGATCAGCCGGGACCTGGCCCGCCTGCTGGGCGGCTCGATCGTCGTCACGTCGGTGCCCGGCCAGGGCTCGACCTTCACCCTGTACGTGCCGGACGTGCTGGCCCCCGACGCGGTGGTCGCGCCCGCGCCGCCGTCGCCGTCGCGGGCCGGCCTGCCCTCGTCGCTGCTGCTGCCCCCGCCGACGCTGCAGGTGGCGACCGACTCGCCGGCCACCCGCCGGCTGGAGGGCGTCACCGTGCTGATCATCGACGACGACGTGCGGAACGTCTTCGCGCTGACCAGCGCATTGGAGTTGCACGGTATGACCGTGTTGTACTCGGACAACGGCGCGGACGGCGTCCGCCGGTTGGCCGAACATCCGGAGGTGGACCTCGTGCTGATGGACGCGATGATGCCCGACCAGGACGGCTACGAGACCACCCGACAGATCCGCCGTAACCACCGCTTCGCCGATCTCCCGATCGTCTTCCTGACCGCGAAGGCGATGCCGGGGGACCGCGAGTCCGCGCTCGCGGCCGGGGGTAGCGACTACATCACCAAGCCGGTTGACCTGGACCAGCTCATCGAACTGATGGCGTCCTGGGTGAGCGGCGGCACCCGAGGCGAGGAGAGAGCGTGACCCAGACGGCCAAGGCGCTGTTGGTCGACGACCGGCGGGAGAACCTGATGGCCCTGGAGGCCATCCTCCAGGGGCTGCCGGTGCAGTCGGTCGCCGTGGAGAGCGGTGAGGCGGCACTCAAGCAGCTGCTGGTGGACGACTTCGCGGTCATCCTGCTCGACGCCCAGATGCCGGACATGGACGGCTTCGAGACCGCCAGCCACATCAAGCGGCGGGAACGCACCCGGCACGTGCCGATCATCTTCCTCACCGCCGCCGACAAGGACGCCCAACTCGCCCTGCGGGGGTACGCGGTGGGCGCGGTCGACTACCTGACCAAGCCCTTCGATCCCTGGGTGCTGCGGGCCAAGGTGTCGGTCTTCGTCGAGCTGTGGGTCAAGACCCGGCAGCTCGCCGCCCAGTCGGACGTGGTGCGGGAGCGCGAGACGCAGTGGCGCACGCTCACCGACGCCGTCGACGAGGCCACCGCCCTGTTACGGGCCGACGGCCCGGACGCCTGCGACCGCGCCGTCGACCTGCTGGAACAGGCCCGCTGGGGCAACACCCGCTGAACGCCGCGCTGAGTCGCGCAACGCCTACCCGTCCGGGCCTTCGGCTATCGGGTGGGTGGCGGGTCGCCGTGGCCGGTGGCGGCGCGGCGGGCCCGCCAACGCTCGCCGAGCGAGTCGAGTTCCTCCTGGACGAAGGCGAAGAAGTCGCGCATCTCGGAGATCCGTTCACCGGCCGGGGTGTCCCGGCCGGGTAGGGCATCGAGCCCGTCGTCGGCGATGTCGATGAAGCTCTTGTAGAGGCCGGTCTTGGTGATCGCGGCCTCGTACCAGGCGTTGTCCGGCATCCGGTAGCGGTCGCGCCGGGACCCCTTCACCGGCTCGCGGGCCAGGACCTTGAGCTGGGTCAGGTAGCGGACCGCGCCGGAGACCGCCGCCGCGCTGACCCCGAGCCGCTCGCCGATCTCGGCGGCGGTCAGCGGCTCGTCGGCGCTGATCACCGTGAACAGCACCCGGCCCGCCATCCGGGGAAAGCCGACGTCCGCGAAGGCCATGGCCATCCGCTCCACGAAGAAGTGGACCGCCTCCTCGTTGCGGCGGGGCGGCTCGGCGGGGGTCATCGGGCTCTCCCTCGGCGTGGGTCGGGTATCAGATCGTGCCCCGCCCTCCACAGTCTTCACAACTTTCTGAAACGACTGTAGCTTATGAATCATGCAAACTCCGATAGCGGTCTCCGGTCTGGTGAAGACCTTCGGCCGGACCCGGGCGCTCGACGGGCTGGACCTGACCGTCCAGGCGGGCGAGGTGCACGGCTTCCTGGGGCCCAACGGCGCGGGCAAGTCCACCGCGATCCGGGTGCTGCTCGGTTTGCTGCGGGCGGACACGGGGGCCGCCCGCCTCTTCGGCGGCGACCCCTGGCGGGACGCCGTCGCCCTGCACCGCCGCCTGGCGTACGTGCCGGGTGACGTGACCCTCTGGCCCCAGCTCACCGGCGGTGAGGTGATCGACCTGCTGGGCCGGATGCGTGGCGGCATCGACCGCGCCCGCCGTCACGAGCTGCTGGCCGCCTTCGAGCTGGACCCGCGTAAGAAGGGCCGGGCGTACTCGAAGGGCAACCGGCAGAAGGTCGCCCTGGTCGCCGCCCTGGCCTCCGACGCCGAGCTGCTGATCCTCGACGAGCCGACCTCCGGCCTCGACCCGCTGATGGAGGAGGTCTTCCAGCACTGGGTGGTCCGGGCCCGCGACGAAGGTCGCACCGTGCTGCTCTCCAGCCACATTCTCGGCGAGGTCGAGGCGCTCTGCGACCGGGTGACGATCATCCGCGACGGCCGCGCCGTGGAGTCCGGCACCCTCGCCGAGCTGCGTCACCTCCAGCGCACCTCCGTGGACGCCGAGCTGGCCGGGCCGCCGCGCGGGTTGGCGGAGCTCTCCGGCGTGCACAACCTGCGGACGGAGGGCCAGCGGGTCCGTTTCGACGCGGACACCCAGGCGCTCGACGCCGCGCTGCGCCGGCTCACCGAGATCGGCGTACGCAGCCTGGTCAGCCGGCCGCCCACCCTGGAGGAGCTGTTCCTGCGGCACTACGGTCCGGGCCCGGCCACCGGCTCGCCCGGCACCGCGTCGTCGTCCGCCGAGGTGACCCGGTGACCGGCACATGGCACCTGGTCCGGCTGATCCTGCGCCGGGACCGGGTGCTGCTGCCGATCTGGCTGCTACTGCTCGCGGTCCTGCCCGCCAGCTACGCCGCGACGTACGCCGCGCTGTACCCGACCGCCGCCCAGCGCGCCGAGTACGCGGCCGGCACCGCCGGGAACCCGTCGATCGTGGCGCTGCTCGGCCCCGTGTACGGCGACAGCGTCGGCGCGCTCGCCGCCCAACGGGCCGGGCTGCTGCACCTGATCGTCGGGCTGATCAGCCTGCTCGTGGTGGTCCGGCACACCCGCGCCGAGGAGGAGTCGGGCCGGCGGGAGTTGCTCGGCGCGACCGTGCTGGGCCGGCGGGCCGGGCTGGCCGCCGCGCTGGGCGTGACGTACGCCGCCGACCTGCTGCTCGGGCTGCTCGTCGCCGGTGGTCTGGTCGCCGTCGACCTGCCGGCCGCCGGGTCCCTGGCGTACGGGCTCTCGGTCGCCCTCGCCGGGGTGGCCTTCGCCACCGTGGGTGCCCTCGCCGCCCAGCTCACCGAGAGCGCGGCCGGGGCACGGGGGCTGGGCCTCGGCGCGCTCGGGGTGGCCTACCTGGTCCGGCTCGCCGGTGACGCGGGCGGGACGGAGTGGCTGAGCCTGCTCTCGCCGCTGGGCTGGGCGCAGCGCACCCACCCGTACTCGGGTGAGCGTTGGTGGCCGCTGGCGCTGCTCGCGGCGGGAAGCGCGCTGGTCGGGGCGGTGGCGTTGCGGCTCTCCGCGCGTCGGGACCTCGGGGCCGGCGTGCTGCCGCAGCGGCTCGGCCCGGCCGTCGCCGGCCGCACCCTGGCCGGCCCGTGGGGGCTGGCCTGGCGGCTGAACCGGGTGGCGCTGCTGGGCTGGACGGTCGGCGCGGCGGCCCTCGGCGCGGTGCTCGGCGGCGCCGCCGAATCGGCCGGGGACGCGGTGGACGGCAACGCCACCGTCGCCCGGATGATGGAGCGCCTCGGCGGCACGACGGGGATCGCCGAGGCGTACCTCGGGGCGACCCTGAGCGTCGTCGCGCTCGCCGCCGCCGGCTACGGCATCCAGGCCGCGCTGCGGATGCGGGCCGAGGAGACGGCCCAGTGGGCCGAACCGGTGCTCGCCACCGGGGTGAGCCGGCCCCGCTGGGTGCTCGCCCACCTGTTCTTCGCCCTGCTCGGCCCGGTGGTGATGCTGGCCGCGACCGGCCTGGCGACCGGGCTTTCCTACGGCCTGAGCGTCGGCGACGTCGCCGGCCGGGTGCCCCGGCTGACCGGGGCGGCGCTGGCCCACGTGCCGGCGGTCTGGGTGCTGGTCGGCCTGGCGGTGCTGTTGTTCGGTCTGCTGCCCCGGTTCAGCGTGCCGATGGCGTGGGCGGCGCTCGCCGCCTGCCTGCTGCTCGGCCAACTCGGCGCGGTGCTGGAGCTGAGCCAGTGGCTGCTGGACGTGTCCCCGTTCACCCACACCCCACCGGTGCTGGCCGCCGGCCCCATCCCACCCACCCCCCTGCTGGTGCTGACGACCACGGCCGCCACCCTCACCGCAACGGGCCTCCTAACCTTCCCCCACCGCGACCTAACCCCCTAACCCCCACCCCACCCCCACCCGCACCCCCGGTGTTGATCAAGAGGTTTGTGTCATCTTAAAGATCAAACTTGACACAAACCTCTTGATCAACACCGGGGGTGCGGGCGGGCCGGGGGGGGGCCAGGTGGGGGTGGGGGTTAGGGGGTGGGGGTGTCGTTGCGGATCATCAGGGCTGAGCGCAGGCCGGTGATGTCCAGGACGCGGAGGAGGAAGTCGCCGACGTTGGTCAGGACGAGCAGGCTCTGCGCGTGGCGGGTCTTGCGGCTGAGCACGACCAGGGTGCCCAGGCCCTGCGAGTCGCAGAAGGTGACCCCGCCCAGGTCGAGGATGATCCGGGCCGGCGGATCGACCAGCGCCTCGTTGACGACCGTCGAGAGTTGGGTGGCCGTGAGCATGTCGATCTCACCAGCAAGGCGAAGCACCACCTCATCGCCCGTCCGGTGTAGCGTGATGGACAGTTCGGCACGATCCACCCGGCCAGCCTAGCGTGAACCAGGCACCTCGGCCCGTCGAGGCGAGGCGGGGCGAGCCGTGGCGGTCCCGGCCGAGGCGCGTGACCCGGTCAGGCAGGCCTTTTTCGCGTGAGCCCGGTAACGCCGGCCAGGGGTGGCTGCCGATTCGTCGCCCGGCGCTGACAGAATGGCCGCATCGTGACCGACACCTTTCCCGCCGGATCCGGCCGTTACCCGGCCGACGCGCCGGCCTCCGAGGCCCTGTTCGCCCGCGCCCGCGCCCTCGTTCCCGGCGGGGTGAATTCACCCGTGCGCGCGTTCCAGGCCGTCGGTGGCACCCCGCGTTTCATGGTGCGGGGGGAGGGGCCCTGGCTCTACGACGCCGACGACCGGCGCTACGTCGACCTGGTCTGCTCCTGGGGCCCGCTGCTGCTCGGGCACGCCCACCCGGAGGTCGTCGCCGCCGTCCAGGCCGCCGCCGCCCTGGGCACCAGCTTCGGCACCCCGACGCCCGGCGAGGTGGAGCTGGCCGCCGAGATCGTCGACCGCACCCCGGTCGAGCAGGTCCGGCTGGTCAACTCGGGCACCGAGGCCACCATGTCGGCGATCCGGCTGGCCCGGGGCTTCACCGGCCGGTCGAAGATCGTCAAGTTCTCCGGCTGCTACCACGGGCACTCCGACGGGCTGCTGGCCGCCGCCGGCTCCGGCGTGGCCACCCTGGGTTTGCCGGACTCGCCCGGCGTGACCGGCGCGGCGGCCGGGGACACGATCGTGCTGCCGTACAACGACGTCGCCGCCGTGGAGGCGGCCTTCGCCGCCGAGGGGCCGCACATCGCGGCGGTCATCACCGAGGCGGCGGCCGGCAACATGGGCGTGGTCGCGCCCCGCGACGGGTTCAACGCCGAGCTCGCCCGGATCGCCCACGCCCACGGCGCGCTGCTGATCGTCGACGAGGTGATGACCGGGTTCCGGGTCTCCCGCGCCGGGTGGCACGGCCTCGACCCGTGCGACGCCGACCTCTGGACGTACGGGAAGGTCATGGGCGGCGGGTTGCCGGCCGCGGCGTTCGGCGGGCGCGCGGAGGTCATGGCGCGGCTCGCCCCGGCCGGCCCGGTCTACCAGGCCGGCACCCTCTCCGGTAACCCCCTGGCCTGCGCCGCCGGCCTGGCCACGCTGCGGCTCGCCGACGAGGCGGTCTACCGCAAGCTCGACGACACGGCCGCCGTCGTGGGCCGGCTCGCCTCCGACGCGCTGGCCGCCGCCGGGGTCCCGCACCGCCTGTCGTACGCGGGCAGCATGTTCTCGATCTTCTTCACGGACGCCGACGTGGTCGACTACGACAGCGCGCGGACCCAGCACGTCCCGGCGTTCAAGGCGTTCTTCCACTCGATGCTGGCCGACGGGGTCTACCTGCCGCCCAGCGCGTTCGAGGCGTGGTTCGTCTCGGCGGCGATCGACGACGCCGCCCTGGAACACCTCGCCGCCGCCCTGCCCTCGGCGGCGAACGCGGCGGCAGCGGCAGGCCACGGGAGGTAGCGGTGAGTGCAGCGGTGAGCAAGACGGTGGTGCACGTGCTGCGGCACGGCGAGGTCTACAACCCCGACCAGATCCTCTACGGCCGGCTGCCCGGCTTCCGCCTGTCTGAGCTGGGCGTGCAGATGGCCAAGGCGGCGGCCGAGGGGCTCGCCGACCGGGACGTGGTGCACGTGGTGGCCAGCCCGCTCGAGCGCGCCCAGCAGACCGCCGAGCCGATCGCCGCGCAGTTCAACCTGCCGGTCGGGGTCGACGAGCGGCTGATCGAGAGCGCCAACTGGTTCGAGGGCAAGAAGGTCTCCCCGGGCGACGGGTCGTTCAGCGACCCGCGCAACTGGTGGGTGCTGCGCGACCCGGTGACCCCGTCCTGGGGTGAGGCGTACCGGGCGATCGCGGAGCGGATGTTCGCCGCCCTGCACGCCGCCCGGCTCGCCGCCGAGGGGCACGAGGCCGTGCTGGTCTCCCACCAGCTCCCCATCTGGACGCTGCGCCGGCACGTCGAGCGCAAGCGGCTCTGGCACGACCCGCGTAAGCGGCAGTGCGGCCTGGCCAGCCTCACCTCGTTCCACTTCGACGGGGCCAAGGTGGCCGGGATCGGCTACAGCGAGCCGGCCGCCCACCTGATCGCCATCTCGCCGACAGCCCGGACGGCCAAGGGGGCCTGATGTCAGCCGGCAGGTGGATCGCGGGGCTCCTCGTGGCCGTGACGACGGCGGCGCTGGCCGGCTGCTCCGCCGACAGCTCCGAGGAACGCTGCGCGAACACCGAGGGCATCATCGAGTGCGCCCCCGACCAGCGTTCCGCCGCCCCGAAGCTGGCCGGCGAGCTGCTCACCGGCGGTAACTACGACGTGACGACCGATCGCGGCCAGGTGGTCGTGGTCAACTTCTGGGGCTCCTGGTGCGCCCCGTGCCGGGCGGAGGCCGACGACCTGGAGGCCACGTACCAGGCCACCAAGTCCTCCGGGGTGACCTTCCTCGGCATCAACGTGCAGGACAACCGGGACAAGGCCCTGGCCTTCGAGGAGGGCCGGGTCACGTACCCGAGCCTCTTCGACCCGCCGAGCCGGCTCGCGCTCGGCTTCGACATCTCGCCCACCACCATCCCGGCGACCGTCGTGCTGGACCGCGACGGCAAGCTCGCGGTGGTGATCCGCTCGGCGGTCACCCAGGACCGCCTGCGACCCGTCGTCGAGCGGATCGCCGCCGAGCGACCCGCCCCCGGCGGCCCCCGCTGATGGGCGAGACCTTCCACGAGCTGGCCCGCAGCGGTCCGCTGCTGCTGGCCATCGGCGCGGCGGCGCTCGCCGGGCTGGTCAGCTTCCTCTCCCCGTGCGTGCTGCCGCTGGTTCCCGGCTACCTGTCGTACGTCACCGGCCTGGCCGGCGCCGACCTGGAGGGCCGAGGGGAAGGCAGGGGGCGCAGCGGAGCCAAGGCGCGCGGCGCCACCGAGACCGCCGGCGGGGGCGTGGCGGTGCGGGAGCGGGTCGGGGAGCGGGGCCGGACGGCGGCGGCGGTCAAGGGCCGGGTGCTGGCCGGGACGCTGCTCTTCATCGCCGGCTTCACCGCCGTCTTCACCGCGACCGCGATCCTCTTCGCCAGCGTCGGCCGGGTCTTCATCCGGTACGAGCGGGCGCTGGAGATCGGCGCGGGCGCGCTGGTCATCCTGCTCGGCCTGGCCTTCGTGGGGGTGCTCCCCGGCCTGCAACGGGAGTTCCGCATCCAGCGGCTGCCCGCCGCCGGCCTGCTCGGCGCGCCGGTCTTCGGGGCGGTCTTCGCGCTGAGCTGGATGCCCTGCACCGGCCCCACCCTGGCGGCGGTGCTCGGGATGGCCACCCCCGGCGGGCAGACCGACCGGGCCGTGGTGCTCGCCGTGGCGTACTGCCTGGGGTTGGGGTTGCCGTTCGTCGTCTTCGGGCTGGGCTTCCACCGCCTGCTCGGGGTGTTTCGCGCGGTGCGGCGCAACAGCCGCTGGGTGACCCGGGTCGGCGGGGTGCTGCTGGTGCTGATCGGCCTGGCGCTGGTCACCGGCGGGTGGACGAACTTCGTGATCTGGTTGCAGACGACGGTCGGCGTGGGCGAGGTGAGCATCTGATGACGATCGTGGAAGATCGGCCCACGCCGCCGGCCGGGACGCCGCAGCGGCGGCGGCCCAACCGGCTGCTGGCGCTGCTGCGCAACTCGTGGCGGCAGCTCACCAGCATGCGTACGGCGCTGATCCTGCTCTTCCTGCTCGCCGTCGCGGCCATCCCCGGCTCGGTGCTGCCGCAGCGCGGGGTCAACATCGAAAAGGTCAACGAGTTCTTCGTCGAGCACCCGGAGCTGGCCCCGAAGCTGGACCGGCTGGGCGCGTTCGAGGTCTTCGGGTCGGTCTGGTTCTCCGCGATCTACCTGCTGCTCTTCGCCTCGCTGATCGGCTGCATCATCCCCCGGCTGCGCGACCACGTGCGGGCGCTGCGGACCAGGCCGCCGGCCGCGCCGAAGCGCCTGGAGCGGCTGCCCCAGCACGCCGAGCTGACGGGCGTCGACACCGACGCCGAGGCCGTCGCCGCCGAGCTGCGCCGCCGCCGCTGGCGGGTGGTGGTGCGCGGCACGGAGGTCTCCGCCGAGAAGGGGTACCTCAAGGAGACCGGCAACCTGCTCTTCCACACCTCGCTGATCGCCGTGCTGCTCGGCGTGGCCCTCGGCTCCTGGTACGGCTGGCACGGCAACAAGCTGCTGGTGGCGGGCGCGGAGAACCAGTTCTGCAACACCCGTCAGCAGTACGCCGAGGCCGATCTCGGCCCGCAGGTGGACTACGCCGACCTGCCGCCGTTCTGCCTGAGCCTGACCGGCTTCGACGCGCGGTTCCTCGAGTCGACGCAGCCGGAGTTCTACCGCGCCACGGTCGAGGTGGAGGAGATCGGCGGGTCCACCCGCACCGAGTCCTTCGCGGTCAACTCGCCGCTGCGCCTCGACGGGGCCAACGTCTACCTGCTCGGCCACGGGTACGCGCCGGTCCTGCGCTACACCGACCGGTACGGCAAGACCCAGACCAGCAGCTTCCCGTTCCTGACCAGCGGGGACGCCACCCTGACCAGCGAGGGCCTGGCGTCGTTCCCGGACGTCAACGTCGACCCGGTCACCGGCAGGCGGGACCCGAACCTGCAGGTCGCCTTCGAGGGGCTCTACCTGCCGACCGCCCCGCAGCAGGGGCCGTTCAACCGCTCCGAGTTCCCGGCGGAGCGCAACCCGGCGGTGGTCCTGGTGGCCTACCGGGGCAACCTGGGCCTGGACGCCGGCATCCCCGGTTCGGTGTACCAGCTCGACCAGCGCCAGGTCACCAACGGCAAGCTCAAGCAGGTGGGCGACAAGAAGCTGGCGGTGGGCGAGAAGTGGACCCTGGACGACGGCAGCGTGCTGGAGTTCGTCGGCACGAAGCCGTACGTCACCCTGTCGGTGCGCCACGACCCCGGCTCGACGCTGCTGCTGGTCAGCTCGGCGGTGCTGCTGGTCGGCCTGATGGGCTCGCTCTTCGGCAAGCGCCGCCGGGTCTGGTTCCGGGTGACGCCGGCACCCGCCGCCCCGGCGAGTGGATCTCCGACGAGCGGTAGTAGCTTGGTGGAGGCCGGTGGCCTGCCACGCACCGACTATCCAGGTTTCGCCGACGAGTTCGCCCAGCTCGTCGCCGCCATCGGCGGCGACGGAAGGCCGGGCGCTCCGGGCGGCGAGGGCCGCGACGAGGGCGACCCGGTCGGGACGCGAGAAGGAGCGCAGTGATGTCCGCACTCTCCGACCAGCTGGTCACATTCGCGATCCTGGGATACCTGGTCGCGATGATCTGCCACGCCGTCGAGTACGCGGTGGGCAACGCCCGCGCCGTCGCACCGGCGGCACCCGCCCGCGAGCTGGTCGGCGCGGGGGTCGGCGCCCCCGGCGGTACGACGGTGGAGCCCGCCGCCCCGGCCGCCGCCCCGCCCCGGGGCGGCCGGTTCGCCGACCGGGCCCGGTTGGCCGGGCTCATCGCGGTCGGGTTCACGGTGCTCGCCGCCGCGCTGCACCTCGCGGCCACGGTCACCCGCGGCATCGCCGCCGACCGGATGCCCTGGGGCAACATGTACGAGTTCGTGCTGACGATCTCGTTCATCGGCACGGCGGCGTGGCTGGCCGTGCTCGCCAAGCGCCCCTCGCTGCGCCGCCTCGGGCTCTTCCTCACCCTGGTGATGGTGCTGCTGCTCGCCTTCGCCGAGCTGAAGCTCTACGTCGAGGTGGTGCCGCTGATGCCGGCGCTGCGGTCGTACTGGTTCATCGTGCACGTGTCGACGATCAGCTTCTCGTCGGGCATCTTCCTGCTCGGCGCGGTGCCGGCGCTCGCGTTCCTGATGCGCAACGGCTACGAGCGGGGCAAGCGCAGCTTCCCGTACACGCTGGCCCGGCGGCTGCCGGCGGCCGAGGGCCTGGAGCGGCTGACCTTCACCCTGCACGCCTTCGCGTTCCCGGTCTTCACCTTCGCGGTGATCGCCGGGGCGATCTGGGCGGAAGCGGCCTGGGGCCGGGCGTGGGGCTGGGACCCGAAGGAGACCTGGGCGTTCATCTCCTGGGTGGTCTACGCGGGCTACCTGCACGCCCGCGCCACCCCGAGCGTGAAGCGGAACGTGGCGACCTGGATCGCCATCCTCGGCTTCGCCACCATGCTGATGAACCTCTTCGGGGTGAACTTCTTCTTCACCGGCCTGCACTCGTACGCCGGCATCGACTGATCCGAGAGGCAGTTTCCGCACCCCGGCGGCGCTGGGCAGCATTGACATACTTCGACGGTCGGCACAGAGTGGGTCCCTGAGAGAGCGCTCTTTATGGGGCCTTATCCGTACCGACGCGAAGGAGCCGCCATGCAGCGGTCCATTTCCCGCCCCGGCCGACGCCGGCGACTCCGTACCGTGGTGGTGAGTCTCGCCCTCGCCGCGCTGACGGGCACGTTCCTGGCCAACCAGGTGTTGCCCGGCGCCAGCGCCGCCGAGACCCCGCTGTCGCAGGGGCGGCCGGCGACGGCGTCGTCGACCGAGAACAGCGGCACGCCCGCCTCCGCCGCCGTCGACGGCAACCCGGCCACCCGCTGGTCGAGCGCGGCCGGGGACCCGCAGTGGCTCCAGGTCGACCTGGGCGGCTCGGCCACCGTCAACCAGGTGGTCCTCAACTGGGAGCGCGCGTACGCGATCGACTTCACCGTCCAGACCTCCGCCAACGGCTCGACGTGGACGACGGTCAAGACCGTCACCAACGGCACCGGCGGCGTGCAGACCCTCGCCGTCAACGGCACCGGGCGGTACGTGCGGGTGCACACCACCAAGCGCAGCACCCAGTACGGCGTGTCGCTCTTCGAGTTCCAGGTCTTCGGCACCGGGGGCGGCCCGATCGGCGCGGGCTGGATCAAGATGGACCAGGCGAAGTGGAGCGCCCAGCTCGCCGAGTTCAACGCCATGCGCATCAACCCGGCCCCCGCCAATGCCGTGCGGGTTCCCGAGTTCAACGCCACCTGCACCTACAGCCACTCGAAGAAGGACGACCCGATCGTCTTCCCGGGCCTGCCCGGCGCGTCGCACATGCACAGCTTCTTCGGCAACCGTGGCACCGACGCGAACAGCACCACCGAGAGCCTGCTCGGCAACACCGCGACGAGCTGCGGGCCCGCCAAGGACCTCTCCGCCTACTGGATTCCCACCCTGTACGAGCGCGGCGTCGCCGTCGAGCCGAGCAACGAACTCGTCGTGTACTACGGCTCGCGCCTGGACGACCCGACCAAGACCGTGCCGTTCCCGCAGGGATTCCGGATGATCGCCGGTGACGCGAAGCGGCAGGTGGCCACCCCCGATGGAGCGCCCAACCAGTTCTGGTGCGCCGGCGACGGCGGCTCGATCGGGCGTAGTACCGACGGCAACTGGCCGATCTGCGCGCCGACCGCCAACCTGACCTATCAGCTCGTCTTCCCGGACTGCTGGGACGGCATCCACCTGGACAGCCCCGACCACAAGTCCCACGTCGGGAACGCCGTCAACGGCAGGTGCAGCGGCGCGTTCCCGGTCGCGATCCCGAGCATCTCGTTCGTCTTCGGCTACGACACCAAGGGCAGCGCCGCCGGCTTCACGCTGGCCTCGGGCATGGCCTCGTCGATGCACGGCGACACGTTCTTCGCCTGGGACAACGCGGCGCTCGGCCACCGGGTCAAGGACTGCATCGTCCAGAAGGCCAAGTGCAACACGGCCGGCAACTTCTGACCTGACGCAGTCTCGGAAGGGCCCCGGCCGGGAGCCGGGGCCCTTCCGTCAGCTCACTCGGTCGGTCAGCTCACCGTCACTGCGGCCACGTCGTTGGCCGGGGCGTCGTCGACACGCGGGTACGGGTTGGCCCGCACCTCGCCCGCCGCGCCGACCGGGCCGTCGATCCGCAGGTCGAACGCCACGGTGAAGGTCTCGCCGGCGGCGAAGAGCAGCCCCGGCTTCCCGCAGTACCAGTAGAGGGGCGGCCCCTCTTCCTCCTCGCTGCCGCCCGGCGCGCATCCCCCGCCCGGCTGGCTCGTCACGGTGGTCCCCGCCGGCGGGGTGAACCGGAAGCTGGCCGCCCCGCCGCCGGAGACGCTGTCGTCGGGCACGCCGGGGCCGTCGTTGCGGATGCCGACCTGGACCCGGACGGTGTCGCCGACCGCCCCGGTGGCGGCGGCCCCGAGGGCGACCACGTCGAATGTGCCCCGGATGTCGCGCAGGTAGTACTGCCCCCAGGGGTCGTTCTGCCCGGCCGTCAGGACGCTCACCGGGTCGCCGAACGCCCGCAACCGCAGCTGGCGGTCCGACTCCCGGCGGGTGAGCGTGACCCCGGCGGGCAGCGGCCCGGCGGTGGCCAACGGCTCGACGAACTGCAGTGCCCGCTTGTCGCCCAGCGCGGCCGGGGTGACCGTGGTCGCAACGCCGCCCCGCAGCTTGTAGCGCTGGCCCGGGACGAAGCTGCCGCGCACGGTGCAGACCATCACCGTGGTGAGCAGCATCGGGTCGGTGCCGTAGCGGCAGTTGCGGTAGGCCGCCGGGACGAGCCCGACGGAGAAGCGCAGGGTCAGCCGCAGGTCCTCGGCGGCCTCCCCGCCACCGTTGACCACCGACACCGGCACGTTGACGGTGTCGCCCACCGCCGGCCCCGGCACGTACGCGTCGACGAGGCTGATCGGCACGGGACCGGCGGCCACGGTGACGGCGGCCTGCTGCGCCTGCGGCTCGACCCGGTCGGCGGCGACCGTGTAGCCCAGCGTGCCGGTCGTGCCGGCGGTGGCACCGGCCAGGGCCCGCAGCACCACCGGCACCGTGCCCTCGACGGTGCCCCACTCGTCGGGCGTCGCCGTCGGGGGCATCGGGCAGGTCACCGTGCTGGCCGAGGTGACACACCAGCTCGGGAAGGTGGCGGCGGCGACGCCGGCCAGGCCGGTCAGGTCGAAGCTGACCCGGGGATCGGTGGCCCCGGTGCTGCTCAGGCGCAGCTCGGCCGTCCGGCCGGGCGCGCCCGGCGTGCCGACGGTGATGTCATCGAGCCAGGCGCTGACCCAGCCCGGGTCGTCCTCGGCCGCAGCCGGGGCGGCGACGCCGGCCACGGCGGTCGCCGCGACCAGCCCCGCCACGGCGAGGCGGGCGGCCCAGCCGCGTGGAACGCGCACAGATCCCATCGATCTCCTTCGTCAGGGAACCGGCCCGGGAGATCGGCGGTCGTGCCCGCCGGCCGAGTCGGTGCCCTGATCCTAGGGGTCGGGGGTGACAGTTCCAGCCGCGTTCTCCCACTCGGTGATCATGGCCGGGGGCGGCTCGGTGCCGTCAGGACCGCGTCCACCTGCCGGGTGATCTGGTAGGCCACCTCCGGCACGTCGGCGAGCTCGATCCGCTCGGCGCGCAGGGCCAGTTGGGCGTGCAGTTCCCGGGACACCGCGTCGCGGATCCGGACCAGCAGGGGGAGAGGCCGTCGGGGTCGCCGGAGACGTACGCGTCGCTCATGCCCCCATCGTGCCGCCCGGTCGTTCGTCCGGTCAGCCCCGACCCGGTGCCGCAGAATGTATAACTACACTTCTAAGAACTGTAGTTATAAGAAATGCGGTGATCGCGGACGGCACCCGCCTGCCGCTGGCCGGTGCCGAGGGCTTCACCGGCGAGCTGTACGGGCCGGAGGTCGTCCTGGTTGACGCCGTCCAGCTGTGCTCCGACTGATCCGCAGGCGGCGCGAGCCGGTGACTCTGATGCTGGGCCGGAGAGGCTGCGCAGCGGTCGAAGCCGGCAAAAGGGTGTATAGCGAGCGGAACTTTAGTTTCCGTTAACGTGGCGTCCTGAAACTAAAGATTTCCTTTAGTTTGTTACCGTCGGTTCGTGCTCTCGGACCGTCTGGCGCTCCGCCGTAGGCTCTTCGGCCTCGCCGGTCGTCAGCATGGGTTCTTCACCGCCGCTCAGGCCGTCGAAGTCGGATACTCGCACCAGGCGCAGAAGCACCACGTCGACTCGGGGAACTGGCTGCGGGTGGGCAGGGGAGTGTTCCGGATCTCAGAGTGGCCGGCGCAACAGTTCGACCACCTCGTCCGTTTGACGCTGTGGAGCGGCGGGGTTGGCGTGGTGAGCCATGCCAGCGCGCTCTCCGCACATGACCTGGGGGAGGTCGATCCGGGGCGGGTGCACCTGTCCGTGCCGACGCGATTTCGGCGCACGACGGCGGGGACAGTCCTGCACCGGCCGCTTCCTCCCGAGGAGCACATCGAAGATCGAGATGGATACCGCGTGACGACACCAAGCAGGGCTCTTGCCGAGTGCGCTGAGGCAAGGATCGAGCAGCAATGGCTGGACAGTGCCGTCGGCGATGCGCTGGAACGCGGCCTGACCACGCCGCGCCGACTGCGCGACGCCGCCGCTCAGTTGGGCCCAACAGCGGAGCTCGGCATCCATGTTGCGCTGACAGCCTCGGACCGATGAGCGGCAAGTACTCAAGCGCCTCCGCCCTGCGCGCGGCCCTGGACGTCCGGCTCCTCGACCCGCGCGCGGACGCTGGGCCGCGACCCGAACTGGCTTCGTCGTCGGTTGGCCTTCGCCCGGCTCCTCGTCCGGCTCGTCAACGAGAACGCCGACGCCTGGGTGCTCAAGGGAGGGATGGCGGTCGAGCTGCGCCGTCCGGGGCTTGCCAGGTCGACGCGCGACCTCGACTTGGTGCTGCGTCCCGGACTCGTGAGTGATCCGGCCGACGGCGTGGAACTGCACGAGGTTCTCGTCGACGCGCTGCTCGCCGACCCGGACGGCGATGCCTTCGTGTACTCGGTCGCGCAGCCGGTCCGGCTCCGCGACGACGCCTACGGACGACCGGCGTGGCGGTTCCCGGTCGACTGCCGTCTCGCCGGTCAACTCTTCGCGAAGCTCAAGCTCGACGTGGTGGCACGTCCGGAGGAGATCGGCGGGGTGGAGCGGCATATCCTGCCGGACGACCTGGCCTTCGC
The DNA here is from genome assembly GCF_049841815.1 of Micromonospora sp. DT233. Taxonomy (NCBI): domain Bacteria; kingdom Bacillati; phylum Actinomycetota; class Actinomycetes; order Micromonosporales; family Micromonosporaceae; genus Micromonospora; species Micromonospora sp. DT233. The sequence continues at coordinate 733,914 of NZ_JBNCLB010000002.1, read as the reverse complement.
GCAGATCCCGACCCGCTCGGTCTGGGTTGCCGACCTGCGCCAGCAGTACGCCGAGAAGCTCCACGCCTTGACCCGGCTGTACGAAAGCGGGGAATCGAGTCGAGTCAGAGACCTGATCGACCTGGTCTTGCTGGTGGAGGACGGTGTGCCGGCGGATGCCGCGCTCGTCCGGCGAGTGCGCCACGTCTTCGCGGTCCGACAAACGCATTCCGTGCCAGAGGATCTTCCGCCTCCACCTTCGGCGTGGACCGCGCGGTACGCGCCGATGGCCGCAGAGATCGGCCTCGTGGTCACCTCGGCCGATGCGGCTGGTGAGATCGTGCGCCGGCACTGGCGACAGGCCCGCGCCGCCCAGGAAGGGTGACGGCCCAGTTCGGAGGGACCCCAGCCCAATCGGTTGAAGGGCAATTGTCGGTGAGTAGTCCCGGTGATCGGGTCTGTCAGTCGGTCGGGGTGCGGGGTGTGCGGAGCGTTGCCCAGCCGAGGAAGCGTGCGTGCAGCGCTCCGGGCTTAGGCGCGTCGTGCGCGTCGATCCGGTGCAGGTCCTCGACGGCGTCGTACAGCATCCCCGCGAGGTAGATCGCCAGGGCGATCCGGCTGTTGCGGTAGTCGGCCAGGAGGGTCAGCCGGGCCGTGCCGCAGGGCCACGGCCCACCGCAGACCCGGCAGAGCCAGAGCGGGCGAAGGGGGATGTGGAGTCGCGTGGGCTGCGCGGAGCCGGTCATCGCGCTCTCCTCTGCTCGGCAGTTGACTGACCTGGATGGCAGGGCCGTCCGTCGCCGACGTGCCGGACGGCCCCGCCACGGTTGCGCCCGTCCTTTCGGGTCGGATCCGGGCGGTTCCGTTGTGCACAGTCTGGCCAGGACGCCGCTACGGTGAGAAGGCGATCGGTCGCCCTGTGTGCCGGGCGGGGTCGCCGGTGAGGGCCGTGAGGAACGCGGGACGCGATGGTGAGGAGACGTGCGGATGGACGAGCGCCTACGGGTGTTGATCGAGGAGCTGCGGGAGATGCGGGCCGCCCGGAAGATGACCCAGGAGGACCTGGCGAAGGCGATCAGCTATTCGCCGTCGACCGTGGCGATGGTCGAGACCGGGGCGCGTAAGCCGCCGCCGGACTTCTGGGGCCTGGTCGACGTGGCGCTCGACACCGGGGGCGCGTTCGCCCGGATGCTGGCCCGGTTCGGGTCGCCGCAGTGGATGCGGGAGTGGGAGGCCAACGAGCGGCAGGCCACCGTGCTCCGCTCGTTCCAGAACACGGTGGTGCCGGGGCTGCTCCAGACGGCGGCCTACGCCCGCGCCCTCTTCCGCAGCGTCGGCCTCTTCGACGAGCCGGAGGTGGAGCGACGGGTCGAGGGGCGGCTGGAGCGGCAGGCGGTGCTCGCCGGGGAGCGCCCGCCGCAGCTCGTCGCGGTCCTCGACGAGCACGTGCTGCGCCGCCCGGTCGGCGGCCCGCTGGTGATGCGGGAGCAACTGCTGCGCCTGGTGAAGGTGGCCACCGAGCACCCCCGGGTGCGGCTGCACGTCGTCCCCGCCGAAGTCGGCGCGTATCCGGGTGTCGCGGGGGCCTTCGTGCTGGCTACGCTGCCCAGCGGGGAGGACGTCGGCTATCTGGATGATCAGCTCAAGGGCCAGGTGATCGACCACGTCGAAGACGTGCTGGCGGTCCGGTCGGCCTGGGAGTCGATCCAGGGCGAGGCGCTCCCGCCCCGGCAGTCCATCGATCTCTTGGCGGAGGTGGCGAAGTCATGGAGTTGACCGGCGCGCGGTGGCGCACCAGCACCCGGAGCAGCACCAACGGCGGCGACTGCGTCGAGGTGGCCGACAACCTTCCCGGCGTGGTCGCCGTCCGCGACAGCAAGGACCGCGCCGGTGCCGTGCTGACCTTCGCCCCGGCCGCCTGGCGAGCCTTCGTGACCATGGCCCGCACCCGCTGACCCCGGCCCTAGCCGCGTAGGAAGGGCAGCAGCAGGGCGGTCAGCTCGGTCGGGCGCTCCTCGAAGAGCCAGTGGCCGCACTCCTCGACCACGTGGCCGTCGACCGTGCGGGCGTACCGGCGCACCTGGTCGGCGATCTGCCCGCCGAGGCTGGCCGCCGCGCCGACGGCCAGCACCGGCATCGGCAACGGTCGCTCCCGGTACGCCGCGTTGTCCGCGACGTCCTGCCCGAAGGCCCGGAAGTAGGCGAAGCTGGCCCGCAGGTGCGCCGGGTCGCGCAGGTGCCGGGCGTACTCCTCGATGTCGTCCGCGCCGATGCTGCCCTTTTGGATCATGAGTGAGTCGGTGAAGCGGTCCACCCAGAGCGACTCCCGGCCGGCCACCAGCTCCTCCGGCAGGCCGTTGGCGAGGTTGAAGAAGCCGAAGTTCCACACCCCCGGCCCGGCGGCGGTGAGCGCCGGGAAGGCGTAGATGCTCTCGTCGGGGATCGGCGCCTCGGTCAGCACCAGCCGCGACACGTCGTCGGGGTGGGCGGCGGCGTAGGCGTACGCGACCATGGTCCCGACGTCGTGGCCGACCAGCCGCAGGTCGCCGGTCAGGCCCAGGCCGGTCAGCAGCCCGTGCAGGTCGGCGGCGAGGGTCAACTTGTCGTACCCGCCGGGTGGGGCGTCGCTGTCGCCGAAGCCGCGTAGGTCGGGGGCGATCACCTGGTACGACTCGGCGAGCTCCGGCAGCAGCCCGCGCCACATCCGCCAGCACTGCGGATAGCCGTGCAGCAGCACGAGGGTCGGCCCCCGACCGCCCCGGACGTAGTTGATCGCCACGTCGCCGACTCGGGCCCGCTGCTCGGTGAACCCCGCCGGAACCCGTCCGTCGCCCATCGCCGCCCCCGTCTCGATGCCGCCGGCCGACCACCCGGCCGCCGCCACCCGGACCAACGAGCGGCGGTCGGGTGGGGAGACGCACACGTCCGGGCCCCACCCGGCGTGGGCGGTGCCTGCCGTGGTGCGGGAGACTGGCTGTCATGGCGGCACGTGGCTTCCCGTACAGCGACCTGAAGGACTTCCTCGCGGCCCTGGAGCGGGCGGGGGAGCTGCGGCGCGTCAGCGTCCCGGTCGACCCGACGCTGGAGATCAGCGAGATCGTCACCCGGACGGTACGGGCCGGCGGGCCGGCGCTGCTCTTCGAGCGGCCCACGCGGGGCGAGATGCCGGTGGTGATCAACCTCTTCGGCACCGAGAAGCGGATGGCGATGGCGCTCGGGGTGGAGCGCCTCGACGAGGTCGGCGAGCGGATCGGCAACATGCTCAAGCCGGAGCTGCCGATGGGTTTCTCCGGGATGATGGACGGCCTCGGCAAGGTCATGCAGCTCAAGTCGATGCCGCCGAAGAAGGTCAAGACCGCCCCCTGCCAGCAGGTGGTCTACCGGGGCGACGACGTCGACCTGGGCCGGCTGCCGGGGTTGCAGATCTGGCCGGGCGACGGCGGGATCTTCCACAACTTCGGGCTGACCCACACGAAGCACCCGGAGACCGGCAAGCGCAACCTGGGGCTCTACCGGCTCCAGCAGCACTCGCGCAACACCATCGGCATGCACTGGCAGATCCACAAGAACTCGACGGCCCACCACGCGGTCGCCGAGCGGCTCGGCCAGCGGCTGCCGGTCGCCATCGCCATCGGCACCGACCCCGCCGTCGCGTACGCGGCCAGCGCGCCGCTCCCGGCCGACATCGACGAGTACCTGTTCGCGGGCTACCTGCGCGGCGAGCGGGTCGAGATGGTCGACTGCCTGACCGTCCCGCTGCAGGTGCCGGCGCACGCGCAGATCGTGCTGGAGGGGTACCTGGAGCCGGGCGAGCGGCTCCCCGAGGGGCCGTTCGGCGACCACACCGGCTTCTACACGCCGGTGGAGCCGTTCCCGGTGCTGCACGTCGAGTGCATGACCATGCAGCGCGAGCCCGTCTACCACTCGATCGTCACCTCCCAGCCGCCGCAGGAGGACCACGGCCTCGGCAAGGCCACCGAGCGGATCTTCGCGCCGCTGCTGCGCTTCCTGATCCCCGACATCGTCGACTACGACCTGCCGGCCGCCGGGGTCTTCCACAACTGCGCGATCGTGTCGATCCGCAAGCGCTACCCGAAGCACGCGCAGAAGGTGATGAACGCGATCTGGGGCGCGCACATGATGTCGCTGACCAAGCTGATCGTGATCGTCGACGAGGACTGCGACGTGCACGACTACCACGAGGTCGCGTTCCGCGCCTTCGGCAACGTCGACTACGCCCGCGACCTGCTGCTCACCGAGGGCCCCGTCGACCACCTCGACCACGCCTCCTACCAGCAGTTCTGGGGCGGCAAGGCGGGCATCGACGCGACCCGCAAGCTCCCCACGGAGGGCTACACCCGCGACTGGCCGGAGTCGATGACCATGACGCCCGAGGTGGTCTCCCTGGTCGACAAGCGCTGGAAGGAGTACGGGATCTGATGAGCGCCACCGTCGCCGAGCCCGCCGCACGCCCCGGCCGGGTCAAGTCCTTCCTCAAGCTCGTCGCGATCGAGCACTCCGTCTTCGCCCTGCCCTTCGCGTACCTGTCGGCGCTGACCGCCATGCAGGTGCACGGCGGGCGGGTGCGCTGGCTGGACCTGCTGCTGATCACCGTGGCGATGGTCGGGGCGCGGACGTTCGCCATGGCCGCCAACCGGATCCTCGACCGCCGCATCGACGCGCGGAACCCGCGTACGGCCGCCCGGGAACTGGTCACCGGGGCGGTGAGCGTGCGGACGGCGTGGACCGGCGCGGCCGTCGCGCTGGTGGTCTTCCTCGCCGCCGCCGCCCTGCTCAACCCGCTCTGCCTGGTGCTCGCGCCGCTCGCGGTGATCCCGCTGGTGGTCTACCCGTACGGCAAGCGGTTCACCAACTGGCCGCACGCGATCCTGGCGATCGCCCAGGCGGTCGGGCCGGTCGGGGCGTGGCTCGCCGTCACCGGCACCCTCGACGGCTCCTGGCCGGCGTGGCTGCTCGGGCTGGCCGTCGGCCTCTGGATCGGCGGCTTCGACCTGATCTACGCCTGCCAGGACGCCGAGGTCGACCGGGAGATCGGCGTGCACAGCGTGCCCGCCCGGTACGGGCTGCGGTTCGCCCTGCACGCCTCCACCGTGGCGCACCTGGTGACCTTCGCGGCGTTCATCTGGTTCGGGGCGCTGATCGGGTTCGGGTGGCTCTGGTGGATCGGCCTGGCCCTGACGGCGGTCGCGTTCGGCTACCAGCACGTGGTGGTCACCCCGACCGACCTGAGCAAGGTCAACCGGGCGTTCTTCACCGCGAACGGCTTCGTCGGCATCGCGCTCTTCGTCTTCGCCCTGCTCGACCTGGTGATCCGGCTGGGCCTGCGGGCCTGACCGCCGCAGGGGTGGCGGCAGCGGCGGCGGTGCGATCGGGCACCGCCGCCGTTCGCGTATCAGCATGACTGCTTGTTCTGTTAGCACTAGAACAAGTAGTCTTTGGACATGCTCTTCCGCGTCGACCCCTCGCTGAACGAGACGCTCTTCGCCCAGCTTGTTTCGCAGGTGCGCCTCGCTGTTGCCCAAGGCGTGCTCCAACCCGGCGAGCGGTTGCCCGCCGCCCGGGAACTCGCCGCCTCGCTCGACCTCAACGTGCACACCGTGCTCCGCGCCTACCAACTGCTCCGGGAGGACGGGCTGATCGAGCTGCGGCGCGGTCGCGGCGCCATCGTCACCGCCCGGCCCGCGGCCGACCACGCCAAGCTGCTGGCCGCCATCGACGAGGTGGTGCGCGAGGCCCGGGCCCTGCGCTTCTCCCCGGAAGCCACGGCCACCCTCCTCAAGGAGGCGTTCGCATCATGACCACCGGCACCGAGCAATCCCGCGTCCCGCACCGGCGGACGCGCCGCGTCGGCCTGGCGGTCACCGCCGCCGGGCTCTCGATCCTGGCCGTGGCCGCCGCCGTGGCCCTCTCCTGGCGTGCCGAGCTGCCCGACCCGGTCGCCACGCACTGGGGAGTCCGGGGCGAGCCCGACGGCTTCACGTCCCTCGACGCTTCTCTCTGGGGCGGCTTCGGCCTCGGCGCACTCCTGGTGCTCGGCTTCGGAGCGGTCACGACGCTGTGGGGGCAGTCGGCGGTGAACCGCCGCGTCGGCGCGGCCACCGCCATCTGGGCGGCGCTCTTCATGGCGCTGCTCCAACTCGGCACCCTGCACGCGCAGCTCGGGCTGGCCGATGCGCGCGACGCCGGCGGCATCGGCGGGACGCTCACCCTGGCGCTCGTCGGCTCCCTCGCTCCGGCCGTGCTCGTCGGCCTGCTCCTGCCCGGTGATCCGCCCCAGCCGACCGGCGCACCCGTCGCGGCCGAGGCGGCCCGCGTCCCCCTGGCGACGAGCGAACGGGCGGTATGGATCGGGCACACCGACGCGGGTCCGGCTGTCGTGGTCGTGGGTGCCCTGTCCGTCGTCGTGCTGGTCGGCCTCGCCGTCGTCAGCGGCATGTGGGGGCTGCTGATCGTCGCGGCGCTGCTGGTCGGGCTCTTCGTGGTGATGTTCGCCTTCACCGTCCGGGTCGACGAGACCGGCCTGCTGGTCCGATCGTCGACCGGCTGGCCGCGCACCCGCGTCCCCCTCGACGAGGTGCTCCGCGCCAGTGTCGTCCAGGTCCGCCCGGTGCGCGAGTTCGGTGGCTGGGGCTGGCGGGTCGGGCGCGGCGGCCGGCTCGGCATCGTCCTGCGTGCGGGCGAGGGCCTGCTGGTCGAGCGGACCGGCGGACGCTCGGTCGTCGTCACGGTCGCTGGCGCCGGCACCGCCGCCGCCCTGCTCAACAGCCTCGCCGACCGGCGTCGCCGGACGCCGTGACCCGACCGGCGTCGCCGGACCCCGGGACCCGACCGGCCGGTCTCCCCGGTCAGGTCCCGGAGGCCGAGTACCGGTCGCTCTCCAGCGACCAGTCGATCGTCGCGCGCACCGAGTCGGCGATCCCCACAACGTGCGCGGCGACCGCCGGGTCCAGCTCCGGGCCGAAGGCCGGGATCGCGGCCCGGAGCTGCATGAACCGCCCCATCGTCGCGCGCCAGCGCTCCACCGCCGCCGCCACGGCCTGATCCTCCGGCAGCCCCTGCTCGCGGGCGATGGCCAGCACCAGGTTGTGCCCGCCCGAGGTGACCCGGTCGGTCTCCAGCGACACCAGGTCGTTGAACCAGGAGAGCAGGTCGTTGCCGGTGGCCGCCAGCGCCCGCAGCGCCGGGTGGTGGTAGACCGCGTCCGGCAGCGCGTGACCGGTCACGAACTCGATCATCGTGTACGACACGTACGCCGCCGAGGTGGCCCGGCGCAGCGCGACGTACTCGGCGACGCCGGGGGCGTGACCCCGGGCCTTGTTCTCCGCCTCCACCCGGTTGCCCGCCAGGTGCTCCGCGACGGCGTCGACGAAGCGCTGCTGCCAGGCCGGCGGCATCCGGGTCCGCGGCACCCGCCAGGCGTCCACGAGCATCCGGCGCAGCGGCCCCCGGAACCCCGCCGGGCGGGAGCGGGGCCCGTCGCGCAGCACCCGGAGCACCCCGGCCCGCAACGCGGCGACCTCCGGGCCGCTGGCCCGGTGCGGCCCGTCGCAGGCGTCGTCGAGCAGGAAGAACCAGGTCCAGAGGGCCGAGACCGTACGCAGGTCGACGGCGCTCGCGTCGGGATAGAGCCGGCCGGCGTACCAGGCGATGCGACCGGCGTCCAACCGGCGCAGCGCGACGTCGTCCAGCGGCAGGTCGAAGCGGCGGACCCAGCCGGCCAGCCACTCCTGGGCCGCCTGGGTGTGCGGGGACCGCCGGGAGGGAAGGGGACATTCGGCGCGTAGTGCACGGGCTGCCGCCGCCGTCATCGGTCCTACCGCCTCCTCCGGTCGCTGCTCAGCGGTGATCCACCACTCCGAGCATGGCAGAGATCGGTTTCCGGCACGTTCCCCGGACCGGGCGGCAGGTGGGGCCACGGCGCGGCGCGGGCGCGGACCAGGCAGGCTGGAGGCATGCGTGAACCATGGGTGGTGGGAGTCTCCGGGGCGTCCGGCACGCCGTACGCGGCGGCCGTCGTGCGGGCGCTGCTCGACGCCGGCGAGGCGGTGGACCTGGTGGTCTCCCGGGCCGCCCGACTGACCATCCTCGACGAGACCGGGCGGGCCTTCCGCGACGCGCACTGGGCCGACGACCTGGCGGCCTGGCTCGGCCGCGACCTGGCCGACGACGACCTGCGGCACTGGCCCCCCGGTGACCTCGCCGCCGGCCCCAGCAGCGGCTCCTACCGGGTACGCGGGATGGCGGTCGTCCCGGCCAGCACCGCGGCCTGCGCCGGCATCGCGATCGGGCTCTCCAAGGACCTGTTGCAGCGGGCTGCGGAGGTCAACCTCAAGGAGCGCCGGCCGGTGGTGGTGGTGCCCCGCGAGACGCCGGTGACCCGCAGCCACCTGGAGCACCTGATCGCCCTGCTCGACGCGGGGGCGGTGGTGCTGCCGGCCAGCCCGGGCTTCTACGGCGCCGGGGCGGCCGCCTCCGCCGAGCAGCTCGTCGACTTCGTGGCGGGCAAGGTGCTCGACGCCCTCGGCGTGCCGCACACCCTGTTCCGCCGGTGGGCCGGCGAGCTGGGCGCCGGCCGCCGCTGAGCGCACCGGCGCGTGTGTCGGGACGCGGACCGGGCGGACCGGCCCGCGTGCCCGTCAGTGCACCTGGTCAGTACATCCCGGCGTTGGTCGGGCCGGGGCCGGTGGGCGCTGCGGGGCCGGCGTTACGGGTCTTCCCGATGTCGTCCGCCTCGTCCAGCATGCCCTCCCCTTCCAGCAGGGCCCGCACCTCGGATTCCCGAAACCGGCGATGCCCGCCTGGAGTCCGGATGCTGCCGATCCGGCCGGCCGCTGCCCACCGCGTGACAGTCTTCGGGTCCACCCGAAACAGCGCAGCGACCTCACCCGGTGTCAGCAGGCGATCTCCAGTGTCCACAGCCCCCTCCTCGCGTCGACGAAGCCCCCGGCTGAACACACTGCCCCCGGCCGGTGCGAGCCCAGAGCCGTCATGAGGGACGTATGGCAATTACAGCACCAGCGACCTGGCCTGTCCGCCAAACGCGAAAAAAGCACTGAGTGGGAAGTTAGTAAATGTTACCGGCGACGGGCCTCTCTGACGCGTGGTCCGTGGACACTCACCTGCTGTCATGTGCAACGTGTGCCGCGCGTCGGACGTTACGCCCGGACCACTAGGGTCACAGTCCGTGGACGCCATCGACCGAAGCCTCGTCGAGCTGTTGCAGGGCAACGCCCGACTGTCGTACGCGGAGCTGGCCCGCCAGGTCGGCCTCTCCGCTCCAGCCGTGCACGAGCGGGTGGGCAAGCTGGAGAACAGCGGGGTGATCCGGGCCTATCGGGCGGAGGTGGATGCCGAGGCCGTCGGCCGTGGGGTGACCGCGCTGATCGGGATCGTCGAGGACTCCGGCGGGGACACCGACGACGTGCTGGAGACGTTCCGGTCGATGCCCGAGATCGAGTCCTGCTACTTCATGGCCGGACGCGAGTCGTTCCTGCTCAAGGCCAGGGTGGGCACCATCGCGGAGCTGGAACACCTCATCGTCCGGCTGAACCGGACCCCGGGCGTGGCCTCCACCCGCACCGGGATCGCGCTGTCGACCAAGTGGGAGAACCGCCCGCAGCCGATCACCCCGCCCACCGCCTGACGCGCCCACCGCCTCACGCGCCCACTGCCTGACGCCCGGCGAACCGGCGGTGAGCTGGGCGGATTCGCTTGCTACGTTTGCGAGCATGACTCATCTCGACGGGCGCGACGAGGCCAGCCGGAGGTGGGTGACCGAGGCGATCGCCGCCGTCGAGGCGGACGCCAACCGGTCCGCCGACACCCACCTGCTGCCGTTCCCGCTGCCCCGGCAGTGGCAGATCGGCCTCTACCTCAAGGACGAGTCGGTGCACCCCACCGGCTCGCTCAAGCACCGACTGGCCCGCTCGCTGTTCCTGTACGGGCTCTGCAACGGCTGGATCGGCCCCGGGACCACGGTGGTCGAGGCGTCGTCGGGGTCGACGGCGGTCTCCGAGGCGTACTTCGCCCGGATGCTGGGGCTGCCGTTCATCGCGGTGATGCCGGCGTCCACCTCGCCCGAGAAGATCACCCAGATCGAGTTCCAGGGCGGGCGCTGCCACCTGGTCGCCGACCCGGCCGAGGTGGTCGTCGAGGCCCGCCGGCTCGCCGGGCGCTCCGGCGGGCACTTCATGGACCAGTTCACCTACGCCGAGCGCGCCACCGACTGGCGGGGCAACAACAACATCGCCGAGTCGATCTACGCGCAGCTCGCGTTGGAACGGCACCCCGTGCCGGCCTGGATCGTCGTCGGGGCCGGCACCGGAGGCACCAGCGCGACCATCGGCCGCTACACCCGGTACCGCCGACTGCCCACCAAGCTCTGCGTCGTCGACCCGGAGAACTCGGCCTTCTACCCGGCCTGGCAGGCCGGTGACTGGTCGGTGCGCACCGGCCAGGGCTCCCGGATCGAGGGCATCGGTCGGCCCAGCGTGGAGGCGTCGTTCCTGCCCGCCGTGGTGGACCGCATGGTGCAGGTGCCCGACGCGGCCTCCCTGGCCGCCATGCGGGCCGGCTCGGCGCTGCTGGGCCGCCGGGTGGGCGGCTCCACCGGCACCAACCTGTGGGGCGCGTTCTCGCTGATCGCCGAGATGCTCGCCGAGGGCCGCACGGGCTCGGTGGTCACCCTGATCTGCGACCCGGGGGACCGCTACGCGGACACCTACTACGCCGACGAGTGGGTCGCCCGGCAGGGCCTCGACCTCGCCCCGCACCTGGCCACGATCGACCGCTTCCTCGCCACCGGCACCTGGCCGGCGTGAGCGGCGGGCCGGCCCTGTCCCGGCCGGCCGGGGGCCTCAGCGGGCGGGGCCTCAGCGGGCGGCGGCCTCACCGGCCGGGGGCCTCAGCGGGCGGTGACCCGCTCGGCCAGGCCCGGGTACCGGATCACCCAGCCGGCGGGGTCGATCTCCAACTCGGTGGCGAAGGTGCCACTGGTGAAGCGGACCCGTCCCGGGCCGAGCGCCGTGTAGACCTGCTCGGCGGCGACTACCGCCAGGCTGGGCACCAGCACCCACGCCACCGTGACCCGGTGGGTCGTCGCCGGGGTCGCGCCGGCCAGCCCGAGCCGGCGTACCGCGAGGGTGTTGAACAGCGGTGAGCCGCCGAGGTCGACGTCGAGCGCGTCGGCCAGCCGATCCTCCTCGTCGGTGCCCGGCAGCCCGGCCGATGGACGCCCGGCCGCCCGCAGCGCCGCATCCAGGTCGCCCTGCTCGGAGGTCCGCACCCGCCACCGGCCGCCCGCCGGTTCCAGCCGTACGCTCCGCTGCCAGCCCGCCCCCTCCACCTCGACCTCGACCCGGCGGGTCACCCAGTCCGGCCCGGTGGCCACCTGGTAGCGGCAGGTGTAGGGGATCGGGTCGACGGCGACCGCGACGCCCCGGGCGGTGAGCCCGTTGCCCTCGTCGAGCACGGCGTGCTCCGCCCCGGCGGTGTCCGTGCGGGCCCAGAAGAGCGACTTCGGCAAGCTCGGCATGAACGGGACGTTACGCCACGGCACTGGTGGCGGCAGCGCATGCGAAAACGCCGCCGCGGAGCGTGGGCTCCGCGACGGCGTTTCCGGTGCTGCGACAGATCAGTGGGTACGCGCCGGCGGCCGTCCCCCGTACCCGCGTCGCTCCTCGCGGGGCCGGTCGTCGCGCCCGCGCCCCTCGGCCCGGAATCCGCCGCGCGCGGCACCGGCACGCGGGTCCGCGCCGCGCTCACCGCGCTCGGGGAAGCGCCGCTCGCCCCGGTCGTCGCGCTCGCCGAAGCGGCGCTCGCCGGTGGGCCGGTCGTCGTAGCGGCGCTCGCCGGTGGGGCGGTCGCCGTAGCCACCACGGTCGCCGGTGGGCCGGTCGTCGTAGCGGCGTTCGGGGCGTGCGTCCCGGTCACCGTAGCCGCGCTCGCCGGTCGGGCGGCCAGCGTAGCCGCGGTCGCCGGTCGGGCGGTCGCCGAAGCGCCGTTCGCCGGTGGGGCGGTCGCCGTAGCCGCGCTCGCCGCTGGGCCGGTCGCCGAACCGGCGCTCGCCCCGGTCGTCGCGGTCGCCGAAGCGCCGTTCGCCGGTCGGGCGGTCGCCGTAGCCGCGCTCGCCGGTGGGGCGGGCAGCGTAGCCGCGGTCGCCGGTGGGGCGGGCAGCGTAGCCGCGGTCGCCGGTCGGTCGGTCGCCGAAGCGGCGGTCCCCGCCGGAGCGGTCCGGCCGGTCGCCGAAGCCGCGCTCACCCCGGTCGTCGAAGCGACGCGGGCCGGACGGCCGGTCACCGTAGCGGCGCTCGCCCCGGTCGGCGAACTGACGCGGGCCGGACGGCCGGTCGCCGTAGCGGCGCGGCTCCACCGACTCGACGCGCACCGGCACGCCGCTGGGCTCGCGGGCGCCGGTGAGCTCGGTCAGCAGCGCGTCACCAACCCGGATCCGGTTCTCCGCCGGCGCGACGCCGGCCTTCTCCATCATCGCCAGGGTGGTGCGACGCTGCTTGGGCAGCACGAGGGTGGCCACCGCGCCGGACTCGCCGGCTCGGGCGGTACGCCCCGCGCGGTGCAGGTAGTCCTTCGGGTCCTTCGGCGGGTCCACGTGCAGCACCAGGGACACCCCGTCGACGTGGATGCCCCGGGCGGCCACGTCCGTGGCGACCAGCACGTTCATCCGGCCCTCGCGGAACTCCGCCAGGGTCTTCGTGCGCATCCGCTGGGTCTTGCCGCCGTGCAGGCCACCGGCCCGTACGCCGACGGCGGCGAGCTGCTCGACCAGCCGGTCCACGCCGAGCTGGGTGCGGGCGAAGAACATGGTCCGGCCGGGCCGGGCCGCGATCGAGGCCGCCACGGCGAACTTCTCGTGCGGCGGGATCAGCAGCAGGTGGTGATCCATGGTGGAGACCGCAGCCGTGGCCGGGTCGGTCGAGTGGGTGACCGGATCGGTCATGAACCGCCGGACCAGCGAGTCGACGTCGCCGTCGAGGGTGGCCGAGAAGAGCAGCCGCTGGGCGTCGGCCGGGGTCTTCGACAGCAGCTCGGTGACCTCCGGCAGGAAGCCCATGTCGGCCATCTGGTCGGCCTCGTCGAGCACGGTCACCTCGACGTCGGTCAGGTTGCAGACGCCCCGGTTGATCAGGTCGCCCAGCCGCCCGGGGGTGGCCACGACGATCTCCACGCCGCGCCGCAGGGCGTCGACCTGCCGGTCGTACGGCACGCCGCCGACGGCGGTCTTGAGGAAGACGCCGACGGCCTTGCCGAGCGGCACGAGCGCGTCGTTGACCTGCATGGCCAGCTCCCGGGTGGGCACCAGGACCAGGGCCCGGGGGTGCAGCGGGCGGGCCCGGTTGCGGGTGGCGAGCCGGGCGATCAGCGGCAGGCCGAAGGCGAGGGTCTTGCCGGAGCCGGTCTGGCCCCGACCGAGCACGTCCCGGCCGGCGAGGGCGTCGGGGACGGTGGCCTTCTGGATGGCGAACGGCGCGGTGATGCCCTGCCGGTGCAGCGCCTGCACGAGCGCCTGGGGCAGCCCGAGCGAGGCGAAGTCGACCTCGGTGTCGAGATCGTCGGCCGGCGCGTCGTCGGCGTCGTCGTCGGCGTCGGCGTCGAGGATCGCGTCGGCGTCGACGATCGCGTCGGCGTCGACGATCGTTTCGACGGGCGCGTCGGCGGTGGGCTCGGATGCGGCGGCGCCGTCCGGGGTGACCGGGAGGTTCTCCTCGGCCGGGAAGTCGAGAGCGGACGGGGACATGCCGGGATCAGCAGAGGTGGTCAAGAAATACCTTTCGGGCGGGGCGCATCTTCGCGATGGCCTGCCGCAGCTCAACGCCGCCGGATCGCCCGCAAGATCGCCCATGGGCGTGCCTTCGGGCACGCCAGGTCAGTGATCAGAGACAAGTGTACGGCGACGCGGCAAACCCGCCACCGCACCACGACACCGTAGTGGGCGGATTCACCACCGCCGACGCGGATCAGTTGTTGAGGAGGCCACCTACCAACCCGTCCATGGCGTCGCCGGCGAACAGGACGAACAGCACGCCGATCACCACGAGCAGGCCGAGGGAGACCGCCAGGACGACGACCACCTTGGCGGTGTTGGACCGGGGAGTCGGCGTGTCCGCCCAGCCCTGGGCGAGGATGTGCCCGGTCAGCGAACCGGAGTTCTCGCTCGGGTTCCCCGCCGGCAGGGAGATCGTGGCGAATCCCGGCCCGTCGGTGCCGTACGCGGTGCTGGCCAGGTCGGTGGTCCGCAGATCCGGCCGGCCGGTCGTCCCCGTCGGAAACCTGCCGCCGGACGCCTCGCTCGTGGGCTTGGTCTGCCAGGCGGTGGTGGGGGCGGCGCCGTAGAGGCCGCCGGCCGGTGTGCCCGAGCCGGGGACGCCGGAGACCGGCGCTCCCGACGTCGACTTCCCGGCCTGTTCCGCCGGGTGCCCCCGGCGCGAGGCAGGCTCGGTCGGTGGTGGCCAACTGGGCAGCGCGGGAGCGGGAACGACCGGCGGCGTGGTGGGCGGGGCCGGGGACGGCGGTTGCTGCGGGCCGGGACCGGAGGTGTCCGTCGACGAGGGCGGCCAGCCCGCGAAGGCGGCCGGGGCCGGCGGTGCGGAGGTCGGTGAAGCCGGGCGGTTGGGCCCGCCACCGGCACCCGGAGCCGAAACGGAGGCCGAGGCCGAGGTCAGCGGGGGCGGCGGAAAGGGCGGTGCCGGGATCGGGCCGGGCGGCGGCGGAATCGGTGGCCCGGGGGGCGGGGCCGGCGGCCCGGGAACGGGCGGAATCGGCCCGGGAACGGGCGGGTTCGGGCCGGGTACGGGCGGCTGGGGGCCGGGCGGAATCGGCCCGGGACCCGGCGGGGTGGGCTCGGGGACCGGCGGGTTCGGCGACGGCGGGGTGGGGCCCGGGACCGGCGGCGTCGGCGGGTTCGGCCCGGGGAGGGGCGGCACGGGCGCGGGGACGGGCTCAGGTTCCGGAACGGGCGGCGACGGCGGTTCGGCCGGCTCCGAGGGCTGGGCCGGCTCCGAGGGCTGGGCCGGCTCCGAGGGCCCGGGACCGACGGGGGCCGACCGGTAGAGCGTGGGGGTGCCCTGCGTCGGCCCGCCCACCCTGAAGCGCCCGGCGGAGCCCGGGGACCCGGCCGCCCGGCGTGCCTCGTCGGCCGCCTCACCTGCGGATACCCGGTTCAGGCCGGGGACCTGGACGCTGGCGCGAGCTGTCGAGGACCCGGCGGAGGAGACCGCGGAGTCGTCGCCGGGGTGGTTCTCGCCCGTGCGCTGCCTCGGCACGAAGGGCGCCGGCCGGGCATCCGCCGGGGTGCCCGCACCGGAGTCGGGGGAACCGCCACCGTCCGCACCGGGCGCGACCGGGCTCCCGGCGGCGGCACCGGGTGTGATCGTGTGGCGCTCTCCGGTCGGCGAACCCGCGCGGTACGTGGTTCCGCCGCTGCCGGTGGCCGGCAGCGGCATCCCTTCCGGCGAGGCGGCGTGGGCGACGCTCACCCGGGCTCGAGCGGCCACGGCCGGCATCGCCACCCGTCCGGCCGACCCGGCGGGGCTGGTCGACCCGGCGGGGCTGGTCGACCCGGCGGGGCTGGTCGACCCGGCGGGGCTGGTCGAGCCGGACTCCGCGTCCGGACCGTGGGAGCCGGTCGGGCCGGCCGAGGCGGTGGAAACGGCGGGGCCGGATGGGGCGGCTGTCACCGGAGGGTGCTCATCCGACCCGACGTCGCTCGACGCGCCTGCCGAGCCGACTGTTCGGCCGGTGGGGTCGGGCGTGGAACCGGGGTCGGCCGTCTCCGCCGGAACCTCTTGCTCGCCCATCGTCGTCCTCCGTGCTCACACTCGCCTCAGTGCCCGTGGCATCGGGCCGGAGGTGTCTGGTGTCACGGTGCCACATCCCAGCCAGGCAGCACAGTCGGAGTGGACGGTTGAGCTCAGCCGGCGTTGCTCGTCGCGGGCTTCGGAGAGCCGCTCTCCCCCGATGCCGGGCTGCTCGACTGCGCGGACGGCGACGGTGACGGGGACGGCGGTCGGGTCGACGGCGGCGGGGTCGGCGACGGGGTCGTCGGCCTCGGGGAGGGCGGCTTCGGCGGGAGCGACGGCCGCGTCGGCCCGGGAGTGGGCTTCGTCGGCGTGGGCTTTGGCGTCGGCTTCGGCGTGGGCTTCGGCGTGGGCTTGGGCGTGGGCTTGGGCGTGGGCTTCGGGGCGGGCGGCTTGGGAGCGGGCACGGCCGGGCCCGGCACCGCCCCGACGACCCGCGTCGCGGCGTAGAGCCGGGACCAGCCGACCACGGAGATCTTCACGGTCTGGCCGGTGGTCGGCGCCTGGACCATCTTGCCGCCGCCGATGTACATCCCGACGTGGTGGACCGTCGTCCAACTGCGGCCGGAGGCGAAGAAGAGCAGGTCACCGGGGAGCAGCGCGTTCTGGCTCACCGCCCGGTTGCGGGTCGCGTAGTACTGGTCGCGGGAGACCCGGGGCAGCTGGTAGTAGCCCGCCGACCGGTAGGCGGCCCACATCAGGCCGGAGCAGTCGAAGGCGTTCGGGCCCTCCTCGGACCACACGTACGGGTCGCCGAGCTGGGCCAGGGCGTAGCGCACGGCGGCCAGCGCGACCGGGCTGGCGGTGAGGCCGTTGGCGTTCTGCCCCTGGACGTAGGAAGCGCCGAGCTGCTGCTCCATCGCCTCCTGCTGGCTCTCCAGCAGGATGATCTGCGCGGCGTTGTCCTTGCGCAGCTTGAGCAGGCTCGCCTCCTGCGTGCGCAGCGCACGCTCCGCGGCGGTGTACTGCGTACGGACGGTGCGCACCCGAGTGTCGGCGGCCTGCCACGCCTGGTAGGCGACCTGCTCCGCCTCGCGGGACCGGGCCAGCTCGCCGGCGGCGGCGGTGGTCGCCCCGTCGGCCTCCTCGCCCCGGTTGATCCGGGAGAGCACGCTGAGGCCGTGCAGATCCCGGGCGAACTGGCCGGGCGGCAGCGCGGCGGCGGCCTTGAACGCGCCCGCCGCGGCGGTGTCGGCACCCTGCTGGGCGCGGGCCAGGGCGTCGCGGGCGATCTTGAGGTTCTGGTTGGCGGTGGTGAGCTGGGCCTCCGCCTCGGCGCGGGTCTGGCGCAGCCCGAGCAGTTGGTTGCCGAGCAGGCCCACCTGGGTCTCGGCGGTGCTGATCGCCAGGGCGAGTGGGCCGTTGCCCAGGGGCGTCGTCGGCGTGCCGGGGGTGCCCGCGCCGGGGAGACCGGGGGTGCCCGCGCCGGGGAGACCCGGGGTGCCCGCGCCGGGGGCCCCGGGGGTGCCCGCGCCGGGGGCCCCGGGGGTGCCGGGGCCGTTCACGCCGGGCAGTTGCAGGCCGGCGGAGGGGACCGGGCGCGAACCGGTGTCGGGGACGGCGTCGGGCAGTGGAGCGGCGGAGGCGGGGGTGACGAGCGCGGCCGTGGCCACGGCGCTGAGCAGGGCGGACCAGAGCATCGGTCGGAGCACCGGGGAGAACAGGGGAGCCCTCCGCCGTCGTCGTCGCGTCTGCTGGCTCTGCACCATTGCGCTCCTCATGTGGCGTGAGTCAGTGGGCCGCGCTCGGGTGGCGCGGCGGACGGGGGCGGACCCTAGTGCGGCCGCCACCCATCCTGTCTTACCGCAAAGAGGCAAAGATGTCGATGCGAGAACGGGTAACAACCGGCTGTGAGTTCGGTGAGGTACGTCGCTGACGTCGCCCGACCCGACGGTTCCGCGGCGGTCCGACGTAGGCTCGACGGGACCGCAGGTGGAAGGGACGTGGCTTTTCGATGGACGCCGGACTCAAGCGCGAGCTCGAAGCGAAGGTGTACGCGGGGGAGCGGCTGACCCGCGAGGACGGGATCGCGCTCTACGACAGCGACGACCTGACCTGGTTGGGCCGGCTGGCCCACCACCGGCGCACCGAGCTCAACGGCGACCGGGTGATGTTCAACGTCAACCGGCACCTGAACCTCACCAACGTCTGCTCGGCGTCGTGCGCGTACTGCTCGTTCCAGCGCAAGCCGGGCGAGAAGGACGCGTACACGATGCGGATCGACGAGGCGGTCCGCAAGGCCAAGGAGATGGAGGACGAGCAGCTCACCGAGCTGCACATCGTCAACGGCCTGCACCCCACGTTGCCCTGGCGCTACTACCCGAAGGTGCTGCGCGAGCTGAAGGCGGCGCTGCCGAACGTCAAGCTCAAGTGCTTCACCGCGACCGAGGTGCAGTGGTTCGAGAAGATCAGCGGGCTCAGTGCCGACGCGATCCTCGACGAGCTGATGGACGCCGGGCTGGAGTCGCTGACCGGCGGCGGCGCGGAGATCTTCGACTGGGAGGTCCGCCAGCACATCGTCGACCACGACTGCCACTGGGAGGACTGGTCGCGCATCCACGCGCTGGCCCACTCGAAGGGCATGAAGACCCCGGCGACGATGCTCTACGGCCACATCGAGGAGCCCCGGCACCGGGTCGACCACGTGCTGCGGCTGCGCGAGCTCCAGGACGAGACCGGTGGTTTCGCGGTCTTCATCCCGCTGCGCTACCAGCACGACTTCGTCGACTCGGCGGACGGCAAGATCCGCAACCGGATCCAGGCCCGCACCACGATGGCCTCGCCGGCGGAGTCGCTGAAGACCTTCGCGGTCTCCCGGCTGCTCTTCGACAACATTCCGCACGTGAAGAACTTCTGGGTGATGCACGGGCTCTCGGTGGCCCAGCTCTCGCTCAACTTCGGCGTCGACGACCTGGACGGCTCGGTCGTGGAATACAAGATCACCCACGACGCCGACTCGTACGGCACCCCGAACACGATGCACCGCGACGACCTGCTGCACCTGATCTGGGACGCCGGCTTCCGGCCGGTCGAGCGGAACACCCGCTACGAGGTCGTCCGCGAGTACGACGCCCCGACGCCGATGGCCGAGCGCCGCTCCGAGCCGCAGCAGGTCTGGGCCTGACCGGCCCGTACCCTCCTAGGTCATGAGCGAGTCGAGCAAGCCGCAGGCGGGCGGGTTTCCCCGGCGGGACGCCCAGGGGCGGGTGGTCGCCCTGGGCGACCTGCTCGGGGTGGGCCTCGCCGGCCTGGTGATCGGCCTGCTGGCGCTGCTGCTCTTCGACTGGGGCTTCGCCACGGTCGGCGCGGGCGACTTCGGTCAGGCCAACGGCTGGCTGGCGATCATCCTGCCCGCCTGGTTCTACTGGGACGACTTCCGGTCCTGGGAGTTCGGGGCGGCCCGGGTGGTGGCCGCGCTGGCGGCGGTGGCGCTCTCCGTGGTCGGCGGGCTGCTGGTGGCCGGCCTGGCCGACGGGCTGCCGCCGCTGCTCTCCGGCGGGCTCGCGGCGGCGGCGTTCACCGTGCTCTACGCGGTGGTGTGGTTCCCTGGCGTGCACTGGCTGGCCCGGCGGACGGGCTGAGCCTTGGAGAACGGAGTGCGGACGTGAGCGCGGCGGTCAAGTACACACTGGGCCGGATCGGGCTCTTCGCGGTGGTCTTCGTGGCGCTGTTGCCGATCGGGATGAACATCTTCCTGCAACTGATGCTGGCGCTGGCGTTCTCCGCCACGCTCTCGTTCCTGCTGCTGCGCGGCTGGCGCGACGAGATGGCCGAGGAGATGGCCGGGGCGGCGCAGCGCCGCCGCGCCGAGAAGGAGCGGCTGCGCTCCGCGCTGGCCGGCGACGACCAGCAGCCGAACGGCAAGTAGCCGAAGCGGCCCGCCGACCGGCGGACAGTCGAAGCGGCCCGCCGACCGACCAGACAGCCGTCGGGCGGTGACCGGGGAGCCGGCGTCGTCGGCGGCTCCCCGGTCGGCTCCGCCGACTACCAGTTGGTCGAGCCCGGCACGTACGGCCACGCCCGGTTCGCCGGCTTGATCAGGTAGGCGATGCCGCCCGACCCGCCGGCCACGGTGCCGTCGGCCCGGTAGCGCTTGGTGCGCAGCCAGATCTGCTCGAACTGCTCGCGCTTGTAGACGTTGCGCACCTCGGCGTTGGACGAGGAGGCCGGGTCGTTGACGATGACGTCACCGTCGGCGGTGAAGCCGACGACCACGAAGAGGTGGCCGGAGGTGCCGTAGTTCGACCCGTCCAGCTCGGTGCCGAGGAACGACTGCGAGGTGATCACCGGGATGCCGGCCTTGACGAAGCGTTCCACCTCGTCGAGGGAGTGCAGCCGGGTCACCCGGGCGTCGGTGTTGGCGAAGCTGCCCGCGTACGCGGTGTTGTAGGGCCAGTTGCCGGCGCCCTCGTACTCGTAGTCCCAGGTCATCCGGGCGGCGTGGGCGACCTGCGGGTCGACGTAGCCGGGGGTGATCCAGGACATGTCCTGGGCCGAGGGCTTCCTGCCGTAGTACTCCAGGACCATCGTGGTCGACGTCGGGCTGCACCAGACCTGGCCGCCGCCGCCCCACTCGGGGTAGTTGCCCTTGTGGATCATCTGGGAGCGGGCCGGGACGGGCAGCTCGGTGCCCCACGCGATGCCGCCCTTGCTGGGGGTCACGGTGAAGCGGTCGGGGATGTTCGAGCTCATCGCGCCGAGCATCCGGACCTTCGGCGACGCCGTCTGGCCGGGCTTGCGGTACAGGCTGAGCCGCAGCTGGTACGACCGCAGCAGCACGCCGGCCTCGGCGTCGTCGATCGAGAACGTGTCGGTCCAGATGCTGGAGTACGGGTCGCCCTGACCGTCGAGGGTGGCCCGCTTGATGTCCTGGTCGCCGGAGGCCCAGCGGCTCATCACGTACCAGGGGGTGCTGGTGCCCGTGTTGTAGGTGCCCTGCATCTCGACCTGGATCCAGGTGCCCGCCGGGGTGTCGGCGTTCCACGACGCGACCAGCTCGGTGGCGTCGAAGCCGACCCGGGTGCTCGGCGAGGTCCAGGTGGAGTATTCCCAGGTGGCGGTGGTGCCGGTGTGCTCATCGGTGAACTGGGTGGTGCCCGCGGGCCGGCCGATGGTCAGGGCGGGGCGCGGGGTGAGCGCGGGCCGGGTGCCCCGGTGGGTGCCGGAGAGCCAGCCGGGGAGGCTGGACCACTCCTGGAAGGTGATCTGCTCGTCGTGCGTGACCGAGTGGTGCTTCTTGCCGTGGGCGTGGGCGGGGGCGGTCGTGCCGACGAGGGCGAGCGCGGCGACGCCGACGAGGGCGACCGCGCGCAGGGCTCTGCTGACCATGGGATCTCCGCGAGGTGAGGCGGGTCAAGTGCTGCTTTGCGGTCACTATCCCGTGCGCAGGGAAGTTTCGCCATACGTTGACGGATGGAAAACGATTGCCGGTGTGAGGATCAGGTCGGGATGGATCAGATAGTGAGAGATATTGATATGACCATGTGACGCGTGGTGAAGTTCGCACCACGTAGCGGGATCTCCCCCGTACCTCAGGAGGTTGTCCATGGCCTTGCGCATCCCCGTCCGCCTGCGTCGCGCGGTGGTCCTCGCCGCCGCCGCAGGCCTGGGCCTCACCGTCGTCACCGGGCCGGTCTCCGCCCGCCCGGCCCCGGAGGGCACCGCCGAGCCGGCCGCCGTCGAGTACCTCGTCCACGGCCCGCGCACCCTGGCCGAGCGCAACCTGGTGGCCCGCACCGGCGCCGCCGTCGACTCCAGCGAGCACGGCGTCCTGCACGTCACGGCGACCGCCGAGGAGGCGGCGGCGATCCGGCGGCTCGGCTTCCGGGCCGAGGCCGTCCCCGCCCCGCCCGCCGGGGAGATCGGCGCCAACGGCTTCCCCTCCGCCGACTCCAACTACCACGACTACGCCGAGCTGACCGCCGTGGTCAACAAGGTGGTCGCCGACCACCCGACCATCGCCCGCAAGACCAGCATCGGCCGCTCCTACGAGGGTCGCGACCTGATGGCGGTGAAGATCTCCGACAACGTCGGCACCGACGAGGCCGAGCCGGAGATCCTCTTCAACTCCCAGCAGCACGCCCGCGAGCACCTGACCGTCGAGATGGCGATCTACCTGCTGAACCTGTTCACCGACAACTACGGCAGCGACACCCGGATCAAGAACATCGTCAACTCCCGGGAGATCTGGATCGTCCCCACGGTCAACCCCGACGGCAGCGAGTACGACATCGCCACCGGCTCGTACCGCTCCTGGCGCAAGAACCGGCAGCCCAACAGCGGCTCGACGGCCATCGGCACCGACCTGAACCGCAACTGGGGCTACAAGTGGGGCTGCTGCGGCGGCTCGTCGGGCAGCGCGTCGTCGCTGACCTACCGGGGCCCGTCCGCCTTCTCCGCCCCGGAGACCAAGGCGCTGCGTGACTTCGTCAACGGCCGGGTCGTCGGCGGCGTGCAGCAGATCAAGGCCAACATCGACTTCCACACGTACTCGCAGCTCGTGCTCTGGCCGTTCGGCTACACCACGGCGAACACCGCCACCGGGATGACCACCGACCAGTACAACACCTTCGCCACGCTCGGCCAGCGGATGGCGGCCAGCAACGGCTACACCCCGCAGCAGTCCAGCGACCTCTACATCACCGACGGCGACAGCCTCGACTGGCTCTGGGCGACGCACAAGATCTGGGCGTACACCTTCGAGATGTATCCCGGGTCGTCCGGCTCCGGCGGCGGCTTCTACCCGCCCGACGACATCATCCCGGCGCAGACCGCGCGCAACAAGGAGGCGGTCCTGCTGCTCTCCGAGTACGCCGACTGCCCGTACCGGGTGATCAACAAGCAGACGCAGTACTGCGCCTGACCGGCGGCCGCGCCGGCGGGGCCCACCCCGGGCCCCGCCGGCGTCGTCGGTCCGGCGGGTTCCTGCCTGCGGGTACGGGGCAACGGGCCGCCACGGGACGACCGGGCAGGAACGTTCGCCGGGTGCGCCACCACGGCCTCGGCCGTCCGCCGGGTGCGCTACCGTGGCACCCGACCGATCCGCAGCGAAGCCGGTGAGAACCCGGCGCTGTCCCGCAACTGTGATGCCCCACCGTGGCGTCCGGCCCCCTTTCGGGGTCGGCGTCGACCAGGCGTCGGCCGACCGGCCGGTGCCGACGGGTGTGGCTGAGCCAGGTCGCCTGCGGAGCGGTCGCGACACGCGCCTTCGAGGAAGGGCGCCTCGCGGACGGGCCTCGGCACCACGGCTCCTGTCGGCGAAGCACCACAGCCTCGACCGACAGGAGGACCAGTGTTCCGACGTACCCCCCGGATCTTCGCCGCCACCCTCGCGGTCGCCGCGCTCGCGCTCGGCGCCTGCGCCGAGACCGGCCCCGACGAGCCCCCCGTCACCGGTGCCCCGGCCGCCGGGGTCTTCCCGGCCACCGCCGGCGGGCTCACCCTCGACAAGCGCCCCGAGAAGATCGTCTCGCTGGCGCCGACCGCGACCGAGATGCTCTTCGCCATCGGCGCCGGCCAGCAGGTCACCGCCGTCGACGACCAGTCGAACTACCCGCCCGAGGCCCCGAAGAGCGACCTGTCGAGCTTCCAGCCGAACGCCGAGGCCATCGCCGGCCGCAACCCCGACCTGGTGGTCGTCTCCGACGACATGAACAAGATCGTCTCGCAGCTCACCGCGCTGAAGATCCCGGTGCTGCGCACCCCGGCGGCGACCACGCTGGAGGACACCTACCGGGAGCTGACCGACCTCGGCACGCTGACCGGCCACGCCGACGAGGCGGCCGACGTCGTCCGGCGGATGAAGGACGACATCGCCAAGCTGACCAAGGACCTGCCGCAGCGGGCGACGAAGCTGACCTACTACCACGAGCTGGACACCGAGCTGTACAGCGTGACCAGCAAGACCTTCATCGGCTCGATCTACGCCCTCGCCGGGCTGGAGAACATCGCCGACCCGGCGGACGCCGACGGCAAGAGCGGCGGGTACCCGCAGCTCTCCCAGGAGATCATCGTCAAGGCGGACCCCGACTTCGTCTTCCTGGCCGACACCAAGTGCTGCAAGCAGACCCCCGAGACGGTGCAGGCGCGCAGCGGCTGGGCCGGCGTCACCGCGGTCCGGAACAACCAGGTCGTCGCGCTCGACGACGACATCGCCTCGCGCTGGGGCCCACGCGTCGTCGACCTGCTCCGCACCGTCGTCGACGCCGTCGCCAAGGTCCCGGCGTGACCGTGCCGCGCGGCGCGGCGCGGAAGGGCCTCCGGTCGTGCGTACGACGCTGACCGGGCGCCCCGCCAAGGCCACCACCACCGCCGTCGACCGGCCGGCCGGGCTGCGGCCCGGCTGGCTGGTCGCCGGGGTGCTCGCCGTGGCCGTCGCGCTCGTCGCCGGGGTCTGCCTCGGGCCGGTCGTCCTGCCCCCCGGCAGCGTCGCCGCCGAACTGCTCAACCTGCTGCCCGGGGTACGCCTGAACAGCGGCCTCACCGAGCGCGAGATCGCCATCGTCACCGAGCTGCGGCTGCCCCGGGTGGTGCTCGGGCTGCTCGTCGGCGGGCTGCTCGCCCTGGCCGGCGGCTGCTACCAGGGGGTGTTCCGCAACCCGCTGGCCGACCCGTACCTGCTGGGGGTGGCGGCCGGAGCCGGGCTGGGCGTCACCGCCGCGATCGCCCTCGGCGCGGGCGACCTGCTGGCCGGGCTGCCGGTGACCGTCCCGCTGGCCGCGTTCGTCGGCTCGCTCGGCGCGGTCGCCCTGACGTACGTGCTCGGGGCGGCCGGCGGGCGGGGCGGCTCGACGGCGACGCTGATCCTGGCGGGGGTGGCCGTGTCGGCGTTCCTCTCCGCCGGCCAGACGTACCTGCTGCAACGCAACTCCGACACCATCCAGCAGGTCTACTCCTGGCTGCTCGGGCGGCTCGCCACCGCCGGCTGGGCGGACGTGCGGCTGGTGCTGCCGTACTTCCTGCTCACCACCGTCGTCGTGCTGCTGCACCGCCGCGAGCTGGACGTCCTCTCCGTCGGCGACGACGAGGCGATCAGCCTGGGCCTGCACCCGCAGCGCTCCCGGTACCTGCTGATCGCCGCCGCCTCGCTCGGCACCGCCGCGGCCGTCTCCGCGTCCGGGCTGATCGGCTTCGTCGGGATCATCGTCCCGCACACCGTGCGGCTGCTCGCCGGGTCGAGCTACCGGGTGATCCTGCCGCTCTCGCTGCTCTTCGGCGCGGCGTTCCTGGCGCTGACCGACGTGGTCGCCCGCACCGCCGCCGCCCCCTCGGAGGTCCCGATCGGCGTGGTCACCGCGCTGCTCGGCGGCCCGTTCTTCGTCCTGGTCCTGCGCACGATCCGCCGGATGCCCACATGAGCGCCCCGCCCACCCCACGCCCCGCGCCCGCCGACGGCCACGGGCCAGCCGCCGGCTCCGCGCCCGTCGGCCACGGGCCAGCCGCCGGCTCCGCGCCCGTCGGCTCCGGGCCTTCCGCCGGCTCCGGGCCTTCCGCCGGCTCCGGGCCCGCCGGCGGTGCGGCCCCCGCCGTCGAGGTGCGGGGCCTGCACGTCACGCTGGACGGCGCGCCGATCCTGCGCGGCGTCGACCTGACCGTCGCGCCGGGCGGCTGGGTCACCGTGATCGGCCCGAACGGCGCCGGCAAGTCGACCCTGCTGCGCGCCGTCGGGGGCCTGCTGCCCGCGCCGGGCGCCATCTCCCTCTTCGGTACGCCCAGCGAGGCGCTGCGCCGCCGCGACCGGGCCCGGCTGGTGGCCACCGTCGCCCAGTCCCCGGTCGTCCCGGCCGGCATGTCGGTCTTCGAGTACGTGCTGCTCGGCCGGACCCCGTACGTGCCGACCCTGGGCCGGGAGTCCGCCGCCGACCTGGCCGCCGTGCGGGACGTGCTGGACCGGCTCGACCTCACCGCCCTGCGCCGCCGGGAACTGGCCACCCTCTCCGGCGGGGAGCGACAGCGGGCCTTCCTGGCCCGGGCGCTCGCCCAGGGTGCCACCCTGCTGCTGCTCGACGAGCCGACCAGCGCCCTGGACATCGGCCACCAGCAGGAGGTGCTGGAGCTGGTCGACCAGCTCCGCCGCGAGCACGGCCTGACCGTCCTGGCCACCATGCACGACCTCTCCCTCGCGGGCGAGTACGCCGACCGGATGGTCCTGCTGGCCGCCGGCCGCGTCGCCGCCACCGGCCCACCCGAAACGGTGCTCACCGAGGACCTGCTGGCCCGCCACTACCGCGCCTCGGTCCGCGTCCTCCCCGGCGACCACGGCCCCCTGGTGGTCCCAACCCGCCCCCGCTGAGCCCTCGGCCCGCCCGCTAAGACCCCGTTGATCAAGAGGTTTGCGTCAATTTTGATCTCCAACATGACGCAAACCTCTTGATCAACCCGGCGGGGTGGGGTGGGGGTGGGGTGGGGTGGGGGTGGGGTGGGGTGGGGGTGGGGTGGGGGGGTGGGGTTAGTTGGGGAAGGCGATGACGGAGAAGAGGGCGCCCTGGGGGTCGCGGAGGGCTGCTAGGCGGCCCCGGGAGATGTCGCGGGGCGGGACCAGGATCGACCCGCCCAGTTCGGCGGCGCGGGCGGCGGTGGCGTCGGCGTCGGCCACCGCGAAGTACACCGTCCAGTACGCCGGCAGGTCGGCCGGGAAGTCGTCGGCCAGCGGGGGCATCATGCCGGCGACGATCCGGTCCCCGAGCCGCCACCCGACGTACGCGACCGGGCCCATCGGGCGCTCCTCCGGATGCCAGCCGAAGACCAGCTCGTAGAAGACCTCCGCGCCCTGCGGGTCCGGGGTCACCAGCTCGTTCCAGCTCATCGACCCGGGCACGTCGAAGAGCTCCGCGCCGGGGTGGGCCATCGGCTGCCAGACGCTGAACGCCGCCCCGGCCGGATCCGCGAAGACCGCCATCCGGCCCTGGTCGAACACGTCGAACGGGGCGACCAGCACCTGCCCGCCGGCCGCCTCCACCCGCGTGGTCACCAGGTCGGCGTCGTCGGTCGCCACGTACGTCGACCAGATCGGCACCTGGTCCGGGGTGCTCGGCGGCCCGGCGCCCGCCACCGCCCGGCCGTCCTTGAGGAAGGTGGTGTACCCGGCGGCCTCCGGCTGCGGCGCGACCCGGCCGGTCCAGCCGAACAGCTCCGGATAGAACCGTCGCGCGCCCGCCAGGTCCGGGGTGGCCAGGTCGGTCCAGCACGGCGTGCCCGGCGGGACGCTGCTCACGCTTACCCCTCTCGGCCGGTGACGCCCGAGTGGGGGCGCCCTGTCGGCGTCGGCCGCCCCGGCGGACGCCCGGCCGGCAGCTGGTGGCCGCCCCCGTCGGGACGCCCTGTCGGCATCGTGGCACCGTCGCGCCGGCCGGAGGCCGGAATCGGACAACTTCCCCAAAGCCGGAGCGCGGGAGATGTTCGACCCGTGCACCGATCGCCTAGGGTGGGATCGCCGTACGGTTGATCCGTCACACAGGACACAGGGGAGGGTCGGTGACGAGCCCGAACGCGAATCTCGACGTCGAACCGGAGGCGCTGAGCGCATTCGCCGGGGCGTCCCGGGGTCGGGCCGAGCAGTTCCGGCAGCTTCGGCAGTCGTTCTCCGACGGGCACGTGCCCCGGCACTCGTTCGGCGTGATGCCGGCGTCGTTCAGCCTGGCCGCCGCGTACGCCGAGCAGTTCGAGGCGTGCCTCGCCGGGCTCGCCGACGGGGCCGAGTTGATGGCCGACATCGCCGAGGGGCTCGACGACACGGCCGGCGCGTACACGGGGTCGGACGTGGCCAACCGGGCCCTCTTCGTGCCCGGCGGCGGCGCGTCCGCACCCGGGCCGACCCCGTCGCCGTCGCCCCGTCCCGCCCCGACCCCAGGCTGAGGGGATCGATGAGCACCGAGGCGCTCCAGCGCAACAAGACCTACTTCGAGCAGATCGTGTCGGGCACCCCCGACCCGTTCAAGCCGCTCTCCGACGCGGTGCTCTGGCCGTTCGAGCAGCTCCTGGAGATGGTCGCTGGCGAGCCGGAGGAGTGCATGCGCGCCGCGCAGCTCTGCCTGAGCACCGGCGAGGCGGTCCGGCAGATCGCCGGCGACCAGGTCGCCGACCGGGCCCGGCTGCGCGGCTCCTGGTCCGGGGACGCGGCGGAGAGCTTCCACGCCTCGATGGAGTCGGTGGAGGAGGCGATCGAGGAGCTGGCCCGGGGCCTGGACGGCACCAAGGAGGTGCTGGTCGACGCGGCCAACGCGGCGGTGGACGCGTTCAACCTGCTGGTCGAGCTGATCCTGGAGTTCCTGATCTGGTTCCTGACCGAGGTGATCATCGCGGCGGTGGCGGCGGCGCTCAGCGCCGGGATCTCGCTGGCCGCGACCGTGGCCCGCGTCCTGGCCCGGCTCGCCACCACCGTCGGCCGGATGTGCAAGATCGTCGCCCGGTTCGCGGAGATCCTCACCAAGCTGGTGGTCAAGCTGGAGAAGGTGGCCGAGCTGCTGACCCGCTACCGCCGGGCGGTCCTGGAGCTGCGCAAGGCGAAGAAGGCGTACAAGGCGTGGAACAAGTCGGGGTGGACCGCCGAGGCGCGGGCGTTCCAGATCGAACGGTTCAAGACGCTCTTCCCCGGCAAGTTCGCCGTCAACGCCGTCTCCCCGGTCAACGTCAACGGCCTCGGCGGGGCGGTGACCGACGCCGGGTTCGGGATGCACGACGTCTCCGACGGGCACAAGGACCGCAACTACCTGCCCGACGGCACGTACAGCGAGGACATCGGCCCGTACAGCAGTGCCTTGCAGGATATTTTCGACGCCGGCTCCTAACTGAGAGGACGACATGACCTTCCCCGGCCTGGACCGCATCGAGGCGTTGGCCCGCAACCTCGACGACTGGCAGCGGGAGCTGGCCTCCCGGATGATCGAGCTGGAGCAGAGCACCGCCGAGGGAATGAGCGACTCGGGGCTGGTCCGGGTCACCGCCGGCGCGGACGGCAAGATCGTCGCGTCCCAGTTGGACGCGCGGGCGATGCGGCTCGACTCGTACACCCTGGCGGAGGAGTTCACGGCCGCCGCGAACCGCGCCCAGGAGGCCGCGGCGGCCCGGGTCCGCGACCTGGTCGGCGAGGTCATCGGCAACCCCACCGCAGGCCGGGGCTCCACCGCCGGGCCCGACCGCCGGAGCGACCCCGACGGGTACGCCGACCGGCCCGACCGGTACTGACGATGACCGACGACCCGTACGCCGGGGGGGTGTCCCGGCTGCTGGCCCCCGACGAGCGGCTGCTGGCCGTCGCGCGGGCCGACGTGGCGGCCGGGGTCACCGCGCCGGAGCCGCCCGCCGCGCCGGTCGAGGCCGGCGGCGCGGGCGGTGGCCCGGGTTTCCTCGGGGCCCTGCTCAACGTGGTCTCCCCGCTGGTGTCCTTTCCCGCCGGTGACCGGCTGGTCGACCGCGTGGTCTACGGGGTGGCCGGGCGCGGCGAGCCCGGCTCGGCGGCGTCCCGGCTGGCCCTGGCCGACCGGCGGACCACCATGCGGCCCGGCCTGCGGGAACGGGTGCTGGCGGTGACCGACCGGCGGCTGCTGCTCTGCGTCACCGGCCCCACGTCGCTCTGGTCCGGCACCGGCGACCGCTCCGCCGCCGAGCTGGAGGCGATCTGGTCGGTGCCCCGCGCGGACGTCGCGGCGGCCCGGGTCGGCTGGCACCGGCTGAACCCGAAGCGGCTGCGGATCGAGTTCGCCGACGGCTCGTGGGTCGCCTGCACCGTGCCGATCGCCCAATCGGGCGACCCGCTGCGCGCCATCGCCGCCGCCCTCACCTGAGCGCGGCGCCATCGGGTCTCGTGCCAGCCTGCCGGCGGCCCCGCCGCCCCGCCCTGAGCGCGACCCGCCGAGGCGGGTCCGGCCCTGAGCGCGACCCGCCGAGGCCCCGTCACCGGCGGCGGTGACGGGGCCCGTCGGGCGCGGGCCCGGCTCGGGGCCGGGCCCGACCGGGTCAGCGCGGCAGGGGGCGGACCAGCGCCGGGCCGCCGGGCGGCGGAACGGCGGTGGGCAGCCGGAACGCCGTCGCCGTGCGCGCCGAGGCGCTGCCGGTCCCGGTGAGCGCCGTGACCACGAACGCGGCCACGGCCTGCGCGATCGGGTCGGGCTGGCCGGGCAGCGCGTAGTGGGTCACGTTCGTGCCCAGCGTCACCTGCCGGGAGCCGTCGGCGCTGTGCAGCGAGATGGTGGAGTGCCCGAAGACCAACCCGTCGTGCCCCCATGCCCGGCCCTGCGGCAGGGCCAACCAGTAGAGGCCGAGGCCGTAGCCGGCGGCGTCGGGGTCCTCCGGGAGCATCGGCACGGTGGTCCGCATCCGGGCAAGTTCGGCGGGGCGCAGCAGCCGTCCGCCGAGCAGCGCGCGGTAGAACCGGTTCAGGTCGGCGGCCGTGGAGATTAGTGCACCGGCCGTCCAACCCCAGGACATGTTGCTCACGCTGAGGTCGAGCAGCTCCCCGTCGTACCAGGGCACGTAGGCCGCGCTGTGCGGCCCGGCGATGCGGGGCCGCCGGCCGGGGAAGTACGTGTCGCGCAGCCCCAACGGCCGGATGATCCGCCGGTGGACCTCGTCGGTCGCGGACCGGCGGGTGACCCGCTCGATGATCAGCCCGGCCAGGATGTAGTTGGTGTTCGAGTAGGAGTGCTTCTCCCCGGGCGTGCCGGTGCGGGGCGCGTCCAGCCCACCCCGCACGAGCTGCCGGGGCGGGAACGTGGTGTACCGCTTCTCCAGGATGTCCTCGGCGGTGGGGAAGATGACGCTCACGTAGTCGCCGATCCCGCTCGTGTGGTTGAGCAGCATCTCGACGGTGACCCCGGCCACCGCGAACTCCGGCAGGTAGCGGCCGATCGGGGCGTCGAGCGACACCCGCCGCTCGCCGACGAGTTGCAGCAGCGTGGCGGCGACGAACGTCTTGGTGATGCTGCCGACCCGGTGCCGCACCCCCGGCAGCATCGGCCGCCCGGTGTCGATGTCGGCCACCCCGCTGGCGCCCCGCCAACGGTCCCGACCGTCGCGCACCTCGGCGAAGACCCCCACCATGCCGGCGTCGGTGATCGCCTTCAGGCCGGCGGCGAGGGCGTCCACCGGCAGCCGCCGGGCGACCGGGCCGGCGTGCGCCGGGGCGCCGGCCGCCAGCGGGGCGGCCGCCAGCGCGGTGCCGGCCCCGGCCAGGAGAAAAGCGCGGCGTGACAGGTGCATGTTGCCTCCCTGGCAGTTCGATTCCTCCGTCGATCCTCGCCCACGGGTGCAAACGGTCGCATATCCTCGATTCCTGCTGCCCCGACGACAATGGCGAATGCGATAGCCTGCACGCAATCGCCGGCCCAGGCGGCGCGCATCCCTTTCGGCCACGCGGCCGAAATCGATAGTGCGAAAGCGGAGGCCCTCACCTTGAGCGTGTCGCGATGACCGCCCGGCCAGCTCCCGTCGTCGACGTCGACGGCCTCACGGTCGCCTACGGCTCCACGGTCGTCCTCGACGCCGTCGATCTGCAGGTCGCCGAGGGCGCCGCCGTCGCGCTGGTGGGTGAGAACGGGGCCGGCAAGTCCACCCTGCTGCGCTGCGTCGCGGGCGTGCAGGAGCCGTCCGGCGGCACGGTCACGGTCTTCGCCACGACGCCCGGTCGCAGCGTGGAGTTCTGGCGGCAGGTAGCGACCACCGTGGAGTCCCCGAGCTGGTACCAGGGGCTCACCGTCCGCGAGCATCTCGACCTCGTGCGGGTCGCCAACGGCGGCGACCCCGACGACGGGCACATCGACGTCGTGGCCGACCGGCTGGGGCTGACCGGCCTCGCCGACAGCCTCCCCAGCACGCTGTCGTCCGGCCAGCGCCAGCGTTTCCTGCTGACGGCGACCTTCGTCCGCCCGAGCCGCCTGCTGATCCTCGACGAGCCGGAGCAACGCCTCGACACCGCGATCAAGGCCGCCGTCGTGGCGCACCTGCGGGACTACGTGACCGGCGGCGGCACCCTCGTCATGGCCAGCCACGACGAGACCTTCTGGCGCAGCGTCGGCGCGACCTCGGTCGCCCTGCGCCGGCCGGAGGGCCGGCTGTGGCCCTGACCCGAGCGCCGGCACCCGGCCGCCCGGCCGCCGACGTCGACGTCCGGCGCTGGATTCGTCGGCGGCGCATCGCCGCCGAGGGGCGGGTCGACGTCGGCACCGTCTA
The DNA here is from genome assembly GCF_049841815.1 of Micromonospora sp. DT233. Lineage (NCBI taxonomy): Bacteria > Bacillati > Actinomycetota > Actinomycetes > Micromonosporales > Micromonosporaceae > Micromonospora > Micromonospora sp. DT233. The sequence continues at coordinate 701,938 of NZ_JBNCLB010000002.1, read as the reverse complement.
CCTGGTGTTCCTGGCGGTGCTGATGGCGGTCGCGCTGGTCGGTGAGTCCGTCGCCGCCGTCGTCTGGCCGCGGCAGCCGCCGAGCACCGGGCCGTCCGCGACGGTCGTCGTCGGTGCCGTGGCGGCGCTCGCGGCGTTCTTCGTCGTACTGCGCCAACTCGGTCCCCTGGCGATCAGTCGCAGCGACGCGACCTGGCTGTTGCCCGCGCCGGTGTCGCGCCGGCTCCTGCTGACCCCGGCGCTGGCGCTGACCACCGGCGCGGCGCTCGTACTGGGCGGCGCGACCGGCCTCGCCGTGGCCGGCCACCTCGCCGCCCGTCCGGCGGGACCGGGCGTCCTCGCGGGCGCCGTCACCACCGGCGGCGCGGCCGCGATCATCGTGGCGCTCGTGGCGCTGTACTGCCAGCAACGGCCCACCACCGCCCGCGTCGCCGACGGGGCGGGCGTCGCCGTCGGCGTCGGTTGCCTGCTGGTGGCGGCGGGATTCCAGATGTTCGGCACCTACCGGTTGCCGCGCGGGTGGGCCCCGCCGGCGGCGGCGCAGCTCGCCCTCGGCTGCCTCGCCCTCGCCGCCGCGCTCGGCGCGGTGCTCGCCGCCCGTCGGCGGCTCGACCGCTGGCCGACGGCCCCGATCGCGGAGGCGGCGGTCAACGCGGGCGCCTACGCCGACGTCGTCTACGCCGTCGAGCCCTCGTTCCTGGCCGAGCTGAGCGCGCGACGGTTCTGGCGACGGCGTACGGGCATCCGCACGACCAGGCTGGTCGCGCACCGACGCCTGCCGCCGCTGGTCGCGCAGGACCTGCTCATGGTGCGCCGCAAGGCGGGGCGGCTGTGGTGGCTCGCGGGCGGTGCCGCGTTGCCCACCCTCCTCGCCGACGGGCCGGGCTGGCTGGCGATGGGCGTGCTCCTCGTCGGGGCCCTGGCCGCCGCCGGCCTCACCGGCGAGTCCACCCACAGCGACGCGGCGAACCCGGCGCTGCTCCGGTTGCTCGGGGTCACGGGCCGCTGGGTGACCGTGCAGCGGCTCGCCGTCCCCGCCGTCATCGGGGCCTGCTGGGGTGCGCTCGCCCTGGGCGGCCTCCAGGTCGCCGGCGAGCTGGACGGCCCGTGGTGGGCCCTGGGGCTCGCCGCCGGGCCGGCCGTCGCCGCCGGCGCGTTCCAGCGGGCCAGGGCGAGCGCCGCGAGCATCGGCACGATCCTCATCGACACCCCGCTCGGCGCGTTCCCCGCCGGGGTGCTGCTCTGGCTCGTCAACGGGATCGACGTGCTGGCGGTGTTGACCCTGCCGGTCTCCATCGGCCTGCTCACCGCGCGGGCTCCCGAGGTGCTCGGTTGGCCCTGGGTGCTGGCGCAGGCGGCGTCGTCGCTGCTGGGCTGCCTGATCCTGATCAAGCGCTCCGCCACCACCACCAGCAAGCTGTGACGCGCCGGGGCCGGCCCCGGCTCACCCCAGCGGGGCGGGGAGCGGGGCGGTGTGCAGCACCGTCAGCCGGGACACCGCGCGGGTGAGCACCACGTAGAGCCGGTGCAGGCCGCGCGGCTCGGCGGCCACGATCGCGGCCGGCTCGACGGTCACCACATGGTCGTACTCCAGGCCCTTGACCAGCGTCGCCGGGACCACGGTGACCCGCGCCTCGGTCTCGACGTCGGCGGCGGTCGCGGTGTCGATGCCGGCGGCGGCCAGCGCCGCGCGGAGCCCGTCCACCGCGTCGTCGGCGGCGATCACCCCGACCGAGCCGTCGTGGGCCAGCGCCGCCCGCACCTCGGCCACCGTCGCCGCCGCCAGATCGTCCACGGTACGCACCTCCAGCGCGCCGTCGCGGCGCAGCGACTCGGCCGGGGGTACGTCCACGTCGAGCGCCGGCAGCAGCCGGTTGGCGAACGCCACCACGGCGGCGGGCACCCGGAAGCCGACGCTCAGCGGCACCACCTGCGCGTCCGGCTTGCCCAGGTGGGCCAGGGAGTCCCGCCAGTCGCGGGCGGCCCACGGCGCGGTGCCCTGCGCCAGGTCGCCGAGGAGGGTGAGCGACCCGTGCTCGCTGCGCCGGGCGATGGCCCGGCACTGCATGGGGGAGAGATCCTGCGCCTCGTCGATCACCACGTGCCCGAAGCCGACGGGGCGGTCCAGCAGCCCGGCGGCCTCGTCGACGAGCACCGCGTCGGCGGCCGTCCACTTCGTCGCCTTCGGGGTGCGCGCCGGCTTCGCCCAGGTCAGCAGCGCCTGCTCGGCCTCGGTGAGGATCCCGTCGGCCGCCCCCGCGAGCGCCGCCGGGTCGGCCAGCAGGGTGTGCACCAGCCCCTCGGGGGTGAGCGCCGGCCAGACCGTGTCCAGCAGGTCGGTGACCTGGCGGCACCGGCCCATCCGGCGCAGCCAGGCGTCGCTCGGCGACTCGGCCCGGCGGGCCTCGGCCTGGCGTTGCAGCAGCCCGACCACCCGGGCCCGGACCCGCTCCCGGCCGGTGGCGTGCGGCAGCCCCTCCCGGCGGATCTCCTCGACCACCCGGTGCAGCGGGTCCAGGCCGATCCGCCAGCGGAACGAGCCGTCCGAGACCATGATCGGCTCGGTCGGCGCGGCGATGCTCGCCTCGACCGCCCGGCGCAGCACCTCGGCCATCCGCGCGTCGTGCTTCAACGCCGCCACCTCGGCAGGCTCGACGGCCCGCACCGGCACCCGGGCGATCAGGTCCTCCACGGTCGCCTGCTCGACCTCGACCTCGCCGAGGGCCGGCAGCACCGCCGCGATGTACGACAGGAACGCCCGGTTCGGCCCCACGATCAGCACCCCGGACCGGCGCAGCCGCTCCCGGTGCAGGTAGAGCAGGTACGCCGCCCGGTGCAGCCCGACCGCCGTCTTCCCGGTGCCCGGCGCGCCCTGCACGCAGATCGAGTCGGCCAGGTCGGCGCGGACCAGCTCGTCCTGCTCGGGCTGGATGGTGGCGACGATGTCGCGCATCGGGCCGACGCGGGGGCGCTCGATCTCGGCGGTGAGGATGCGGCTGGCCGTGCCCAACTCCTCGCCCCGGTCCAACCGCTCGTCCTCGAAGCTGGTCAGCAGGCCCCGGTCGAAGCCGAAGCGGCGGCGCACGGTGACGCCCTGCGGGTCGCGGGCGCTGGCCCGGTAGAACGCGCGGGACACCGGGGCCCGCCAGTCCAGCACCATGGGTTCGCCCAGGTCGTCGGTGACGTGCCGGCGGCCGACGTGGTGCACCTCGGCACCGAAGGTGAGCCGGCCGAAGAAGAGGGCGGTGTCGGGGCGGTCGGCCAGCTCGGCGACCCGGCGGGACAGGGTGCGCCCCAGCGACTCCGCCGTGAACGCGTCGCCGGCGACGTTGTGGCCGGTGGAGAAGAGGGCCTCGGTCCGCTCGCGCATCCGGGTCAGGGCGGCGCGGGACGCGTCCAGGTGGGCCCGCTCGGCGGCGAGCTCGGTTTCCAGGGTCACGGGGGCGTGCGGGCTCATCCGACGTACTCCTCGGCGCGGGGACAAACGCTGCCGCTCGCGTTTCCGGCCCGGGAAAGGGCTGGCGCGGGGACGTCCGCTGCGGTGCTCGACACCGCGGCCGTCGGCGGGGGCAGACAGTCTACGCCCGGCGTGGGTGCCGGTCGCGGCATTATCCAGCCCCGTCGACGCGTGTCCACGGAGGCGAGGCGGACATGGCGCTCGTGTCCCTGCGGCTGATGGTCATGATCAGCACCGAATGCGTTACATGGCGCCTTCGCTGCGCTGGGAGAGCGCGACATCCCTGACATGGTGTCGATCAAGAGCCCGACGGCCCAAACCCGGGGCAAAGTCCCGCCCCTCGCGCGGTCCTCGCCGCCCTTCGCGCGGTCCTCGCCGCGTGCCCCCGCGCACTCCTCGCCTAGGGCGGCGCGGCCCACCTCGCGGCCATGCGGCGCGCCACACCTTAAGAGATCTTGGTGCCAAATGGCCCCTATGGGGGCCTGGATTTACCAAGATCTCTTTGTGTTCCTGAACAGCAGAACATGAATCTCATCATGTGGGAAGGTGATCGCAGGTGATCTTTGTGTCGAGCGGTGAGGCGGGAAGTTGCCGAGGCCGAGCGGTCCGGTGATCTCGGTCCGAGGAGTTGGCCCACAGTCCGAGCTCGCGTGGCTCGCGCTTGCCAGGCCCCTTGTCGTCCGGCGTCGGCCTCGTACTGGGATCTGCTCGCGTAGGCCGTCGGCGAAGCACTGGCAGTCCGGCTCCGCCGACCGTCAGCGGACGACCGTCACACCGTTGCAATCGCCCCGGTACGCCGGATCGGGCGGGGTTGGCTGGCGAGGGCGATGGCACCGGTGGGCCGGCGGCGGGATCATGGGGCCATGACCGAGGCACGGCCTGAGCGGCGGCAGGTGACGATCAGCGATCCGCAGGTGATGCGGGCGTTGGCCCATCCGGCCCGGCTCGCGATCATGGAACATCTCGCCTCGCTCCCGAGTGGTGCCACCGCCACCGAGTGCGCAGAACTGGTCGGGCTCTCGCCCAGCGCGACCAGCTACCACCTGCGCGCGCTGGCGAAGTTCGGGCTGATCGAGCAGGCACCGAGCCGGGGGGACGCCCGGGAGCGGGTGTGGCGGGCGTTCAGTCCGATCTACTCCGTGACGGCCGGTCAGGCGGCCGACCCCGAGGCGCGGGCCGCCGAGCGGGTGCTGGTGGAGGCGCACATCGCGCGGGACGCGCAGCGGACCCGGGACTGGCTGCGCCGGGCGCCGGAGGAGGCCCCGGAGTGGTACGCCGTCGGCTCGTTCAGCGACAGCGTGCTGCTGCTCACCGCCGAGGAGTTGGGCGCGCTCAACGACGCGGTCCAGGACCTGCTGACGCCGTACCGCCGCCGGCTGCGGTCGAACCCGCCGGCCGAGGCGCGCACCGTCGCGGTGCAGTGGCGGGCGGCACCGATCGACTGAGCGGACCGCGCCGACGGTAAGCGATCGCTGACGGCAGGGCATTGCCAGCGACAAGTGTGAAGGATTATTTTCGAAGTATGTCCTTCACGCCTGGGCGGTCGCGCTGGTCCGACGTCGGGCTCGCCACCGCGGCCCGGGGCGTATCGAGCTGCGGCGACTTCCTCGCGGCGAGCGCCCTCACCCTGGCCCTGCAGTCCGCCGGGGCGGGCGGGCTGGCCGTCTCCGGGCTGCTGATCGCGGCGACCCTGCCGCTGGTCGTCCTCGCCCCGCTGACCGGGCGGCTCGCCGACCGGGTGAGCTCCCGAACCCTGCTGATCGGGGCCGGCCTGGCCCAGGCCGCGATCTGCCTGCTTCTCGCGTACACGCGGCACCCGACCCTGGTCATCGGCCTGGTGGCGCTGCTCGCGGCCGGCCTCGCGGTGACCCAACCGGTGCTCTCCGCGCTGGTGCCGGCGATGGTGCGGCCGGCGGACCTGCCCCGGGCCAGCGCCCTCAACCAGACCGCCGGCACCCTCGGCGCGCTGGCCGGCCCCGCGCTGGCCGGCGTGCTGGTCGGCGGGTTCGGCACCCGCCTGCCGCTGCTCCTGGACGCGGCCAGCTACCTGGTCCTGGTCGCCGCCGGCCTGCTGATCCGGACCCGCCGGGGCGGTGCCCGCAAGACCGCCCCGACGACGTACGCGGGCGAACCGACGCGGCCCGAGGCGGCGACGGCGACGGGTTGGCGGCTGCGCCGCGATCCGCTGCTGTTCGCGATGGTGGCCTCCCTGGCCGGGGTGTTCGGCGCGGTGGGGGCGATCAACGTGATCGAGGTCTTCTTCATCCGGGAGACGCTGGGCAGCACCACCACCGTCTACGGGCTGGTCACCGGTGCCTGGATGCTCGGTAGCGTGCTGGGCGCGTGGGTGTTCGCCCCGCTGGCCCGCCGGATCACCGACGACGGCCGGCTGCTCGGCGCCGGCCTGTTCCTGCTGGGCGGCTGCTGCGTCGCGGTGCTGGTCTCCGCCGCCGTGCCGTCGGCCTGGGTGCTGATGCCGATCTGGCTGCTCGGCGGCGTGACCAACGGCGGGGACAACGTCCTCAACAACGTGCTGCTGGCCCGCCGGGTGCCGGAGGCGGCGCGCGGTCGGGCGTACGCCGTCTTCGGCTCGTCCGGGCAGGGGGCCTCGATGGCCGGGCTCGCCATGGGCGGCATCCTGCTGGAGCTGGCCGAGCCCCGACCGCTGGTGGCGCTCTGCGGCCTGGCCGGCACGCTGACGGTCGCCGCGTTCGCCGTCCCGGTCGCCCGGGCGGCCCGCGCGGAGCGCGCTGCCGCAGCCCGCCGGGACGCGGAGGCCCCGGGGGTGGGTGCGGGATTGGCCACTCCTGCGGCCGCCCGCTGAGGCCCGGGCAGGCCCCGGGGATACGGCCCCGGGGATACGGCCACAGCATGGCTTTTCGCGCCACCGCTCGGCCACCGGCGAGCCCTTCACGCCCTGTCTCCCGTGTCTTGCGGGCAGAGCGAGTCGTTGCACGAGCGGTCGAAGTTAAGAATACTCTTAACCAGGAGGCGGGTTAGTGATCTGGGAGATTTTGATGACCAGCGAGGTCGAGGAGTTCCTGGACGCTCTCTACGAAGCCGATCGAGAGTCACACCGGCTCGTCAATCAGGCCATCCTGGTCCTGGAGCACAACGGGCCAGCGGAAGGCCGACCCCTGGTCGACACCATCACCGCCTCCCGGCTTAGCAATTTGAAGGAGTTGCGACCGCCGTCAGCGGGGCGAGCCGAGGTCAGGGTTTTGTTTGTCTTTGATCCCTGGCGGTCTGCAGTGCTGCTGGTCGCCGGCGACAAGTCGGGCCGCTGGGATCGCTGGTACCGCGAGGCGATACCTGAGGCGGAACAGCGCTACGCCACATACTTGAAGGAACGGCAGGAGGAGGCAGGGGCATGAGTGGAACCAAGCGCTGGCGCGATACCGACCATCTGGATCGAGCGATCGATACCGCAGGTGGGAAGGAAGCCTTGGGCGCTGCCGTCGGTCAGATGCTCGACCAGGCGCGCGGCTGGCGCCTTGCGGAGCTGCGGAGAAGGCGCGATATGACCCAGGAGCAGGTGGCTGCTCGAATGGGTGTCTCGGTGGCGCGGGTCTCCCAGATCGAAGCCGGTGACGTCTCGACGCAGGAGGTGCTTGCCCGCTACGTCGATGCACTCGGTGGGACGCTGAAGTTGATCGCGGACTTCGGCGACGAGCAGCTCAAGGTTGCGTGACGGGCGCTGCTCGCGTGCGGCCTGGCCGGCACGCTGACGGTCGCCGCGTTCGCCGCCCCGGTCGCCCGAGCGGGCCGCGCGGAGCGCGCCGCCGCCCGGCGGGAGCAAGCGGCCCCGGGTGCGGGATTGGCCACTCCGGAGGTCGCCCGTTGAGCCCTCGGCGACGGGCGGGGATACGGTCGGAGCATGGCTGACCGCATCGCCCGCCCCCGGGTCGGACACATCCAGTTCCTGAACTGCCTGCCGATCTACTGGGGTCTGATGCGCTCCGGCGCCCTCATCGACGTCGACCTGCGCAAGGACACGCCGGACGCGCTGAGCGCCGCGCTGGTCGCCGGTGACCTCGACATCGGGCCGATCTCGCTGGTGGAATACCTGCGCCACGCCGACGAGCTGCTCCTGCTGCCCGACCTCGCGGTGGGCAGCGACGGCCCGGTGCTCTCGGTCAACGTGGTGTCGACCCGGCCGCTGGCCGAACTGGACTACGGCCGGGTGGCGCTGGGCTCGACGTCGCGCACCGGGGTGCTGCTGGCCCGGCTGCTGCTCGGCGAGCGGTACGGGGTGCGCCCCGAGTACTTCCGCTGCCCGCCCGACCTGACCCAGATGCTGCTGGAGGCCGACGCCGGGGTGCTCATCGGCGACGTGGCGCTGCGGGCGCTCTACGAGGCACCCGCCAAGGGGCTGGAGGTCACCGACCTCGGGCAGGCCTGGCGGGAGTGGACCGGGCTGCCGATGGTCTTCGCCGTCTGGGCGGTGCGCCGCGACTTCGCCGCCGCCCACCCGGGCCGGGTGAAGGAGGTGCACGAGGCGTTCCTGCGCTCGCGCGACCTCTGCCTGGCCGAGCTGGACCAGGTCGCCGACGCGGCGGCCCGCTGGGAGCCGTTCGACGCGGAGACCCTGGCGACGTACTTCCGGGCGCTGGACTTCTCGCTCGGCGGGCGACAGGTGGCCGGGCTGCGGGAGTTCGCCCGCCGGGCCGCGGCGATCGGTGAAGCACCGCCGCTGCCGGCTGACGGACCGATGATGTTCTCGAACTGACCCTGATGGGGACGGTGGCCCGTCGCCTGACTACGGACGCGGATGCGCCGAATCGCTGCTATTTCAGCTCTGGTGGTTCTGGTTCTGTGTGCGCGTCCGCGACAATGCAGCCGAAACCAGAGCCACGACGCCACCCGACCAGAGGCACATAGTTAATCCTAGAGCACAATAACGTATCATTGTCGTTGAATATTCACGATGAATGTGAGTTCGTCGATCCCACTGGTCGAAGCCTATCCACAGGCTGATGGTGAGGCTGCCAAAAAGGAACATGAGACAGCCTGCAAACGCCGTTCTTCCTAGCGCTGAAGGTTCGCTGCGGCGCCAAGCGACGATCGCTCCGACGGCCGAGACGCCGACGAAAGCGATCATTCCGATGCTGAGGATCAGGACGGAAAATTCCATGCGGTCACCTCGTCGGGTTGCCGGAGCGCAGGTCGCCGTAGCACGCGGGTCGCTCACCGGGGACCTGGAATCTTCGAGGCCTCCCGTGGGCCAGCCGCTATGGTGTGTCGCCGAGGACCGCTTCGGTGATCTTCTGGCAGTTCTTCATGCCGTACTCGTAGCCCATGTTGATCGGGTAGCGGACCATCACGCCCATCGTCCAGTTGTCGCCGATGGCCAGGCAGTTGATGTGCATCTCCTGCTCCCTGGTCCGGTCGATCCACCCGTTCTTGATGGCGATCTTCTTCCGCTCCGCCTCCGGGAACGCCTTGCGGATGCCGAAGTCACCGGCGCCCCGGACCAGCCGCATCTCCTTGATCAGCCACTTCGTCCACTTCGGGCCGGCCGCCCGGCCGTCGGCGATGCACGCGCCGAGGCGCGCGGTGTCGCGGGGGGAGAGGGCCGTACGGCTCCAGCCCCCGTCGGCCGCCACGCTGCTGTCGGTGGTCTTGCAGAGGGAGATCAGCCGCTTGATCGACGCGGCCCGGCCGACGGAGTTGTAGAACTGCTCGGCGCGGGTGTTGTCGCTGTCGCGGATGATCCGGGTGGCGTCGGCGAGCTTGGCGTCGCTCGGGGTCTGCCCGGCGTCGTCGGCGCGGCGCAGGTAGTCGGCGACGATCCACGCCTTGATCAGCGACGCGGTGGTGTTGGTCTCGTCCATGTTCTTCGAGCCGATGATCTTCCCGGTGCGGGTGTCCAGCACGCTCCACGCGTACCAGCCCTTGAGGTCCAGGTCGATCTGCTCGTCGGCGAACGGCAGCGGCTCCGGCGACGGCGACGGGCTGGCGGTGGGGGCCGAGCGCGAGCTGCGCCCCGGCGCGCTGTCGCCCGCGCGGTCGACCGGCGCGGAGGGGTCACCCCACTGGGCGACGGCCGGCGAGGCCAGCGGGGAGCCCGGCAGCAGCCGCAGCGACACCAGCACCAACCCGATCAGTACGGCGGCGACGGCGATCAGGCGCAGCGGCGAGGTGTCGCCGCCGCCGGCCCGGCGGCTGCCCGCCATCAGAGCTTCCCGACCGGCTGCTGCGGCACCTTCAGCGCGGCGCCCGGCTGCGGGGTGACGAGCTGGGTGGCCACGGAGGCGCAGACCTTCGCGCCGTAGCTCAGGCCGTTCTTCTGCGGGTAGCGCAGCATGACGGCGAGGCTCCACTTCTCGGTGACCGCGAGGCAGTTGACGTGCCAGTTCCCATCGTAGTTCAGCGGCGTCCAGCCGTTCTTGATGCTGACCGGCCCCTGCGCCTTGATCGAGGCCGGCAGGCCGTCGACGATGCCCCACTTGCCGCCGCCGGACTTCAGCTGCTGATCCTTGACGCTGCCCTGGACCTTGCTCATCTCGGTGAGCACCCACTTGGTCCACTTCTTCCCGGCCGCCTTGCCGCTGGCGATGCAGTCACCGAGCCGGACGGCGTCCCGGGGGGACATCCGGGTGAAGCTCCAGTAGCCCTCGTACCCGGCGACGTTGCCGCGCTTGGTGTCGGTGAGGCCACAGATGCTGATCGCCCGCTTGATCACCGGGCCCGGCTGGCCGTTCGGCAGCTTCGCGTACGAGCCGCCCGCCGCGCTATAGACGGCGTTCGTCGCGTCGTCGTTGCTGTGCCGGATGGCCGCGCTGGCCTGCTTCTTCAGCGTGGCGGAGGGCTCTTTGTCGCCGAGTTGGCGCAGGTAGTCGGAGACGATCCAGACCTTGATCATCGACTCGGTCGAGCTGGTCGAGGCCTTGTTCTTCGAGCCGGAGATGGTGCCGGTGGTCCGGTCCAGCAGGGCCCAGGAGAAGAACTCGCCGGAGAAGTTCACCGAGACCGGGCCGGCCGCCAGGGTGGGCGGCGGCGGGGCGGTCGGCTCGGGGGCCGCCACGCTCCCCGCGCCCCCGCCGGCACCGCCGGAGCCGTCGTCGGAGAGCCGGGCGTACGCGGCGGGAACCAGCATGGCGCCGCCGAGGAGGACCGCCACGACAGCGAGCACCATGGCCACGCGAGGTCGCATGAGTGGATGAGCTCCAGATGTCAGGGCCGGGGGGACCGGTCGTTTTCCGGAAGTGTCGGCCTGATCGCCGGGGCCCGGGGGAAGCGGCCGCGTGGGGCGTGGCGATCGTCGTCAGCCGATCGGGGTGACCGGCAGAGTCTACGTCCGGAAAGCCGCCGCGCCAGATTCCGCCACCCGCCGACGCGCCGTCGCGGCGGGGCAATGCACGGATACGCCCCGATTGGTAGCATTCACCTATCAAAAGTGACCCATGTCATAGCTGTGCCCGGCTGCCGGGCCCGAACCCCGCTGACGGGGGAGGCCGGAGCGCCGGAATGACGGCCGGGCGGGCGGGAGCGGGAAAACCTGTGACACCCCCTAGTGTCGATGGGGGCGAGCTGTAACACTTGGGGCCATGTATGGCAACGACTTCTCCGCCCCCGAGGACGCGCCCGGCGGTGGCCTGCTCGGCGAGGTGGAGGCGGCGGAGGCGGCGCTGCGGGAGGCGGCGTCCCGGCAGCGCGGCGGCGCCCCCACCGGGGCGGACGCCGACCTCGAGGCCTACTTCACCGACGTGATCGACGCCGACCAGAAGATCGAGCCGCGCGACTGGATGCCCGAGGCGTACCGCAAGACGTTGATCCGGCAGATCGCCCAGCACGCGCACTCCGAGATCATCGGGATGCAGCCCGAGGGGAACTGGATCAGTCGGGCCCCGTCGCTCAAGCGCAAGGCCATCCTGCTGGCCAAGGTGCAGGACGAGGCCGGGCACGGCCTCTACCTCTACGCCGCGGCGGAGACCCTCGGCATCGACCGGGACGAGCTGGTGCGGCTGCTGCTCGAGGGGCGGCAGAAATACAGCTCGATCTTCAACTACCCGACCCTGACCTGGGCCGACGTCGGGGTGATCGGCTGGCTGGTCGACGGCGCGGCGATCGTCAACCAGGTGCCGCTCTGCCGCTGCTCCTACGGGCCGTACGCGCGGGCCATGATCCGGGTCTGCAAGGAGGAGTCGTTCCACCAGCGGCAGGGGTTCGAGATCCTGCACACCCTGGCCCACGGCACCGAGGCGCAGAAGGCGATGGCGCAGGACGCGGTCAACCGCTGGTGGTACCCGTCGCTGGCCATGTTCGGCCCGCCGGACGGCGACTCCACCCACTCGGAGCAGTCGATGGCGTGGAAGATCAAGCGGTTCTCCAACGACGAGCTGCGCCAGCGCTTCGTCGACATGTGCGTGCAGCAGGCCGAGATCCTCGGCCTCACCCTGCCCGATGCGGCGCTGCGCTGGAACGACGAGCGCCAGGCACACGACTACACCCAGCCCGACTACGACGAGCTGATGCGGGTGATCAAGGGCAACGGGCCGTGCAACCGGCAGCGGATGGAGCACCGCCGCCGCGCCCACGCCGACGGGGCCTGGGTGCGCGAGGCCGCGACGGCGTACGCGGCCAAGCAGCGGCAGCGCGTGGAGCAGAAGGAGAAGGTGGCGGCATGAGCGCCGAGCAGAACCCGCTCTGGGAGGTGTTCGTCCGGGCCCGGCGCGGGCTGGCGCACAGCCACGTCGGCAGCCTGCACGCCCCGGACGCCGAGCTGGCCCTGCGCAACGCGCGGGACCTCTACACCCGCCGCCAGGAGGGCGTCTCGATCTGGGTGGTGCCGGCCGGCGCGATCACCGCGTCCAGCCCCGACGAGAAGGACGCCTTCTTCGACCCGGCGGCCGACAAGGTCTACCGCCACCCCACCTTCTACGAGGTGCCGGACGGGGTGGCCCACCTGTGAACGGCCCCTTCGACTTTGCCCTCGCCCTCGGCGACGACGCCCTGATCGCCGCCCAGCGGCTCGGGGAGTGGACCAGCCGCGCCCCCGAGATGGAGGAGGACGTCGCGCTGGCGAACATCGCCCTCGACCAGCTCGGCGCGGCCCGGCTGCTGCTGACGTACGCGGGCGAGCTGGAGGGCGCGGGCCGCGACGAGGACGCGCTGGCATACCTGCGCGACGACCGGGAGTTCCGCAACTGCCTGCTGGTCGAGCTGCCCAACGGCGACTTCGCGGTCACCATGGCGAAGCTGCTGCTGCTCTCGGCGTACCAGCTCCCGCTCTATACCGCGCTGGCCGGCTGCCCCGACGAGCGGCTCGCCGCGATCGGGGCGAAGGCGCGCAAGGAGTCGGCGTACCACCTCGACCACGCCGCGCTCTGGGTGCGCCGGCTCGGCGACGGCACCGCCGAGTCGCACCGCCGGATGCAGGCCGCGCTCGACGAGGTCTGGCCGTACGCCGGCGAGCTCTTCGCGCCGTTCCCCGGCGCGCCGATCGACCCGACCGCGCTGCGCGCCGAGTTCGACGCCGCCGTCGAGCCGGTTCTCGCCGAGGCCACTCTGACCGTGCCGGCGGGCGGCTGGGCCCCGGCCGGCGGGCGGGAGGGCCTGCACACCGAGCACCTGTCGTTCCTGCTGGCGGAGCTCCAGGTGGTGCACCGCGCCCACCCGGGGGCGAAGTGGTAGACGCCAGGCAGGCCGCGGCGGCGGTGGTGGACCCGGAGATCCGGGTGATCACCATCGACGAGCTGGGCATCCTGCGGGCGGTCGAGACCGATCGGGCCACCGGCCGGGTCACCGTGACCATCACCCCCACCTACACCGGCTGTCCGGCGATGGACGTGATCCGCGCCGACATCCGCCGCGCGCTCGCCGCCGCCGGGCACCCGGACGCCGAGGTCCGCACCGTCTACAGCCCGGCGTGGAGCACCGACTGGATCTCCGCCGCCGGCCGGGCCAAGCTCGCCGCCGCCGGGATCGCCCCGCCGGCCCCGGTCGGCACCGGGGGCACGGGCTCCGGGGGTGTCGTGCCGCTGACCCTCGCGGTCCGCTGCCCGCAGTGCGGCTCCCCGGAGACCGAGCAGGTCAGCCGCTTCGGCTCCACCGCGTGCAAGGCCCTGTGGCGCTGCCGTTCCTGCGCCGAACCCTTCGACCACCTGAAGGCGCTGTGACTGTCACGATCACCCGCCCGGTCCGCCGCCGGCCGGTCTTCCACCCGCTGCCCGTGATCGCCGTCGACCGGCTCACCGCCGACGCCGTGGCGATCACCTTCGGCGTGCCGCCGCAGCTGCGGGAGACCTACGCGTTCCGCGCCGGCCAGCACCTGACGGTGCGCCTGCCCGCCGGAGCCGGAGCAGGGCCCACCGGCTCCGCCGGGGCGGGCGGCGAGGACGTGCGGCGGTCGTACTCGATCTGCTCCACCCCCGAGGATCTGGCCCGGCACGGCCGGCTGCGGATCGGGGTGCGGGAGATCCCCGGCGGGGCCTTCTCCGCGTACGCCTGCGGGGCCCTGCGGCACGGCGACACCGTCGAGGTGCTGCCGCCGCTGGGGCACTTCACCACGGCGTTCGACCCGGCGCGGGCGCGCCGCTACGGCGCGGTCGTCGCCGGTTCCGGGATCACCCCGGTGCTCGCGCTGGTCGCCACCGCCCTGGCCGTCGAGCCGGCCAGCACCTTCACCCTGGTGTACGGCAACCGCACCGCGAACTCGGTGATGTTCGCCGAGGAGCTGGCGGACCTGAAGGACCGCTACCCGACCCGGCTGCACCTGGTGCACGTGCTCTCCCGGGAGCAGGGCGAGTCGCCGCTGCTGTCGGGGCGCATCGACACCGAGCGGCTGGGCCGACTGCTGGAGACGATCGTTCCGGGCGACGCCATCGAGGAGTGGTTCGTCTGCGGCCCGTACGGGATGGTGGTCGACGCGCAGGCGGTGCTGGCCGGGCGCGGCGTGCCGGACTCGGCGGTGCACACGGAGCTGTTCCACGTCGCCGAGGCCCCCGCGCCGCCACTGCGCCCCACGGAGCACGCCGGCACCGGCACGGAGGTGACGATCGTGCTGGACGGCCGGTCGTCGGCGTTCACGATGGGCCGCGAGGAGCGGGTCCTCGACGCGGCGCTGCGGGTGCGCGCCGAGCTGCCGTACGCGTGCAAGGGCGGGGTCTGCTCGACCTGCCGGGCGAAGGTCGTCGACGGCGCGGTGACGATGGCCCGCAACTACGCGCTGGAGCCCGACGAGCTGGCCGCCGGTTACGTGCTGACCTGCCAGTCCAGCCCCACCACCGACATCCTCACGATCGACTACGACGCCTGACGGCACGCCGGTCGCGCCCCGGGTTCTTCAGCGGTCGGCGGCGTACGGGTCGCTGATCTCCCTGGGGCGGCGTGCGGGCGCGGCGAGCTCGCGCAGCGTGGCCGAGGCGACGTAGTACCTGCCTCGGGTCTGCCCGTGCTGTTCGAGGAATCCCGCCTTGGTCAGGGCGCGAAGGTCACGGGTGGCCTGGTCGTCGGTGAGGGCCTCGTCGCGCTGGTAGACGGTGCGGCGCACCCGGCCGCCGGTCGCCGCGAGGTGGAGCGCGCCGACCACGCGCTCGGGAAGCCCGCGCTGGCGCACCCGCTCGTCGAGCAGTTCCCACAGGCGGGCGGCCTGGTCGAGGCGCTGCCGGACCAACTGCGCCTGTTGGTGGTGCGCGCTCAGGCAGAATCGGATCCACGGGCCGGCGTCGTTCGTCGGCTGCCAACTCTGGCCGCCGACTTCGGCCAACACGTCGTAGTAGGCGTAGGTGTTCCGGCCTGCGCCCAACCACTCCTCGATGGAGGAGAACTCGGGTGCGAGGACGCCGTCGCGGGCGAGGACCAGGGTGTGCAGGCACCGCGACATCCGTCCGTTCCCGTCGCGCCACGGATGGATCTTGACCAGGTTCAGGTGGGCCATCGACGCGCGCACGAGGAGCGGGCTGTCGGCGTTCCCGTCGGCAAGCCAGTCGATCAACTCGGCGACCAGGGTCGGCACCTCGTCGGCATCCGGCCCCGTGTAGACGCGTCGGCCGGTCTGGGCTTCGTCGACGTAGATGTCCCCAGGGCGGTATCTCCCCGGCCACTTGGTCAGCTCGTGCCGCATCATCATGAAGTGCAGGGCGTTGAGGAGCATGTGCTGCCAGTCGAACTCACGGGAGCGACCCAGTTGCTGCACGTAGGTGAGGGCGTCGCGGTAGCCGGTGATGACGTCCCAGGTGCCCGGACTGGTTTCCATCGGATCGTCCCCGGCCACCGCGGCGACGGCGTCGTCCAGCCCGACCTGGTACCCCTCGATCGAGTTGGACCCCTGGATCGCGTGGGCGATCAGGGACCTGCGGAGGTTTCTGATCCATCCGTGTGGCTGGGCGACCTGGTATCGAAGGGCCTCCCGCATGGCGTCCAACTCGGCGAGCACGCGCTCGTCCTCGCCGGTCAGCCGGGGCGTCGAGTACAGCATGTCGAAATCATGGACTCAGCCGACGCCGTGATCAGTTAGGCAGCGCGGGGATGGTGGCGGTCAGTCGCCGGGGCGGACCTGGGCGGTCCAGTAGGTCAGGTCGGAGCGGTGCTCGATGAGGACGACCGGCTCGCCGCAGGCTTCCTCGATCAGCTTGACCGCCTCGTCCAGGTACGCCGGCTGATGGTCCCAGTCGTCGTCGAGGAAGAGCTGCAGGCCGGCCCCGCTCCGGCCGTCGCCGAGCGCCTCGGCCGCCTCGGGCGGCACCAGCACGACGGTGTAGCGGGACGCCTCCCGCTCGGCCTCGGTCAGTGACGGTCGACCCGCGCGCCCGTCCCGACCGAAACGGGCGATCACCGAGGGGATCGGGCCGGGCGACTCCGCCGGGTCGTGCGGTCGCAGCCAGGTGGGCTGTGGGTACGTCTGCATCGCCAACTCCCGGGGTTCGGTGACAACGGATAGCAACGTTGCCTGCCATGGTTGCGTTCGGACGGCCCGGAGCCAATACTCAACGCCACGACGCGTGTCGTCAGAGTGACGACTAGCGGGAGTCGACCGGAGGAACGGCATGGCGAAGCCCAATCTCCCCACCGTCGTCGGGCGCGGCCTCGGCGGCGAACTGCGCGAGTTGCGCAAGGAGCGCGGGCTTGCCCTGCGCCGGGTGTCGACCCGGCTGGGCTGGCAGCCGTCCAAGCTGTCCCGGATGGAGAACGGCATCCAGGGCATTCCCGCCGCCGACGTCGCCTCCCTGCTGGTGATCTACGGGATCACCGGCGAGGAACGCAAGCGGCTGCTCGGGATGGCCGAGCGGTCGGCCGAGACCGGCTGGTGGGAGGCGATCGGTGGGCTCTCCGAGGAGTCGCGCACGCTGATCCGGCTGGAGGCGGAGGCCGCCGAGATCGTGAACTGGGAGCCGCTGCTGGTGCCGGGCCTGTTGCAGACCCCGGACTACGCCCAGGCGGTGATGGTCGGCTGCGGGGTGCCGGCCGACGAGGCGCACGGGCGGGTCGCGGCCCGGCTGGGCCGGCAGGCGATCCTGAGCCGTCCCACCCCGCCCACGCTGCACGCACTGCTCGATGAGGCGGTGCTGCGCCGCGCGCTCGGCGGCCCCCGGGTGATGGCCCGCCAGCTCCGCCACCTGGCTGAGGTGGCCGAGCGTCCCAACGTGACGCTGCGGGTGGTGCCGCTCGCGGTCGGCGGGCACACCGGCCTGGACGGCTCGTTCGCGCTATTCGACTTCCCGCGCAACCGGTCGGTGGTCTATCTCGACCACAAGCTGACCGGGCTGTTCCTGGAGGAGGCCCCGCAGGTGGCGCACTTTCGGCGGGAGGCGGATAGGCTCAGCGAGGCGGCGTTGAGCCCCGTCGATTCGTTGGAGCTGGTCGCGCGGTGCGCGACGGAGTACGAGCGGGAGTGAGCCGAGCATGAACACCCCTGAGCTGACCGGCGCGAGCTGGCGCAAGTCGACCCGCAGCGGCTCGAACGCCAACTGCGTGGAGGTGGCCGAGTCGGCCCGGGTGATCGGCGTACGGGACTCGAAGGACCCGGCCGGGCCGGTGCTGGCCTTCGACCGGCGGGCCTGGACCACCTTCGTCGCCGCCCTGCCGGCGCGTCTGCAGGGATGAGCGCCGGGTAGCCCTCCGAGCCGTGGGTGAGCCAGGCTCGCGCGCCCTTCGCAGAGATCGCGTTCAGGTCAGCATCGGGGTGAGCAGGCGCGCCGGGTCGACGGTGGTGGGCCGGTCGCTGACCTGGCCGTCGCCCAGCTCGATCACCCGCCACCGCCCGTCGTCGCGCAGCCCCAGGTCGACCGTGACGAAGTGCAGTCCCAGCCCGGCCACCAGTGGCGCGACGGCGGTCAGGGCGGGGTCGACGGCCGGGTGCCGGTCCGGGGTGTCCGGGTGCGGGCCGACCAGCACGCACCGGCCGTCCCGCCACCAGGTGCGCACCTCCGCCGAGGTGAAGCGCTCGAAGCGGCGCAGCACGAAGCCGCCGACGAAGTCGTCCTCGCGGAGTTGGCGGAACCGGTGGGCCACCGACCAGGCGGCCTCGGCGTCGGCCAGGTCGGGGATGAAGGCCGCCTCGTCCCAGTGGTGCTTCATCGACTTGCAGTAGTCGCGGAGCACGGCCGGGCCGTCCCCCAGCGCGGTGCGGGCCCGGTCGAACGCGTCCCGCCCGTCGCCGACGGTCCAGGTCGTGGTCGGCGTCACCGGCTTCAGCGCCGCGTACCAGCCGGGTAGTTCGTGCGCCCGGCGGTACTGCTCGGCGTCGGTGCGCAGGGTGACACCGCGCGCGGCGAGCGCGTCGGCGAAGGCGGCGTACCGCTCGGCGCGGAGCATCCAGCCCCGGTAGAGCGCCTCGGTGGGCTCGCCCTGCGCGGGCGGGCGGGGCAGGGCGGCGTCGACGTCGCCCCGGACGAGCGCGTCGTGGTCCACCACCCAGACCGGCACCCCGGCATCCCGGGCGCTCGCCGCCTCCGGGGCGAAGTGCGCGTCGGGGCGGCGCGGCCGCGACGGATCGCCGGGCACCACCAACAGCACTCCGCGATCCGCGCCCATCCCCACCCCTCAAGATCCGAGCATTTTCCCTGAAGATGCTGGCTCAGCGCGCGTCGAGGCAGCATTTTCCCTGAAGATGCTCGGATCTTGAGGCCCCGGAGGGGCGCCCGGGGGGCCCGGAGGGGCCCCGGGCGGGGGAGGGGCAGGACGGGGGGGTCAGGAGGACGGGGGCTTGACCTGGCCGTCGAAGGCGATGCTGCGCCAGAGGTCGAACTGGCGGTCGTTGCCGACGATCGGGTTGCCGACCAGCGCGACGGCGGCGTACACCTCCTCGTTGTTGCTGAGCGGGCGGAAGTAGCCGGCGCCGATCAGGGCGATGCCCCGGCCGGGTGACTGGATCAGCTTCATGTCGTCCTTCCAGAGGTCGAGCGGGGGTGTCTGGGTCAGGCTGCGGGCGCGGGCGATGAGCGCCTGCGCGGTGGCCTGCACGGCGTCGTAGCGGTCCGGGAACGCGGAGCGCTGCACGCCCTGCGCCACCCGCCCGGCGGACCAGCTCGGGTTGGCGGCGGCCAGCGGGATGGCCCGGACGAAGAACGAGTTCGCCGCGTACGACACGTTCATGATCTGTGCGGGGGTGCCCCAGCCCTGGGAGGGGCGCTGCTGGAACACCCCGAGGGAGTCGCGGTCGCCGCAGGGCAGGTTGTTCATCCGCGACTCGACCCAGCCGGCCTCGAAGCCGGCGAGCAGCACCCGCTCGGTGGCCGACAGCCCGGTGGCGACCTGGAGGACGGTGGTCAGGACGGCGTCGTCGGCGGTGGCCGGAACCGACGAGCAGGCCGCCTGGGCGGGCTCGGCGGAGGCGGCCTGGGTCAGCGCGACGCCCGTGGCGGCCAGGGCCGCGCCGGTGGAGGCCAGGGCGAGGGCCTGGCGACGGGAGTACGTGGTCATGCCGACGGGGGCTTGACCTGGCCGTCGAAGGCGATGCTGCGCCAGAGGTCGAACTGGCGGTCGTTGCCGACGATCGGGTTGCCGACCAGTGCGACGGCGGCGTACACCTCCTCGTTGTTGCTGAGCGGCCGGAAGTAGCCGGGGCCGACGAGGGCGATGCCCCGGTTGGTGGACTGGATCAGCTTCATGTCGTTCTCCGAGAGGTCGGGGGGCGGGCTGCCGGCGAGCTGCCGGGCCACGTCGGCGCGCATCGAGTCGAGATTGATGAAGGAGGGGTCGATCTTGCCGCTGGTGCTGGTCTCCCGGTGGCCCCGGGCGTGGCTGGCGTCGCGGCCGAGCCGCCGCAGCACGGCGGCGGTGGCGAGCACCGACGCGCTGTACTGGGCGCTGGTCATCTCCTGGTTGACGCCGTTGTAGTCGATCTCCCAGCCGACCATGAGGGTGTTGCCGTCGCCGGCCGGGATGGGGCCGCTGCCCCGGCTGGTGCCGGCGTGGTTGGCCCGTCCGCCCGAGATGACGTGGAACACGCCGTGGTAGTCGACCAGCGCCTGGCAGAGCGGGCCGGGCAGGTCGGAGCGGCCGTTGATGCAGATGTTCAGGGCCGGGTGCGGGTTGGCGGCGCTGGAGGTGGCCGCGGTGTGGTGCCAGAGCACGCCGATCGGGGCGAACGAGCTGCCGGCCACCCGGCCGAGCCAGTTGCCGTGCTCGACCACCGTGACCCCGGCGCCGCGCAGCACGTCGGCGAGCCAGGGGATCGTCGCCATCAGCGTTCCAGCAGGTCGGCGAGGCACTCCGGGGCGGGGGCGGCCGTGCCGGCGGGCGCGGCCTGCGCGGCCGCCGGGGCCAGGATCAGGCCGCCGGCCACCAGCGGGACCAGCCCGAGGAGGGTACGCCGGGGGACCGGGTGTTTCGGGGACGGCGGGGATTCATTGATCATCAGCACATCGTAAGACGTCAATGTCGATACGGTAACCCCAGCTTTTCCGCCCGGATCGCGGGGTGCAGCGCGTCACGCCGACGGCGCACCCCGAGGGTCGGCGCGGCTGGTCGGCGTACCCTCGGGGACGTGACGGTGAGCCGGGAGATCGACGACATCCTGCAACGCGGTGCGGACGGCGGGCGGATCACGCCCGAGGAGGCCCTGCTGCTCTACACCGAGGCGCCCTTTCACGCCCTCGGTGAGGCGGCCGACGCCGTGCGTCGGCGGCGCTACCCGGACAACATCGTGACGTACCTGATCGACCGCAACATCAACTACACGAACGTCTGCGTGACGGCGTGCAAGTTCTGCGCGTTCTACCGCGCGCCCAAGCACAAGGAAGGGTGGACCCACCCGACCGAGGAGATCCTGCGCCGCTGCGGCGAGGCGGTCGAGCTGGGCGCCACCCAGGTCATGCTCCAGGGCGGCCACCACCCGGACTACGGCGTGGAGTACTACGAGGAGCTCTTCTCCTCGGTCAAGAAGGCCTACCCGCAGCTCGCCATCCACTCCATCGGCCCGAGCGAGATCCTGCACATGGCCAAGGTCTCCGGCGTCAGCCTCGACGAGGCGATCGCCCGGATCAAGACCGCCGGGCTGGACTCGATCGCCGGGGCCGGCGCCGAGATGCTGCCCGAGCGGCCCCGCAAGGCCATCGCCCCGCTCAAGGAGTCCGGCGCGCGTTGGCTGGAGGTCATGGAGCTGGCCCACCGGCAGGGGCTGGAGTCGACGGCCACGATGATGATGGGCACCGGCGAGACCAACGCCGAGCGCATCGAGCACCTGCGGATGATCCGCGACGTGCAGGACCGCACCCGCGGCTTCCGGGCGTTCATCCCGTGGACGTACCAGCCGGAGAACAACCACCTCAAGGGGCGCACCCAGGCCACCACCCTGGAATACCTGCGGCTCGTCGCGGTGGCCCGGCTCTTCTTCGAGACCGTGCCGCACCTGCAGGCGTCCTGGCTGACCACCGGCAAGGACGTCGGTCAGCTCGCCCTGCACCTCGGCGTGGACGACCTCGGCTCGATCATGCTCGAGGAGAACGTGATCTCCTCCGCCGGTGCCCGGCACCGCTCCAACCTGCACGAGCTGATCGGCATGATCCGCTCGGCGGACCGCATCCCGGCCCAGCGGGACACCCTCTACCGCCGGCTCGCGGTGCACCACACCCCGGCCGACGACCCGACCGACGACCGCGTGGTCTCGCACTTCTCGTCCATCGCCATGCCCGGCGGCGGGGCCGGCAAGTCGCTGCCGTTGGTCGAGGTCAACTGACCGACCGCGCACCGACGAGCACGCTGGGCGAGCGCCTACCGGCCGGTCGGCCGGTGGGTCGCTCGGCGGTACGGACAGAACTCCCCGGCCTGTCGGACCTGCTGTGCGTTCCGCCGCCCGGAAGGGTCGCGCCCGCAGGCCACCGGTCGCTAGCCTCCCTCGCAACGAGGTACGAGGCTCGTCCTCCATCGGCCCGTGGGGGCCGTTCACATAACGCGTTGCAGCGAGGGCGGGATGGGCGACCATCCCGCCCGCACTGTCGTACCGGCCGGCTGACCGTTTGTGCCGATGCCCAGGCGACGGCCGCCGCGCCCCGGCTCGGGACGGCGGGGCGGTGGCTGGCAGAGTGGAGGGGTGAGCCGTACCCCGCAGGGCCAGCGCGCCAGCCTGGACAAGCAGCCGCACGAGGTCGCCGCGATGTTCGACGGCGTGGCGGCCCGCTACGACCTGACCAACACCGTCCTGTCGTTCGGGCAGGACCGGTCCTGGCGACGGGCCACCCGGGCGGCGCTGGGGCTCGGCCCCGGTGACCGGGTGCTGGACGTCGGCGCGGGCACCGGCGTCTCGACCGAGGAGCTGGCCCAGTCCGGGGCGTACGCGGTCGGCGCGGACCTCTCCCTGGGCATGCTGGGCGCGGGCAAGCGCACCCGCCCGGCGGTGCCGCTGCTGGCCGGGGACGCACTGCGGCTGCCCTTCGCCGACGCCAGCTTCGACGCGGTGACCATCTCCTTCGCGCTGCGTAACGTCTCGGACACCGACGCGGCGCTGCGCGAGCTGGCCCGGGTCACCCGCCCCGGCGGCCGGCTGGTGATCTGCGAGTTCAGCACCCCCGTCAACCCGGCGTTCCGGACGGTCTACCTGTCGTACCTGATGCGCTCCCTGCCGGCCGTGGCCCGCACCGTCTCCAGCAACCCGGACGCGTACGTCTACCTCGCCGAGTCGATCCGGGCATGGCCGGACCAGCCGACCCTGGCGGCGCGCATCGGGGCCGCCGGCTGGGGCCGGGTGGCCTGGCGCAACCTCACGGGCGGCGTGGTCGCCCTGCACCGCGCGACCCGCGCCTGACCGGTTCTGATCGGTGGCCCCGCGCCGCGCCGCCCAAGTGGCCCCGCGCGGCGCCGCCCAAGTGGCCCCGCGCCGCGCCGCCCGATGTGGACTCGGGCCTCCGACCTCGGCGAGTTAGGCTCACCTAACCGGGCGGGTGCGCAGCGCCGGTCATAGACTTCATCCGACCAGCTTGTGAAGGATTTCACGAGCGTGCCGGAGGAGGCGCAGATGACCACCGTCGAGAACGACGCCGACGTCATCGTCGTGGGCGCCGGCCCCGGTGGCTCGGCCACGGCGTACCACCTGGCCCGGCACGGTGTGCGGGTGCTGCTGCTGGAGAAGACCGAGTTCCCCCGGGAGAAGGTCTGCGGCGACGGGCTGACCCCGCGCGCGGTCCGGCAGCTCATCCGGATGGGCGTGGACACCTCGCCCGAGGCGGGCTGGCTGCACAACCGGGGCCTGCGGGTGATCGGCGGCGGCGTCCGGCTGGAGCTGGACTGGCCCGACCTGGCCAGCTTCCCCAACTACGGCCTGGTCCGCACCCGGCTGGACTTCGACGACCTGCTCGCCCGGCAAGCCGTCGACGCG
The DNA here is from genome assembly GCF_049841815.1 of Micromonospora sp. DT233. Classification (NCBI taxonomy): domain Bacteria; kingdom Bacillati; phylum Actinomycetota; class Actinomycetes; order Micromonosporales; family Micromonosporaceae; genus Micromonospora; species Micromonospora sp. DT233. The sequence goes on along the minus strand of NZ_JBNCLB010000002.1, from coordinate 678,725 downwards.
GGGGCGGAGCTGCGCACCGGCGTCAACGTGCTCGGCCCGGTGCTCGACGCCGACAACCGGGTCGTGGGCGTCGAGGCGGAGGTCGGCCCCGGCAAGGAGCCGGCCAGCTTCCGCGCCCCGCTGGTGGTCGCCGCCGACGGCGTCTCCGGCCGGTTCCCGCTCAGCCTCGGGATGGCCAAGCGCGAGGACCGTCCGCTCGGGGTCGCCGTGCGGCGGTACTACCGCTCGCCGGCCAAGCACGACGACGACTACCTGGAGTCCTGGCTGGAGCTGCGCAGCAAGGCCAGCGGCGACAACCTGCTCCCCGGGTACGGCTGGATCTTCGGCCTCGGCGACGGGCGGGTCAACGTCGGCCTGGGCGTGCTCAACTCGTCCAACGCCTTCGGCAAGACCAACTACCGGCGGCTGCTCACCGACTGGCTGGCCAACACCCCCGAGGAGTGGGGGATGACCGACGAGACCAACGCCGACGGGCCGATCCTCGGCGCGGCGCTGCCGATGGGCTTCAACCGGGTGCCGCACTACGCGCGCGGCGTCATGCTGGTCGGCGACTCCGGCGGCATGGTCAACCCCTTCAACGGCGAGGGCATCGCGTACGCGATGGAGTCCGGCGAGCTGGCCGCCGAGGTCGCGGTCCAGGCCCTCGCCCGGCCGGCCGGCGCCGAGCGGGAGCGGGCGCTGATGGCGTACCCGCAGGAGCTGAAGACCCGCTTCGGCGGCTACTACCGGCTCGGCGGGATCTTCGTGAAGCTGATCGGCCGCCCGGAGATCATGCGGATGGCCACCCGGCACGGGATGCCGCACCCCCTGCTCATGCGCTTCGTGCTCAAGCTGCTGGCCAACCTGACCGACCCGCGCGGCGGGGACGCGATGGACCGGGTCATCAACGCGATGACGAAGGCGGCACCCGCCGTGTGAGTCTGTCGGGCCGACGGTCGAGGATGACCGCCGACCAGGACCGGGATCGACCCCGCCGACAGCGGTCGTGAGGGACGTGAATAGTGTGATTTTCGCCGAGGACCGCCGAGGCCAGGAAAGGACGAGCAGGAGACCACGATGACGCTCTCTCCTTACGCACCCATCATCGGGCTGTTGGCCATCGCCGCGGCCTTCGCGCTGTTCTCCGTGGCCGCCGCCCGCTTCGTCGGCCCACGCCGGCTCAACAAGGCCAAGCTCGAGGCGTACGAGTGCGGTATCGAGCCCAGCCCGCAGCCCGTCGGGGGCGGCCGGTTCCCGATCAAGTTCTACCTGACGGCGATGCTCTTCATCGTCTTCGACATCGAGATCATCTTCCTCTACCCCTGGGCGGTTTCGTTCGACGCCCTGCCGATCTTCGGCTTCGTGGAGATGGTCCTGTTCATCGTCGCGGTCTTCGTTGCGTACGCCTATGTGTGGCGGCGCGGCGGCCTGGACTGGGACTGAGGAAGGAACGTCAGATGGGTATCGAGGAGAAGCTTCCCGCCGGCGTCCTGCTCACGTCGGTCGAGTCGCTGGTCAACTGGACGAGGAAGACGTCCTTCTGGGGCGCCACCTTCGGGCTGGCCTGTTGCGCCATCGAGATGATGGCCGCCGGTGGCCCCCACTACGACCTGGGCCGTTGGGGCATGGAGGTCTTCCGGGCCTCGCCCCGGCAGGCCGACCTGATGATCGTCGCCGGCCGGGTCAGCCAGAAGATGGCCCCGGTGCTGCGCCAGATCTACGACCAGATGGCCGAGCCCCGCTGGGTGCTGTCCATGGGCGTCTGCGCCAGCAGCGGCGGCATGTTCAACAACTACGCGATCGTGCAGGGCGTGGACCACATCGTCCCCGTCGACATGTACCTTCCGGGCTGCCCGCCCCGCCCGGAGATGCTCATCGACGCGATCCTCAAGCTCCGCGAGAAGGTCATGCACGAGCCGCTGGGCCCGAACGGCCGCAAGATGCACCAGGCCCGCCTCGAGCGCGGCGACCTGCCGGCCGTCCCGTACGGCTCGATGCCGTCGTCGTACCGCAACGACAAGGCCCGGCGCGCCGAGTGGACGAAGGCCGTCCGCGAGGGGCGCGAGGAGCAGCTGCGGATCGAGAACTGGATGAAGGCAGAGCACCACCTCCACCCGCACGGGGGTATCAAGTGAGCGCGAGGAGTGCAGCGAAGCGGAGCCCCGCAGTCGCGAACGGAGGGCTGGCACCGGTGAGCGCGAGGAGTGCAGCGAAGCGGAGCCCCGCAGTCGCGAACGGAGGGCTGGCACAGTGAGCGCACCTTCCGACAAGCCGAACACCGGCGGGCTGCCGGTGCCGGCGACGCCGGCCGGGGCCAGCAGCGGCGCGCCGGCCGAGTACCCGCCGTCCAGCCCCGCCGGGCGCGGCATGTTCGGCAACCAGGGCACCGGCGACGTCTCCGGCTTCGGCGGCCTGGTCCGCCAGCGCCAGCCGATCGAGGAGGCCGCCCGCCCGTACGGGGGCTACTTCGACGAGGTCCGCGACGCGCTGGAGGAGGCGTACCCGGACTTCGCCGACGCGATCGAGAAGGTCGTGGTGGACCGGGGCGAGCTGACCCTGCACGTGCGCCCCGAGCGGATCGCCGAGGTCTGCCAGGTGATGCGCGACGACCTCGCGCTCCGCTTCGAGCTCTGCTCGTCGGTCTCCGGGGTGGACTACCTGGGCGCGGACGCCCGCCGGCTGCACGTGGTCTACCAGCTCACCTCGATGACGTACCGTCGCCGGGTGCGGCTGGAGGCCGCGGTCTCCGCCGAGGCCCCGCACCTGCCGAGCGTCACCGCCGTCTACCCGACCGCCGACTGGCAGGAGCGGGAGGCGTACGACATGTTCGGCATCGTCTTCGACGGCCACCCCAACCTGACCCGGATCCTCATGCCCGACGACTGGGAGGGCCACCCCCAGCGCAAGGACTACCCGCTGGGTGGCGTGCCGGTGGAGTACAAGGGCGCCGAGATCCCGCCGCCGGACCGGAGGAGGTCCTACCAGTGAGCGCGAGGAGTGAGCTTGCGAGCCCCGCAGTCGTGAACGGAGGGTCGGCACGGTGACCACGCCCAACTACGCCACCGAGCGTGAGACCACCGAGGGCAGGGTCTTCACCGTCACCGGTGGGGACTGGGACCAGATCGTCTCCAGCACGGACCCGATCAACGACGAGCGGATCGTCGTCAACATGGGCCCGCAGCACCCGTCCACCCATGGTGTGCTCCGGCTCATCCTGGAGCTGGAGGGCGAGACCGTCCGGGAGGCCCGGTCGGTCGTCGGCTACCTGCACACCGGCATCGAGAAGAACCTCGAATACCGCAACTGGGTGCAGGGCTCCACCTTCGTGACCCGGATGGACTACCTGGCCCCGCTGTTCAACGAGACGGCGTACAGCCTGGCGGTGGAGAAGCTGCTCGGCATCACCGACGACATCACCGAGCGGGCCACCACGATCCGGGTCCTGATGATGGAGCTGAACCGGATCTCGTCGCACCTGGTCTGGGTCGCCACCACGGCCATGGAGCTCGGCGCGATCAACATGATGCTGTACGGCTTCCGCGAGCGGGAGTACATCCTCGACATCTTCGAGAGCATCACCGGCCTGCGGATGAACCACGCGTACGTCCGGCCGGGCGGCGTGGCGCAGGACATTCCGGACGAGGCGTTCCCGAAGATCCACCGGCTCCTCAAGCTGCTGCCGAAGCGGCTCAAGGAGTACGAGGACCTCCTCTCCGGCCAGCCGATCTGGATCGAGCGCACGACCAACGTCGCGGTGCTCGACGCGACCGGCTGCCTGGCGCTGGGCGTCACCGGCCCGGTGCTGCGCTCCGCCGGCCTGGCCTGGGACCTGCGCAAGACCATGCCGTACTGCGGCTACGAGACGTACGAGTTCGACGTGCCGACGCACACCGACGGCGACGTCTGGGGCCGCTACCAGGTCCGGCTCGCCGAGATCCGGGAGTCGATGAAGCTGGTGGAGCAGGCGCTCGACCGGCTCAAGCCGGGCCCGGTGATGGTGGCCGACCGGAAGATCGCCTGGCCGGCGCAGCTCGCCATCGGCGTCGACGGCATGGGCAACTCGCTGGAGCACGTGGCGAAGATCATGGGCCAGTCGATGGAGTCCCTGATCCACCACTTCAAGCTGGTCACCGAGGGCTTCCGGGTCCCGCCGGGCCAGGTGTACGTCGGCGTCGAGTCGCCCCGGGGCGAGTTGGGCGTGCACGCGGTCTCCGACGGCGGCACCCGGCCCTACCGGGTGCACTATCGGGAGCCGAGCTTCGTCAACCTCCAGGCCCTCCCGGCGATGGCCGAGGGCGGCCTGATCGCCGACGTGATCGCCGGCGGCGCCTCGCTGGACCCCGTGATGGGTGGTTGTGACCGATGAGCTTCACCGAAACGACGCGTGAGCGGGCGCGGGAGATCATCTCCCGGTACCCGGCCGACCGGGCCCGGTCCGCGCTGCTGCCGCTGCTGCACCTCGTGCAGTCCGAGGAGGGGTACGTCTCCCCGGCCGGCGTCGAGTTCTGCGCCGAGGTCCTCGGTCTGAACAAGGCGCAGGTCGGCGCGGTCGCCACCTTCTACACGATGTACAAGCGCAAGCCGACCGGCGACTACCTGGTCAGCGTCTGCACCAACACCATGTGCAACGTGCTCGGTGGCCAGGAGGTCTACGACACCCTGGCCGAGCACCTGGGCGTCGGGCACGACGAGACCACCGCCGACGGCAAGGTCACCCTGGAGCACGCCGAGTGCCTGGCGGCCTGCGACTACGGCCCGGTGATGACCGTCAACTACGACTTCTTCGACGGGGTGAACCCGCAGTCCGCCCTCGGGGTGGTCGAGGAGCTGCGCTCCGGCGGTCGGCCGATGCCGACCCGGGGGGCCCGGCTCTGCACGCTCAAGGAGATGGCGGTGCAGCTCGCCGGCTTCGCCGACGAGCGCGAGGGCGCGGTCGCCGACGGCGGCCCGGGTGAGCCCACCCTGCGCGGCCTGCGGTTGGCCGAGCAGAACGGCATCTCGGTGCCGGGCTTCGACCCGAGCACGCCGATCCGGAGCAAGGCGGAGGCCGACCGGGCCGCCGCCGAGGCGAAGGCGAAGGCCGAGGCCGCGAAGGCCGCCCCGGCTCCGCAGGCGGAGCCCGCGAAGCCGGCACCCGCGAAGGGCACCCCGGCCGTCGAGTCGGCACCGGCCGCCGAGGCGACCGGCAGCACCACCCGCGACGTGAAGGCGCCGGACGACAAGTCGCCCGAGGTGCGGGCCGCCGAGACCCGGCAGCCGGACGCGGCGACCGCCGCCCCGGACGCGCCGGGCACGAAGGCACCCGTCGACGCGGCGGCCCCGGCCCCGCGCGACGCCCGGGCGGCGCAGGCCGCCGGTGCCGCGGCGAACGCCCCGGCCGGTGACGGCAAGCCCGCCGGCGACTCCGCCGACGCCCAGGAGCGCTCCCTCAAGGAGGCCCAGAAGTGACCACTCCCCGGCCGGAGACCCTGGCCAAGCTCACCCCGGTGCTGACCAAGCGCTGGCTGTCGCCGGACGCCTGGCGGATCGGCACGTACGAGCGGCTGGACGGCTACGCCGCCCTGCGCAAGGCGCTCAAGGCCCACCCGGACGACCTGATCCAGTTGATCAAGGACGCCGGGCTGCGGGGCCGTGGCGGCGCGGGCTTCCCGACCGGCCTGAAGTGGGGGTTCATCCCGCAGGGCGACGGCAAGCCGCACTACCTGGTGGTCAACGCCGACGAGGGCGAGCCGGGCACCTGCAAGGACCTGCCGCTGATGACCCACGACCCACACTCGCTGGTCGAGGGCGTGATCATCGGGTCGTACGCGATCCGGGCCAGCCGGGCGTACATCTACATCCGGGGCGAGGCCGTGCACGCCGCCCGCCGGCTGCGCAGCGCGGTTCGCGAGGCGTACGCCAAGGGTTATCTGGGCCGCAACATCCTCGGCTCCGGGTACGACCTGGAGCTGGTGGTGCACTCGGGCGCCGGGGCGTACATCTGCGGTGAGGAGACGGCGCTGCTGGACTCGCTGGAGGGCTTCCGGGGTCAGCCCCGGCTGCGCCCGCCGTTCCCGGCGACCCACGGCCTGTACGCCAGCCCCACGGTGGTCAACAACGTCGGCACCATCGCCAGCGTGCCCTACATCGTGCTGGGCGGGGCCGACTGGTGGAAGACCATGGGCACGGAGAAGTCCTCCGGGCCGATGATCTACTCGCTCTCCGGCCGGGTCGCCAACCCCGGCCAGTACGAGTGCACGATGGGCGTCACCCTGCGCGAGCTGCTGGAGCTGGCCGGGGGGATGCAGCCGGGGCACGAGCTGCGGTTCTGGACGCCCGGTGGCTCCTCCACCCCGCTGCTGACGGCCGAGCACCTGGACGTGCCGCTGGACTTCGAGGGGGTGGCGGCGGCCGGCTCGATCCTGGGCACCACGGCCACGCAGATCTTCTCCGACCAGGACTGCCCGGTCTACGCGACCTACCGGTGGCTGGAGTTCTACCACCACGAGTCGTGCGGCAAGTGCACCCCGTGCCGGGAGGGCAACTACTGGATGGTCCGGGTCTACCGGCGGATCCTCGCCGGCCAGGGCACCCACGAGGACCTGGACACCCTGCTCGACACCTGCGACAACATCCTCGGCCGCTCGTTCTGCGGCCTGGGCGACGGTGCGACCAGCTCGGTGACCTCCTCTCTGAAGTACTTCAAGCAGGACTACCTCGACTACATCGAGGGACGTACCGCGCCGAAGCTGTCGGACAAGCAGCTGGTGGGAGCGCACTGATGCGAGCGCGAGGAGTGAGCGAAGCGAGCCCCGCAGTCGCGAGCGAAAGGCGAGCACTGTGACCGACGTAGCCAAGAAGACCGAGACCGTCACGCTCACCATCGACGGCGTCGAGGTCACCGCACCCAAGGGCGCGCTGCTGATCCGGGTCGCCGAGCAGATGGGCACGGAGATCCCCCGGTTCTGCGACCACCCGCTGCTGGCCCCGGCCGGCGCGTGCCGGCAGTGCCTGGTCGAGGTGGAGGGCCAGCGCAAGCCGGTGGCCTCCTGCACCCAGACCGTCGCCGAGGGCATGGTGGTCCGCACCCAGCTCTCCTCCCCGGTCGCCAAGAAGGCGCAGGAGGGGGTCATGGAGCTGCTGCTGCTCAACCACCCGCTCGACTGCCCGATGTGCGACAAGGGCGGCGAGTGCCCGCTGCAGAACCAGGCGATGTCCACCGGCCGCACCGACTCGCGCTTCCACGAGCACAAGCGGGAGTACGAGAAGCCGATGGCGATCAGCACCCAGGTGCTGCTCGACCGGGAGCGGTGCGTGCTCTGCCAGCGCTGCACCCGGTTCTCCGAGGAGATCGCCGGCGACAAGTTCATCGACCTGATGGGCCGGTCGTCCGCCGAGGAGATCAACATCTACCGGGACGACGCGTACGGCGCGGAGCCCGGCGACGACAGCGGCGACGTGCCGTTCAACTCGTACTTCTCGGGCAACACCGTGCAGATCTGCCCGGTGGGGGCGCTGACGGGCGCCCAGTACCGGTTCCGGGCCCGCCCGTTCGACCTGGTCTCCAGCCCGAGCGTCTGCGAGCACTGCTCGGCCGGCTGCGCGCAGCGCACCGACTGGCGGCGCGGCAAGGTCACCCGCCGGCTGGCCGGCGACGACCCGCAGGTCAACGAGGAGTGGAACTGCGACAAGGGGCGCTGGGGCTTCCAGTACGCCCGCGCCTTCGACCGGCTCACCACCCCGCTGGTGCGCGACGCCGAGAGCGGCGAGCTGCGCGAGGCGTCGTGGAGCGAGGCGCTGACCGCCGCCGCCGACGGGCTGCGCGCGGCCCGCGACGCCGGCCAGGGCACGGCGGTGCTCACCGGCGGCCGGCTGACCGTCGAGGACGCCTACGCGTACGCGAAGTTCGCGCGGGTCGCCCTGAACACCAACGACATCGACTTCCGGGCCCGGCCGGTCTCCCGCGAGGAGTCCGACTTCCTGGCCAGCACGGTCGCCGGGCGCACCGACGTCACCTACGCGGACGTGGAGAACGCGCCCGCCGTGGTGCTGGTCGGCCTGGAGCCGGAGGAGGAGTGCCCGATCCTCTTCCTGCGGCTGCGCAAGGCGTACCTGAAGAAGAAGCTCACGGTGTACGCCCTCGCGCCGTTCGCCACCCGGGGCCTGGAGAAGCTCGGGGCCAAGCTGGCCCGGGTGGTGCCGGGCGAGGAGGCGAGCGTCCTCGCCGAGCACGCCACGGTGGCCGAGGCGCTCAGCGCGCCCGGTGCCATCCTGATCGTCGGCGAGCGGTTGGGCGAGGTGCCCGGCGGCCTGTCGGCGGCGGCGGACATCGCCCGGCGTACCGGCGCGAAGCTGGCCTGGGTGCCGCGGCGCGCGGGCGATCGGGGCGCGGTCGACGCGGGCTGCCTGCCGAACCTGCTCCCCGGCGGTCGTCCGGTCACCGAGCCGGCCGCGCGGGCCGAGCTGGGCGAGGCGTGGGACATCGCGGCCGGGGTGATCCCGAGCCAGGCCGGTCGGGACACCGACGGCATCCTCGCCGCGACCGCGAACGGCCAGGTCGGCGCGCTGGTGGTGGCCGGGGTCGACCCGGCCGACCTGGGCGACCCCCGGCTGGCCGAGCGGGCCCTCGACGCGGTGCCGTTCCTGGTCAGCCTGGAGCTGCGCAACAGCGCGGTGACCCGCCGGGCGGACGTGGTCCTCCCGGTGGCCCCGGTGGTCGAGAAGGCCGGCAGCTTCCTGGACTGGGAGGGGCGGCTGCGCCCCTTCGAGGCCGTGCTGCACACCGCCGCGATGAGCGACGCCCGGGTGCTGGACGCGATCGCCGCGCTGCTCGACGTGCGGCTCGGCACCGGCGACGTGCTCAGCATCCGCCGCGAGCTGGGCAGCCTGACGCCGACCCGGGCCGACCGGCCGTCCCCGCCCTCGGTGGAGCCGGCCACGGTGCCCGAGCCCGGCGCCGGCGAGGCCGTCCTGTCCACCTGGCACCAGCTGCTCGACCTGGGCAGCCTCACCGACGGTGACGAGCACCTGGGCGGGACCGCCCGTCCGCCGGTGGCCCGGCTGGGCAAGGGCACCGCGGAGGCGCTCGGCGTCGCCGACGGTGACCCGGTGACGGTGGGCACCGACCGGGGGGCGATCACCCTGCCGGCGGCGATCACCGAGATGCCGGACGGCGTCGTCTGGCTGCCGACCAACTCACCCGGCTCCACCGTGCGGCGTGGCCTCGGCGCGACGTCCGGCACGGTGGTACGGATCTCCGCCTCCCGGGCGACGGAGGCCGGCGCGACCGGCCCGGTCGCCGCGGACGCGGCCGGCCGTCCGGGTCCGCTCCTCAACTCCGGGGGTGCCACCCAGTGAACGTCGTCTACCTGGCCCAGGACCCGACGCTGGCCGACTTCGGCAAGGACCCGTGGTGGCTGGTCCTGATCAAGGTCCTCTTCGCCTTCGTCGTCGCCGTGCTGGCCACGCTGCTCGGCGTCTGGTTCGAGCGGCGGGTCGTCGCCCGGATGGCCGTGCGGCCCGGCCCCAACCAGGCCGGCCCGTTCGGCCTGCTGCAGACCCTCGCCGACGGCCTGAAGATGGCCTTCAAGGAGGACATCCTGCCGAAGGCGGCGGACAAGGTCGTCTTCTTCTTCGCGCCGACGATCTCGGTGATCTGCGCGGTCACCGCCCTGTCGGTGGTGCCGTTCGGCCCGATGGTGAGCATCTTCGGTCACCAGACGCCGTTGCAGGTCACCGACGTGCCGGTGGCGGTGCTGGTGCTGCTGGCCTGCTCGTCGATGGGCATCTACGGCATCGTGCTCGGCGGGTGGGCCTCCGGCTCGACGTACCCGCTGCTGGGCGGCCTGCGCTCCACCGCCCAGATGATCTCGTACGAGGTCGCGATGGGGCTGAGCATCGTGGCGGTCTTCATGACCGCCGGCACGATGTCCACCAGCGGCATCGTCGCCGCACAGGGCGACGCCACCCGGCTGACGATCGCAGGCTTGGAGGTCCCGGCCCCCGGCTGGTACGCGATCCTGCTGCTGCCGAGCTTCATCATCTTCTTCATCTCCATGGTCGCGGAGACCAACCGGGCGCCGTTCGACCTGCCCGAGGCCGAGTCGGAGCTGGTCGCCGGCTACATGACGGAATACAGCTCGCTGAAGTTCGCGCTCTACATGCTCAGCGAGTACGTCGCGATGGTGACGATGTCCGCAGTCACCACCACGCTCTTCCTCGGCGGTTGGCGGGCACCGTGGCCGATCACCCTCTGGGAGGGTGCCAACTCCGGTTGGTGGCCGATGCTCTGGTTCTTCGGCAAGGTCATCGCCCTGGTCTTCGTCTTCATCTGGCTGCGCGGCACCCTGCCCCGGCTCCGCTACGACCAGTTCATGCGCTTCGGCTGGAAGGTGCTCCTGCCGATCAACCTGGTCTGGATCCTGGTCCTGGCCGGCCTGCGGTCGATCGAGGACTGGCAGACCCAGGACCGGCTGCTGGCCACCGGCGTCGGGGCGGGCGTCCTGCTGCTGGCGACGCTGCTCTGGCCGAGCCGCAAGCCGAAGGTGAAGCCGTCGTTGCAGGAAGAGGCCAACAGCCGACCGCACGGCAGCTTCCCGCTGCCACCGATGGACCTGCAAGTGCCACCGAGCCCGCGCACCAAGCGCGTGGTCGCCGAGCGGGAACCGGCCAACGTCACCGCCGGCCCGGAATCCAGGGAGGTGTGACGTGAGCGCGATCACCGGAACGTTCAAGGGGTTCGGGGTCACCTTCTCGCACTTGTTCAGGAAGGTCGTCACGACCGACTACCCGTTCAAGCCGCCGACCCCGGCGCCGCGATACCACGGGCGGCACATCCTGAACCGGCACCCGGACGGCCTGGAGAAGTGCATCGGCTGCGAGCTGTGCGCCTGGGCCTGCCCCGCCGACGCGATCTACGTCGAGGGCGGCGACAACACGGAGGAGAACCGACTCTCCCCGGGTGAGCGGCACGCCTCCGTCTACCAGATCAACTACGCCCGCTGCATCTTCTGCGGGCTCTGCATCGAGGCATGCCCGACCCGGTCGCTCACCATGAGCAACGAGTACGAGCTGGCCCGGGACAACCGGCAGGACCTGATCTTCACGAAGGAGCAGCTGCTGGCGCCGCTGCTGCCGGGCATGGAGCAGCCGCCGCACCCGATGCGGCTCGGGGACAGCGAGAAGGACTACTACGTCGGCGCGCTGACGAACCCGGGCACCTCCGCCGGGGCCGAGCACGCGACCAACAGTCCGGGTCGGTACCAGGTCGAGGAGCACCCCGGGGTGACCTTCCCCGGTGCCGAGCAGCACGCCCAGCGGGCGGCGGCGGGCAAGGGAGACGACAAATGACCACGCAGACGGTGCTCGCCGCGGCGGGCGAGGTGTCCGGTGGCGAACAGGTCACCTTCTGGATCCTCGCCCCGCTGGCGCTGATCGGCGCGATCGGCATGATCATGGCGCGCAACGCCGTGCACTCGGCGCTCTTCCTGGTGCTGACGATGCTCTGCCTGGGCGTCTTCTACGTCATCCAGGCCGGGCCGTTCATCGGCATGGTGCAGATCATCGTCTACACCGGCGCGATCATGATGCTCTTCCTGTTCGTGCTGATGCTGGTGGGCCGGGACTCCTCGGACTCGCTGATCGAGACGCTGCGCGGCCAGCGGGTCGCCGCGGTGCTGCTCGGCCTCGGCTTCGCCGGCCTGCTCGGCGTCGGCGTGTACCGGGCGCTGGACGGCGTCACGGCGGTCGGCCTGGAGCAGGCCAACGCGGAGGGCAACGTGCAGGGCATCGCCCGGCTGCTCTTCACCAAGTACGTCTTCGCCTTCGAGCTGACCTCGGCGCTGCTGATCACCGCGGCGGTCGGCGCGATGGTGCTGGCGCACGTCGAGCGGCGCAAGGAAGACAAGATGGACCAGGTCGCCACGATGAAGGCCCGCTTCGCGCCCGGCAACTACCCCGGCCCGAAGCCCGGCCCGGGTGTCTTCGCCACCTCCTCGTCGGTGGCCACCCCGTCCCGTCTGCCCGACGGCCGGCTGACCGAGCGCGGCATCCCCGAGATCATGCCGGTCCGGGAGATGACTCCTGAGGAGATCTCGCTGAAGGGGACGGACAAGTGACCCCGAACTTCTATCTGGTCCTGGCCGTGGTGCTGTTCACCATCGGCGCGTCGGGGGTGCTCGTCCGGCGCAACGCGATCGTGCTGTTCATGTGCGTCGAGCTGATGCTGAACGCGGCCAACCTGGCGCTGGTCACCTTCAGCCGGATCAACGGTGACCTGAACGGCCAGATCATGTCGTTCTTCGTGATGGTGGTGGCCGCGGCGGAGGTCGTGGTCGGTCTTGCGATCATCATGGCGATCTTCCGGACCCGGCGCTCCGCGAGTGTCGACGACGCCAACCTGCTGAAGTACTGAGGGGCCCTGCGGTGGGAGAGATTCTGATGAACACCCCGGCTGAGCCGGCAGGTGCCGTCGCCTACGCTCCGGCGGAAGGGCTGCTCGGCAGCGTCTGGCTGCTGGTGGCGATCCCGCTGGTCAGCGCGGCGATCCTGCTGCTGCTGGGCCGGCGGGCCGACCGCTGGGGGCACTGGCTCGGGGTGGCCGCGATCGGCGCCTCCTTCGTGCTCGGCCTGACCTACTTCTTCCAGCTACGCGGCCTGGAGAACAAGTCGGCGGAGCTGAGCCTGTGGGACTTCATCGCGGTCGGTGACTTCAAGGTGGACTTCGGCCTGCTCTTCGACCCGCTGGCCGCGGTCTTCGTCCTGCTGATCACCGGGGTGGGTTTCCTGATCCACCTCTACGCGGTCGAGTACATGGCGCACGACGAGGGCCGGCGACGCTTCTTCGCCTACTTCAACCTCTTCGTCGCCGCGATGCTCCTGCTGGTGCTCGGCAACAACTACGTGATGCTCTACTTCGGCTGGGAGGGCGTCGGCCTGGCGTCGTACCTGCTGATTTCCTTCTGGTACGGGCGGCCGAGCGCCGCCACCGCCGGCAAGAAGGCGTTCCTGATGAACCGGGTCGGCGACGCCGGCCTCGCCATCGGCATCTTCATCATGTTCGCCACCCTCGGCACCACCCAGTACGACGAGGTGTTCAACGGCGTCGGCTCGCTGACCGCGACCACGGTGCTGGTGCTCGGCCTGCTGCTGCTGCTCGGTGCGGCCGGCAAGTCCGGCCAGTTCCCGCTGCAGGCGTGGCTGCCGGACGCGATGGAGGGCCCGACCCCGGTCTCCGCGCTCATCCACGCGGCCACCATGGTCACCGCGGGCGTCTACCTGATCGCCCGCTCCAACGCGATCTTCTCGGCGAACTCGACGCTGCAACTCGTGGTGGTCAGCGTCGGGGCGCTCACCCTGCTGCTGGGCTGCATCATCGGCGCGGCCAAGGACGACATCAAGCGGGTGCTCGCCTGGTCGACGGTGAGCCAGATCGGTTACATGTTCCTCGGCGTCGGCCTGGGCGGCGGGGCGTACGCCCTGGCGATCATCCACCTGCTGGCGCACGGCTTCTTCAAGGCCAACATGTTCCTCGGCGCCGGCTCGGTCATGCACGGCATGAAGGACCAGGTGGACATCCGCCGCTTCGGCGGGCTGTCGAAGTACATGAAGGTCACCTGGCTGACGTTCATGATGGGTTGGCTGGCGATCATCGGCATCCCCCCGCTGTCGGGCTACTTCTCGAAGGAGCCGATCATCGCGGCGGCCTTCGAGCGCGACGACTGGACGGCCTGGCTCTTCGGCGGGGCGGCGCTGCTCGGCGCAGGGCTCACCGCCTTCTACATGACCCGGCTCTTCGTGCTCACCTTCCACGGCCCGAAGCGCTGGACCTCCGACATCGAGCACCCGCACGAGTCGCCGAAGCTGATGACCATTCCGCTGATCCTGCTGGCTGTCGGCTCGGTGGTCGCCGGTGGCCTGATGGCCTGGGACGGCGGCGTCGTCTCCTGGCTGACGCCGGTGCTCGGCGAGGAGGCCGGCGAGGCGCACGGCGTGCTGTCGCACACGGCGATCAACATCCTGTCGTTGCTGGTCACCGTGGCCGGGGCCGGGCTCGCCTGGTTCCTGTTCCGCGCCGGCACCGCCACCGAGCCGCAGCCGGCGGGCGTGCTGGTCACCGCCGCCCGGCGCAACCTCTACACGGACACCGTCAACGAGGCGGTCTTCGAGAAGCCGGGCGTCTTCCTCACCCGGGCGCTGGTCTACCTCGACAACCGGGGCGTCGACGGGCTGGTCAACGGCCTGGCCGCCGCGGTGGGCGGGGGCTCGGGCCGGCTCCGGCGGCTCCAGACCGGCTTCGTCCGGTCGTACGCGACCTCCATCCTGACCGGCGCGTTGCTGGTGGTGGCGGCGTTCCTGGCCGTGCAGGCGGGGTGGCTGGCGTGAACGACCTCTTCCCGGCCGCCCCCGCCGGCGGACCACGCAGTGACGACGGAGGTAAGGCCGCATAATGTCCAACTTCCCGTTCCTCTCGGTGCTGACCGTGGCGCCGCTGGTCGGCGCGCTGGTCGTGGCCGTCCTGCCGCGCCGGCGGCCGGACCTGGCCAAGCAGGTGGCCTTCGGGTGGTCGCTGCTGGTGCTGGTCCTGTCGGTGGTCATGTGGGTGACCTTCGAAGCCGGCGGTGACCGGCTCCAGTTCCGCGAGTCGTACACCTGGATCCCGCAGTGGGACGCCCGGTTCACCTTCGCGGCCGACGGCATCTCGCTGGTGATGCTGATGCTGATCGCGGTGCTGGTGCCGCTGGTGATCCTGGCGTCCTGGCACGACGCCGAGCCGTCGAAGCGCTCGGTGCCGGCCTACTTCGCCCTGCTGCTCGTCCTCGAGAGCACGATGATCGGCGTCTTCGCCGCCGCCGACGTCTTCCTGTTCTACGTGTTCTTCGAGGTCATGCTCGTGCCGATGTACTTCCTCATCGGCAGCTACGGCGGCCACCAGCGGCAGTACGCGGCCGTGAAGTTCTTCCTCTACTCGCTCGTCGGCGGCCTGTTCATGCTCGCCGCCGTGATCGGCCTCTGGGTGGTCGGCGGGAAGACCTTCGACTGGCAGGCGCTCACCCAGATCGACATCTCCACCGGCACGGGGCGCTGGCTCTTCCTCGGCTTCTTCATCGCGTTCGCGATCAAGGCCCCGTTCTTCCCGTTCCACACCTGGCTGCCCGACGCCGGTGGCGCGGCCCCGGCCGGGGCCGCCGCGCTGCTGGTCGGCGTGCTGGACAAGGTGGGCACCTTCGGCATCCTGCGGTACTGCCTGCCGCTGTTCCCGGAGGCGTCGCGGTGGTTCGCCCCGTGGGCGCTGGCGCTCGGGGTGATCGGCATCATCTACGCGGCGCTGCTCGCGGTCGGCCAGAACGACCTGAAGCGGCTGGTGTCGTACACCTCGATCGCGCACTTCGGCTTCATCGGGGTCGGCATCTTCGCCTTCACCACCCAGGCGGGCACCGGCGCGGTGCTCTACATGCTCAACCACGGCCTCGCCACCGGCCTGCTCTTCCTGGTGGTGGGGATGCTGGTGGCCCGGCGCGGCTCGGCCCTGATCAGCGACTTCGGCGGCGCGGGCAAGCTGGTACCGCTGCTGGCCGGGGTGCTCTTCTTCGCCGGTCTGGCCTCCCTGGCCCTGCCGGGCACCGCGCCGTTCGTCTCCGAGTTCCTGGTGCTGATCGGCACGTTCACGGTCAACAAGCCGGTCGCGGTGATCGCCACGCTCGGCATCATCCTGGCCGCCGCGTACGTGCTGTGGATGGTGCAGCGCACCACCCAGGGCACGCTCAACCCGGCCCTGACCGAGATCGCGCCGATGCGCCGCGACCTCAACCTGCGCGAGAAGGCCGTGGTCGCGCCGCTGATCGCGCTGATCGTGCTGCTCGGCTTCTATCCCAAGCCGGTCACCGATGTCATCAACCCCGCCGTCCGGGCCACCATGGAGGACGTCGGTCGGACCGATCCCGCCCCTGAGGTCGGCAGCGTCCAGGAGGCCGCCAAATGACCGAGCTGAAGTTGCCGTCGATCGACTACGCGGCGCTCGCTCCGATCCTGATCATGCTCGGCGTCGCGCTGCTGGGCGTGCTGGTCGAGGCCTTCGTGCCCCGCAAGCAGCGCCACGTCGTGCAGCTCTCGCTGGGGCTGCTGGCGGTGCTCGCGTCGCTGGTGATGGTGATCCTCAACGCCGACCGGCTGCTCACCGACACCGGTGCGGGCCTGATCACCGCCGGTGGGGCCGTCGCGGTGGACGGGCCGGCGCTGTTCCTGCAGGGCGGCATCCTGGTGCTGGCCGCGATGTCGCTGCTGCTGATGGGCGAGCGTTCGGTGGAGCGGGGCGGGGCGTTCGTGGCCCACGCCGCGATCACCGCCGAGTCGGCCGACGACCGGCGGCAGGCCGAGGGGAGCAACGGGGCGACCGAGGTCTACCCGCTGGTCAGCTTCGCCATCGGCGGCATGCTGATCTTCGTCGCGGCGAACGACCTGCTGACCATGTTCATCGCCCTGGAGGTCTTCTCGCTGCCGCTGTACCTGCTCTGCGCGCTGGCCCGTCGCCGGCGGCTGCTGAGCCAGGAGGCGGCGATGAAGTACTTCCTGCTCGGCGCGTACGCGTCGGCGTTCTTCCTCTTCGGCGTGGCCCTGATCTACGGCTTCACCTCGGGCATCCCGGGTCGGACGGCGGGCGTCGACTTCGCCACCATCCACGCGGCGGTCGGTGAGTCCCCGGCCAGCCAGATGCTGCTCTTCGGCGGCATGGCGCTGCTCTCCATCGGCCTGCTCTTCAAGGCCGCCGCCGCCCCGTTCCACGTCTGGACCCCGGACGTGTACCAGGGCGCCCCGACGCCGGTCACCGGCTTCATGGCGGCCTGCACCAAGGTTGCCGCCTTCGGCGCCCTGCTGCGGGTCTTCCACGTGGCGTTCGCCGGTGCGGCCTGGGACTTCACCCCGGTCCTCGGCGTGGTGGCGGTGCTGACCATGCTGATCGGCGCGGTGCTGGCGGTCACCCAGACCGACATCAAGCGGCTGCTGGCGTACTCGTCGATCGCCAACGCCGGGTACCTGCTCGTCGGGGTGCTCGCGGGCAGCTCCGACGGGCTCTCCGGCACGATGTTCTACCTGGTCGCGTACGGCTTCACGGTGCTCGCCGCGTTCGCGGTGGTGACCCTGGTCCGGGACGCCGACGGGGAGGCCACCCACCTGTCCCGCTGGGCCGGGCTGGGCCGGCGCTCGCCGTTCTTCGCGGGGCTCTTCACCTTCATCCTGCTGGCCTTCGCGGGCATCCCGCTGACCAGCGGGTTCATGAGCAAGTTCGCCGTTTTCGCCCCGGCGCTGGACGCCGGCCACTCGTGGCTGGTGGTGGCCGGCGTGCTGACCAGCATGGTGCTGGCGTTCCCGTACCTGCGGGTCGTGGTGATGATGTGGCTCTCCGAGCCCGGGGAGTCCACCCCGACGGTCGCCGTGCCGGGCGGGCTCACCTCGGCGGCCCTCATGATCGGCGTGCTGGCCACGCTGGTCCTGGGCGTCGTCCCCGGTCCGCTGCTCGATCTCGCGAACGGCGCTGCCGATTTCGTCCGATGATCTCCGTTTGCCCCGCGACGGGGCCGGTGCGCGTGGGCGTGCCGGCCCCGTCGCCGTATCCCCCGTCCGGAGCAGGTCGAACGCGTGTGGCATGGTGGATAGCGTGGTGAATCCGGCTGGCGAGCGTTCAGATGCCCCCGGCTCCGGTCGGCGGAGTCGGGCGAGCACGGGTCAGTTCGGCGCGCTCGGCCTGCAACTGGCCGACCCCCGCGTCGAGGCGTCCGTGCTGGGCCTGTTGGACTCCGTCGAGGCGGAACTACGCTCCGCCGTGGCGAGCGCCGACCCGCTGGTGACCGAGGCCGCCCGGCACCTGATGGAGGCCGGCGGGAAGCGGTTCCGCCCGCTGCTGGTCGCGCTGGGTGCCCAGTTCGGCGACCCCACCGGCCCGCAGGTCGTCCCGGCCGCAGTGGTGATGGAGCTCACCCACCTGGCGACGCTCTACCACGACGACGTGATGGACGAGGCCCCGGTGCGCCGGGGTGCGCCGAGCGCCAACTCGCGCTGGACCAACTCGGTGGCGATCCTCGTCGGCGACTACCTCTTCGCCCGCGCCGCCGACATCGCGGCGGACCTGGGCACCGAGGCGGTGCGGTTGCAGGCGCGCACGTTCGCCCGGCTGGTGCACGGGCAGATCGCCGAGACCGTCGGCCCCCGCGCGGGGCAGGACCCGGTCGAGCACTACCTCGGCGTGATCGCCGAGAAGACCGGCTCGCTGATCGCCACGTCGGCCCGCTTCGGCGGCATGTTCGGTGGGGCGTCCGCCGCGTACACCGAGGCCCTGGCCGGGTACGGCGAGACCATCGGCGTGGCCTTCCAGCTCTCCGACGACCTGCTCGACATCGCCAGCGAGTCGACCCAGTCGGGCAAGACCCCCGGCACCGACCTGCGCGAGGGCGTGCCGACGCTGCCGGTGCTCTACGCGCTCGCCTCGGACGACTCCGACGCCGCCTCGGTGCGGCTGCGGCAGCTCCTGGCCACCGGCCCGCTGGTCGACGACGCGCTGCACGCCGAGGCGCTGGGCCTGCTGCGTGAGTCCCCGGCGCTCAAGCGGGCGCGGGAGACGGTCCGCAGCTACGCCGAGGAGGCCCGCGACCAGCTCGCCCCGCTGCCGCAGAGCCCGTCCCGGCGGGCCCTGGAATCCCTCTGCGACTACATCGCCGACCGCACGAGCTGACCCGCTCGGTCAGTCCGGTGGGCGCCGGGAGCGGTGGGCGACGGTCACCATCAGGGTGGCCGACAGGAGCATGGCCGCCGCCGCGCTGAGCCACATCGTCGGGTAGCCGAAGGTGGTGGCGGTCGCCCCCAGGGCCAGCGGCCCCAGGCAGCCGCCGGCGTACACCCCGGTCTGGGTGATCGAGGTGGCCGCGGCCGGGGCCTGCGGGTGCAGCCGGGCCACCGCGAAGGTCATCAGCCCCGGCCAGGCCCAGCCCAGGCCGAAGCCGAGCAGCACGCCCGCCACCAGCGGCACCGGGCCGGGCAGCGCCAGCAGCACCAGCCCGAGCGCGCCGACGACGAGCATCCCGGCGATGGCCGCGACGTGACCGTCCGCGCGGCGGTCGGCCAGCGCCCCGAAGCCCACCCGGGCCACCACGCAGACCAGGCCGCCCAGCGTCAGGGTCAGCCCGGCCAGGCTCGGCGAGAGCCCTCGGCCGGCGGCCGAGTCGACCAGGAACGTGCCGAGGGCGTTCGCGGCGGCCGCCGCCAGCGTCGCGGCGACCCCCGCCAGCACCAACGCCCCCGTCGTCCCACCGGCCCGCCGGTCGCCACCGGTGCGCCCCGGCCGGGCTTCCGCCACCGGTACGAGTGCCAGCGCGGCCAGCGCCGCGACCGCGCCCGCGACGAACGCCCACCGCCAGCCGGCGGTCAGCGCGACCGTCGGCACCGCCAGGCCGGCCAGCAGGGTGGAGAGCGGGATCGCCGCCTGCTTCGCCCCGAACGACACGCCCTGCCGGCGCGGCGGCACGTGCTGGACCAGGGCCGCGTTGCTGGCGAGCTGCCCCAGCGCGTTGGCGGCGGCACCGAGCGCCAGCAGCACGACCAGCACCGGGTACGACCGGGCCAGCCCCGCCACGGCCAGCATCGTCGCGGCGGAGAGCAGGATGCCGGCGCGGGCCACCACCGCCGGGCCGAGCCGCTCCACGAGGGCGCCGCAGGGCATGGAGGCGAGCGCGCCGACGCCGAAGTACACGGCCACGGCGAGACCCAGCCCGGCGGGGGAGAAGCCGAGGTCCGCGCCCATCTGCACGGCGAGCCCGCCGACCAGGAAGACGGGCAGGACACAGGCGACGGTGGTGGCGACGGCCCCCACCCCGGCTCGCAGGGGGCGGCCGGCGGTCGGGGGCGTGGGGGGTGAAGCGGCACGCGTCATGGTCCGTAAAACGTACGCGAGTCTCCCTCGGACAACTCATCGTGTCGCTCAGCCCACGGACCGTTTAAGATGATCTGGCATCGTCGATCCGAACAGGCATTTCGCCGAACGCCTGGATTTCATATGGTGTAAGCCCCGGCGGCGGAGGTGGTTGTGCGCGACCCCCTGGCGGAACCTTCGGACCTCATCCGGAGCGTGTCCCGCGCCCTACGCGTGCTCGAATCGGTCGGCCGTGCCCCGAAGGGGCTGACCGTCAAGCAGATCGCGCGGCGCTGCGAGCTGACCGTGGCCACGACCTACCACCTGGTTCGCACGCTGGCGTACGAGGGTTACGTGATCCGCCGCGAGGACGGCACGTACATCGTCGGGTTGGAGATCGCCGACCGCTACCGCGAGCTGGTGACCGCGTTCCGGGGCCCGGCGGCGGTCGGCGAGAACCTGCGGCGGGCCGCCCTCGACACCGGCTACAGCCACTATCTCGGCCGGTTCGTCGGCGGCCAGGTGGCGATCATCGCCGTGGCCGAGGGGCACCGCTCGCCCTACCTGGAGGACCTGGTCCCCGGCTTCGACGAGGGGGCGCACGCCACCGCCCTCGGCAAGGCCCTGCTGGCCACCCTCACCGCCGAGCAGCGCCTGCGCTACCTGCGGGAATACGGCATGCGCCCGTTCACCAACGCCACCCTGACCAGCACGGAGGCGTTCGAGGCGGACCTGGCGGCCGGCGACCGCCGGGGGATGCAGCTCGAAATGGGCCAGTTCCGGCAGGGGGTGGCCTGCGCGGGGGTGCTGGTCACCCCCGACAAGGACATGGAACGCCGGATGGTGCTGGCCTGCGCGTTGCCGGCCAACGACATGATGACCTCCGCCCGGGTGGTCCGGGCCAAGCTGCTCACCGTGGCCCGCGCCGTCGCCGTCGCCGCCGCCAGCGAAGGCTGAGCACGCGCGCCGACGCCGGCGTGGATACTTGCCCCCGAGCCGTTCCGGACGGCCCGGCCCCGTGCGCCAATTCGTCGGCGCGCGACTGAACCGATCGGGACCGGCGGACGTGCTTTCCGGGCGAAGTGCCGCTGTCGACGTTCGGCAGCGGAACCCGCTGGACTCCCGGACGACCGAGGGGGCCGCCATCAGCGACCACGACGCCCAACTGCTGCGTGCCCTGCACGACGAGCACGCCGACGCGCTCTACTCGCACGCCCTGCGGCTGGTCCACGGCGACCGGACGCGGGCCGAGGACCTGGTGCAGGAGACGCTGCTGCGGGCCTGGCGGCATCCGGAGTCGCTCGACCCGACCCGCGGCTCGGTGCGGGCGTGGCTCTTCACCACCGCCCGGAACCTGGCCATCGACGCCTGGCGGCGACGCTCCAGCCGGGTCGGCGAGGTCTACACCGACGAGGTGCCCGAGCCGCCGGAGACGGTCGACGAGACCGAGCGGGCGGTGGAGGCGTGGACGATCGCCGAGGCGCTGAACCGGCTCAGCCCGACCCACCGGGAGGTGCTGGTCGAGTGCTTCTACCAGGGACGATCGGTGGCGGAGGCGGCGGCGCGGCTGGGCGTTCCGCCCGGAACGGTGAAGTCCCGCACCCACTATGCGCTGCGATCATTACGGTTGGTGCTGGCGGAGATGGGGGTGACCGGATG
Organism: Micromonospora sp. DT233; assembly: GCF_049841815.1. Classification (NCBI taxonomy): domain Bacteria; kingdom Bacillati; phylum Actinomycetota; class Actinomycetes; order Micromonosporales; family Micromonosporaceae; genus Micromonospora; species Micromonospora sp. DT233. The sequence goes on along the minus strand of NZ_JBNCLB010000002.1, from coordinate 657,211 downwards.
ACCCACTGCGAGTTCGCGTACGACGACGGCGCGTACGTGCTGGGCGCGCTCGCCCCTGCCGAGCGGGCGGCCTACGAGCGGCACCTCGCCGGCTGCCCCTCCTGCCGGGACGCGGTGGCCGAGGTCGCCGTGCTGCCCGGCCTGCTCGGTCGCCTCGACCCGACCAAGCTGGAGCAGTTCCTGGAGCCCCCGGCCGAGTCCACCCGGGTCCCGGCGCTGCTGGCCGACGCCCGGGAGCGCCGCCGCCGCGAGCGGTCGGCCACCCGCCGCCGGTACGTGCTGACCACGCTGGCCGCCGCCGCGCTGGCGTTGGTCACCGGCTTCGGCGCGGGGGCCCTGCGACCGCACTCCGAGCCGCCGACGGCGCTGCCGACGCCGACCCCGCAGGCGCCGATGGCCGCCATGCGGCCGTTCGCCGGGGCGGTGCCGGTGCACGCCGAGGTCGCGTTGACCGGTGCCTCCTGGGGCACCGAGGTCACCATGCGCTGCGGCTACGACCGGCGCGACGGCCACCGGGAGGCGTACACCTTCCGGCTGGTGGCGCACGGCCCGGACGGCGCGACGGAGCAGATCGGCTCCTGGCTGGCCGCCCCCGGCGACGAGCTGCGGTTCACCGGCGTCACCCGCTTCACCGACGCCGAACTGGTCCGGTTGGAACTCCTGCAGGCCGACGGCACCCCGGCGTTGATCTACGACACCCGCTGAGCCGCGACCGGGCTGGGCTCCTGCCGCCCGGCCGCCCGCGACCGGCGGGCGTGCCGGACGGCGTCGGCCGTGAAGACCACCAGGGCCAGCCAGACCAGGGCGAAGCCGGCGAGGCGGGCCGGTGGCATCGGCTCGTGCAGGATCAGCACCCCGCAGGCGAGCTGGAGGATCGGCGCGACGTACTGGAGCATGCCCAGCGTGGTCAGGGGCAGCCGGTTGGCCGCCCCGGCGAAGAACAACAGCGGGATCGCGGTCGCCGCGCCGGAGAGCACCAGCAGCACGGTGTGCCCGGTGGAGACGTGGCCGAAGGTGGCGTCCCCGGACGCGGCGAGCCAGCCGAGGTACCCGAGGGCGGGCAGGGCCAGCACCGCCGACTCCACGAAGAGCCCCTCCGCCGCCGGCAGGCCGAGCCGCTTCTTGGCCAGCCCGTACCCGGCGAAGCTGACCGCCAGGACGAGTGCGAGCCAGGGCGGGCGTCCGTAGTCGACGGTGAGCACGCCCACCGCCGCCGCGCCGACGCCCAGCGCCAGCCACTGCCCGGGGCGCAGCCGCTCGCCCAGCACGGTCACCCCGAGCAGCACCGACACCAGCGGGTTGATGAAGTAGCCGAGGGCGGTCTCCACGACCCGGTCGGAGTTCACGCCGTAGATGTAGGTGCCCCAGTTGACCGCGACCAGCGCGGCGGCGACCGCGATGCCGGCCAGCGTCCGGGGCTGCCGGGCCAGGGCGCGCAGGAACCCGATGTTGCGTCTCGCGGCGAGCAGCAGCGCGACGAGGAGCACCGACCAGACGATCCGGTGCGCCAGGATCTCCACCGGCCCGGCCGGCTTGAGCAGCTTGAAGTAGAGCGGGAAGAAACCCCAGAGCAGGTACGCGCCGAGGCCGTAGAGGTATCCGAGGCGGAGCGGATTCACGGCTTCGATCGTAAGGGGTCAACCCGCCGTCGGCTCCTTTCCCGTGACCGGCTTCACCCGCCGGTCGTACGCCATCCAGGTCCCCGGCTCCACCGGGGTGAAGCCCACCTTCGCGTAGACGGCGTGCGCATCGGCGGTGGCCAGCAGGATCCGGCGTACGCCGAGCTCGGCCAGGTGGTCGCGGGCGGCACCGGCCAGCCAGGTGCCCAGCCCGCAGCCCCGCGCCGCCCGGTCCACGTAGACGTCGCAGAGCCAGGCGAAGGTCGCCCCGTCGGTGACCACCCGGGCCACCGCGACCTGACGGCCGTCACCGGGACGGTAGACGCCGAACGGCAGCGAGCCGGCGAACGCCCGATCCAGGGTGTCCCGGTCCCGCCCGAGGGCCCAGTACGCGTCCGTGGAGAGCCAGTGGTGCACCAGGTCGAGGTCGAGCCGGGCCGCGTCGGTGCTGAGCAGGTGGCCGTCCGCACGGGTCAGAGTGAACACGTTCGCACGCTAGTCCCGGCTATTCGCGGTCGAGCAGGAGACCCAGCAGCCAGGTGACGACCCCGACGAGGAGCGCGCCGAGCACCGCGGCCGGCCAGAAACCGTCCACGTGGAACGGCAGCCCGGCCTCGCCGGCGATCCAGCTCGTCAGCAGGAAGAGCAGGCCGTTGACCACCAGCGCGATCAGGCCCAGGGTCAGCAGGTAGAAGCCGCAGCCGACGGTCTTGACGATCGGCTGGAGCACGGCGTTGACGACGCCGAAGATGACCGCGACGAGGAGCAGCGTGCCGACCGCCTCGGTGGCCGAGGCGGTGTCGAGCGTGATGCCCGGGATCAGCAGGGTGGCCAGCCAGAAGGCCACCGCCGTGCTGCCCAGCCTGATCAGCAGACCTGTGAGGAACTCCATGGCCACGCATGGTGTCACGACCCCGCCAGGGACGGAACCCGCCGCAGCCCGGCCACCGGCGCGGGTCACCGCAGCGTCGCGCCGGGCCGGGTCGCCTCAGCGTCGCGCCGGGCGGCCGATGAGCTGCGCCTCGATCGGGGTCGGCGAGAGCAGCGCCCAGCGCAGCGCCCGCCGGTTCACCACCGCCACCATGTCCTCGCGGATCCGGGTCAGCCACTGCGCCGAGCCGCCCAGGCCGAGCGCCGCCCCGGCCAGCGTGGCCTCGGCGGGACTCAGCGGTTGCAGCACGGCCAGGTCGGCCCGGCCCAGCGAGTCGACGTCGGCGGGGGTCAGCTCGTCCCGGAGCACCAGCGTGGACTGCCAGGACGGTGCCGGCCCGGCGGCCGCCGGTGCCGGCCCGCCGTCCACCACCAGCAGCAGCGGCCGCAGGACGGAGGCGGCCACCCCGGCCACGGGTCGGCCGGGGGGCAGCACCGGAATCGGACCGCCGGGCGCACCGACGCCCCGCACGAACGGCTCCCACGCGCGCGGCCGGGTCGTCTGCACGACCACCCGGGCACCCGACGCCATCGCCCGCAGGGCCAGCAGCTGCGCGGCGCGCACCCCTCCGACCAGCATCAACCGGGTGCCCTCGGCGCGGAACAGGCGGATGGTCACCGCCCCGCCGCGCCGGTTGGCACCCACCATCAGCCCCGCCCCACCGATCGACAGCTCCAGGTCGGTCAGGGCCGCGGCGTCGAGCGTCGGGCCCGGCACCGCCGACGCCAGCGGCAACGTCCCGGCCAGCGCCGGTAGCTGCTGGCCGTCGAGCCGCTCCACGGCACCGCCGGCGGTCTCCACCAGCCGGCGTAGGGCCTGCGCCGCCAGCGACAACTCGGCGGGCGTCCAGGCGCTCACCCGTACGGTCAGCTCCGCCGGCACGTCCACGTCGTCGGCCCCCATGCGTGGCCCGACGCAGAGCGCGACCGTGGTCGCCGCCGCCGGCAGGACGAGCAGCCGGGGCACCAGCCGGCGTGCGCCATCGGCGCGCGGCTCCGGGGCACGGCGCAGCCGGAACGCGGTGTGCAGCACCGGCCCGGTGCGCACCGCCGACCAGGACTCCAGCACCGGGTCACCCTGGTCGTGGTGGGCGAGGTCGGCGAGGACGCGCAGGGTGGCCCGCACGCCGAGCGGGCGCGCGGTCACCGGCCCGAGCCGGCGGACCAGCCGCCGGAGCACCCCGGAGAGGGCGACCCGCAGCTCCTCGTCGGTCCAGCCGGCCATCCGCAGCGCCCGGACCGCCAGCAACGCCCGGCCGTGGGCGGCCAGCCGCCCGTCGGTCAGCTGCCGGTACGACGTCGCCACCGTGCTGCCCTCGGCGGCGGCGGCCGGGGCGGGGGAGCAGGTGAACAGGAGCTGGAGCCGCAGTGGGGGCAGCTCCGGTGCGGCCGGCGGCAGCAGCGTCGACAGCGCGGGAAGGGCCCGCGCGCCGTCGCCGAGCAGGTCGGCCGGGTCACCGAGCTCCAGCACCGCAGTCAGGCCGGCGGCGTCGTCGACCAGCGCCGCCGGGCCGCCGGCCAGCTCCGCAGCCTGCACCGTCGCGTCGGGGACGAGTCGGGTCAGCAGCGCGCCCGGCCCGGCGGCGGGCCGGGCCCGCCGCCGGTAGAGGTAGTCGACGGCGACGCCGAACCAGGCGAAGAACCAGCGCCCCCGGAATCGCAGCCACCCGCCCGCCAGCAGCAGCGCGGCCACCAGCACGGCGGCCCCGGTCGGCACCGCCCCCCGGCCGGCCGCAGCGGCCAGCGCCGCCACCGCCAGCTGGGTGGCGACCACCTGACCGGCGCGCACCCGGGCCGGCCGGCGCACGGCGGCGGGGATCCACTGCGGTGGCAGCGGCTGCCGGTGGGCGTCGACGGGCTCGCGGCCGGTCGCCAGGTCGACGGGCTCTCGGCCGGCGGCTCCCGGGTGGACGGGCGCTCGGCGTGCGGGTTCTCGGTCGGCGGGCTCTAGCCGGGCGGGCTCGCGGCCGGCGGGCTCCAGGCCGGCGGGCTCGCGGCCGGCGGGTGACGGGGCCCGCCGCCGCTGCGGGACGGTGGTCGTCCTGGCTGTCACCGTGCCTCCTCCGCGCTCCCCCGGTGCCGCAGCCGGCCGCCGCGTCGGCGCGGTGGGTGCCGCAGGGTCATCGTATGACTCCGTCCCGACACGGCGGGACCGTGGTTGTCCACAGGAGAGCGGGGCGGGGTAGCAGAAGGCGCACCGGGCCGCTACCGTCGGCGACGAGTCTGCCGACTCCGCCCACTGGCGGTGCCGCCGGTGCGGTGGGGAGGCGGCGCGTCCGCAGCGGGCGCGTCCGACGGCCAGCCACGATCGAGGAGACGAGGTGACGTCCGGGGTGTCCCAGACCCAGGCAGAAGCCGCGGTGATGCAGCAGACCGCAGCGAAGTTCGAGCAGGCGGATCAGTCCCTGCAGGCCATGTTGACCGGCCTGTTGGCCGAGCTGGAGGTGTTGCAGCAGGCCTGGCGTGGCGCCGGTGGGCGCTCCTTCGAGCAGGTCAAGCAGCAGTGGTCGCAGGACCAGAAGGCGCTGCAACGGGCGCTGCGGGAGACGGCCGCCGCCATCCGCACCGCCGGCCAGCAGTACGACGTCGCCGACAACGAGGCCGCCGGCCGGGTCGCCGGCACCAACCGCGGCATCCAGTTGCCGCTGTGACACCTCCCGGAAAGGGGACAATCCGATGGACCACGGTGTGCTGGTCGTCAACTTCGCCGCGCTGCAACAGGCCGGCGCGGACATCCAGCGGGCGTTGAACACTCTGGACAACCAACTCGGGCAGCTCGAGCGCGACGCCGCGCCGCTGGTGGCGACCTGGAACGGCGAGGCCCGGCAGGCGTACGAGCAGCGCCAGCTCCGGTGGCGGTCCGCCTCGCAGGACCTCCAGGCGATGCTGCGCGACATCAAGCTCGCCGTCGACGACTCCGCGTCCGACTACCTGGACACGGAGAAGCGGAACGTCAACCTGTTCCACTGAGCCACCGCCGGTGGCGTCCGGGCGCAGGTTCGGACGCCACCGCCGCCGGGTGGGGCGTGTGCCCACCCCGCGTCCCGCGTCCCGCCGTTCGAGCCGCGCCCTGCGTTCCGTCCGAGCCGCGCCCCGGGTCGCGTTCGGGCCGGTGCCGGGCCACGTCCGCCTCGGGCGCCGGGCGATCAGGCTGCCGGCCGCCAGCGTCGGCGGGCGGCTCGGGGCAGCACCACGGCCAGCAGCACCACGGCCGCCACGGCGGACGTGGCGAGGGCGGCCACGACCAGCGCCCGGTCCCGGGCGGCCGCGCGCCGGGCCTGCCGGTCGCGTAGGGCCGGATCGTTGCGCTCCACGGCAAGCGCCTCGACGCGCCCCTCCCGCCGGTCCCGTCCCGCGCCGGTCTCCGTGACGGCCCGGTACGGGTTGAGCACCCCGGCGCCGGTGCCGTCGCCCGGCGCGGGATCGGCCGTGGCGACGATCCGCCGCGCCACCTGGGCGGCGGTCAGTTCCGGCCGGTGCTGACGGACGAGCGCCGCCGTGGCCGCCACGAACGGGGCGGCGTAGCTGGTGCCCTCCGCCGCGCGATGGCCCTGCCCGGGAGCGGCGGTCAGCACCTCGCCGCCGGGGGCGACCAGGTCGACGTACGGGCCGGTCTGCGAAAAATCGGCGCGGCGGCCGTCGGGTCCGATCGCGCCCACGCCGAGCACCCCGTCGTACGCGGCCGGGTACGGGCGGGGGTCCCCGGCGTCGTGCAGGTTGCCGGCGGCGGCCACCACGACCACGTCCCGGGCCGCCGCGTAGCGGACCGCCGCCCGGACGGCCGGGTTGTCGGCGTACAGCACGACGGAGAGGTTGAGCACATCCGCCTCGTGGTCGACCGCCCAGCGGATCGCCCGGGCGAACTGCGCCGCGCCGACCGTGCGCCCCGACTCGCGGCCCTCGACCACCTGCTGCTCGCTGACCCGCACGGGCAGGATCCGCGCGTCGGGCGCGAGCCCGCGGAACGCGACGTCGGGGCGGGGCTCACCGACGATGACGCTCGCCACGCCGGTGCCGTGCCCGGCGCAGTCCCGGCCGCCGTCGCCCCCCGGGTCGAGGAAGTCCGCCCCGTCGAGGACCCGCCCGGCGAGCTGCGGGTGTCGCCGGTCCACGCCCGAGTCGATCACCGCGACGGTGATCCCGGCACCCGTGGCCAGAGCGGTGAGCCGCTCGGGGGCGTACCGTCGCTGGGGCCAGGGGGTGGCCGCGACGGGCCGGACGGGAGCGAGCGGGACGGCGCAGCGGGGTGCCGCGCCGGTCGGGGCCAACGCGCCCATCGCGGCGTTGGCCTGCGCCGGGACGGCGGGCAGGGCGGTCAACAGGGCCACCGTCAGGGCGGCGAGCGCCGGGCGTGGGGTGGGCCGGGGCATCGATCGCCTCCGTATCGTGTCGGCTGCGGAACAGGATGTTAGTCCCAGCGGGGTCGCCCGGCGGGGCGTCGTTGGCCAGCCATTGTGATCTTGTTACCACCTTGTAGGTTGTAGGCGATGCCTATGGCCTGTTCGCGGGAGGAGAGGTGGCCGTGACCGACTGGGAGCCGGCTACCGAGGCCGAAGCGGCGATGCGCGACGCGCTTCGCGCCCAGGACCAGGAGCTCTACTTCCGCGTCCTGGCCCGCACCGACCTGCTGCTGCCCGTCTCGACGGAGGCGCTCGCCGGGCAGGCCCCGCTGGGCTGGGGGACCTGGACCACCGGCGGCCGCACGCACGTGCTCGCGTTCACCTCGCCCGCCGCGCTGCAGGCATGCCTGGGCGGCAATCCGGCGGCCAGCCGGCGCAGCGCCTACGCCGAACTCGCCGCCGACTGGCCCAACCACGAGTGGTGGTTGGCGGTCAACCCCGGCCTGCCCATCGAGGGATATCTTCCCGCCTGGTTCGTCTCGCAGCTCTCCCGGGGCGACGTGCGGCTGCCCGGCCGGACCATGGGGGCCAGGGCCCGCCTGGAGCGCGCGGAGAACGCCGCCAGGACCCGCGCCACGGCGGTGGTCCCCGGTCGGGAGACGCCGCCACCGCCGTCCCCGGTGCCCGCCCCGCCGACCGTCGGAGCGCCCCCCGGCCGCCCCGCGACCGGGCCCTTGCCCGCCGCGCCGCCGCCGGCCCCCCGGGCACCGGCGTACCGGCCGCCCGCCGACGTGGGCGGTCCCGTGACCGCCCCGCCGTACGGGAGCGTCGACGGTCGATCCGTTTCCGCCGCGCCTCGCACGGGCGAGCAGGTCGACGGCGGGACCGGGCCGGGCGCCCCGCCCGTGGTGGAGGGCTCGGCGTGGTTGAACGTGCCCCGGCGGCGGGTGCCCGAGTCGACGCCGACCGGCGCGGCGACGGACGGCAACGTCCGGGCCGGCGAACGTCCCGCCCCGCCCGCCCAGCCCGCCGGCCTTGCCCAGCCGGGCCAGCCCGCCGCGCCGGCTCAGCCGGCTCACCCCGCCGCGCCCGCCCAGCCCGCCTCCTTCTTCGAGCCGGCGTCCGGCCGGAACCGGGCCGCCCGGCCGCTGGGCGATCCCCGTCGTCCCGTCGAACGGGCCGCTCCGCCGTCCCGGTTCGCCGGGGGCGGTCAGCCCTTTCCCCGGCGGCGCCCGGCCTCGGACCCGCCGCCGGAGCAGTCCCCCCACGCCGCGCGCCCCGCCACCCCCGCAGAACCGCCCGCCGCGTTCCCGCCGCCGGCCGCCGCCGCGTTTGCGCCGCCCGCGTCGGCGGCTGAGCCGATACGACCCGACGTTGTGGGCGCCGACGAGGCCACCCGCGCATTCCAGCCCGGTGGCAGCGGCGCCGACGAGGCCACCCGCGCGTTTCGGCTGGGTGGGGTCGTTCCCGAGGAGGCGACTCAGGCCCTGCGTACCGGTGCGCTCGGTGACGGCCTCCGGGCGTTCCGCGCCGAATCGGCCGCTCGACCGGCGCGCGACGATGCCGCCGCCCCAGAGGCGGCCACCCAGCCGCTGCGTCCCGGTGCGGGCGGGCCGCCGGAGCCGCACCGCCCGCCGGCCGAGGACGAGGCCACCCGGGCGTTCCGTCCCGTCGCCGCGCCCGACGAGCCCACCCACCACTTCGGCGTGAACGCGGCCGGCGCGGCGGCCGAGGCGACCCGTCCCCTCGGCCGGGCCGGCGGTACGACCCGGCCCTCCGGGTTCGGGGGTGCCGGCACGGGTGACGAGCCTCCGCGCCGCCCGGGAGCCGGGGCCGCTCAGGCGTTCCCGCGTCCCCGCCCCGGTGGCATCGGTGAGGAAGGCAAGCGTCCCCGGCCGGAGCGGCCCGTCGCCACGCCGATCGAGGAGGTGACGGAGACGCCAACCGTGACCGAGTCGATCTCCGGATCGTCCTCGTCCCGCCGCTCCTTCTCGCCCATCGTCATCGAGGGAACGATCATCGAGTCGCGGGACCTGCCCGCGACCGCCCCGGCGTCGCCCATCGGCACCCCGGACGCCGCCGCAGCATCCACCACCGGCGGCGGCACGGCCCAGACCTCGTTCTTCACGCCGTCCGCGCGGGCCGAGCCGGTTGCGCCCGAGCCGCCGACGGAGTCCCTGTTCGGGCCGGCCGAGCCGCTGCCGGCGGACTCGTCGGCGCTGGACTCGTGGGCGGCGGAGCCCGCGCCGGTCGACTCGTCGCCGACGGAGCCGCTGTCGACCGGGTCGCTGTCGACCGGGCCTGCGGCGGGCGGGGCGGCGGACCGGGAGCCGGAGCCGACGACGCCCGCCCCCGAGTTCCAGCCGGCCAACGCGGTGGAGGAGGACCTGCTGGCCGCCGCGGGCACCGGCAGCACCGACACCTTTCTGTCCACCCTGCTGCTGGCCCGGGTGCTGCTGCCGACCGCGCCCGACTCCGCTGCCGACAGTCGGCCGGGGGAACCGGGCTTCGTCTGGCGGACCGAGCGGCTGGACGGCGAGCGGTACGTGGTGGTCTACACGTCCCCGGAGCGGCTGGCCGATCACGTCGACGAGCCGCTGGAGACCGTGCGGGTCAAGTTCGTCCAGCTCATCCGCCGCTGGCCCGACGACGCCTGGTCGTTCGCGGTGAACCCGAACACGCCGGTGGGGGCGAAGCTGCCCGGCGAGCAGATTGTGGCGTTGGCCAGTTGGGCCGCCGAGATGGGGCTCGGCGACGACGCGGGAAACGAACCGGAGCCGCCGCCGGCCGCCGAGGCGTCCCCGGGCACCGTCCGGCACGTCCCGCCACCGGTCGACCCGACCCGGCCGGTGGTGATGCAGAAGGCGATCGCGCCGAGCCAGCTCTCCTACTACCTCGATCGCGGCTACGACCGGGTCTCCGGCTTCGTGCATCGGGCCAACGAGTTGGCCCATCTGAACACCCCGGCCCAGCTCCACGACGCGCTGGGGCTCGGCTACCCGGACTCGCCCTTCTCCCGCGACGCCGAGCAGATCTACGTGCTGCGCTGGCCGGCGCACCGGCCGAACCTCTACCGGATCCCGTACGGGGGACAGAACGAGGGTGCCATGCGGGCCATGGAGGGCTGGGTCATCGAACGCCCACCGTTCCGGGGCAACGGCTTCGCCCCGGGGGAGAGCAGCGACGTGGTGGCGGAGTTCAAGGTGGACAGCGCCCGGCTGCCGCACGGGGCGCAGCTGTGGCGCATCGGAGCGGAGGGCACCGAGCGGGTGGTGGCGATCCTGGACACCGACGCGCTGCTCTGGCGACGGGTCGGTGAGCCCTGATGCGCGACGGCTACGTGGCCCGCTGGCACGGCCGGGAGTACCAGGCCAGCCCGGACGGCGACGACGTCCGGCTGTACCAGCCGGAGCCCGAGGAGGGGTTCGAGGAGATCCGCCCCGGTCGGTACGTGCGGGTGCTCCCGGCGACCGAGGTCGACGAGTTGAGCTACGTGCGGACCACCTGCACCTGGCAGGGGCAGCCGTTCATCGTCCTGGCCGAGCACGACGGCTGGCTGCGGGTGGAGTACACCGGCGGGCGGTGGCCGGTCGCCCGGGCGATGGGGCTGGAGGTCTTCGACTTCGGCGTCTACCAGGGCTGGGCCCCGTCCAGCGAGGTCGCCGACCTGCGCGAGAAGCGCCTCTGACGGATCGGCGCGGGAACCGCCGGCGACCGGGCCTATGCGGGAGGCGCCGCCGCCCGGCCCGCTCCGGTCAGGACTTCGCCCAGCGCAGGATCTCGCCGAGCACCAGGTCGGGGGCCTCGACGTGCGGGAAGTGCCCCACGTCCTCCAGCAGCCGCCACTCGTACGGGGCCACCACGTACCGGCCGGAGCCCAGGGCGGTGCGCGGCAGGGAGGCGACGTCGAGCGCGCCGTGCAGTTGCAGCGTCGGGGTGACCAGGGGCTTCTGCATCAGCCGGACGAAGCGGTAGCCGTGCAGCCGCAGCGCCGACCGGAACGCCCACCGGTAGCCCTCCAGCGCGCAGAACATCGCCTGCGGAATGCGCATCGCCTCCCGGCAGCGCTCGGCGTACGCGGGGAAGTCGGGCCCGTTCACCCAGCGCGGGCCACCCCACTGGCGCAGCATCTCCTCGACGGCCGCCGCGTCGTCGCGGGCGAGCACGTGCTCGTAGCGGGGTAGCTGGAACTTCAGGGCCGGCGTCGAGGCGGTGAACTGCCCGCGCGGGTCGGCGAAGATCGCCGCCCGCAGCCGCAGCGGGTGCGGGGCGCCGAGCACCACGAGCCGGCGGACCAGCGACGGATGGAACGACGCGACGGTCCAGGCGATCATGCCGCCGGCCCCGGTGCCGACCACGGTGGCGGAGCGCTCGCCGAGGCCCCGGATCAGGCCGGCCACGTCGGCGGCGAGGGTGTAACCGTCGTACCCGCGTGGGGGTTTGTCGCTGGCCCCGTAGCCGCGCAGGTCGACCGCGACCGCCCGGAAGCCGGCGTCGGCGACCGCCGGCAGGATCTCGTGCCACGCCCACCAGTGCTCGGGGAAGCCGTGCAGGAAGAGCACCATCGGGCCGGTGCCGGCCTCGACCACGTGGAAGCGGCTGCCGTTCGCGCCGACGAAGCGGTGCGCCCACGGCCCCTCGGTGAGGACGCAGGACTCGTCGACGGCCCCGCCGCGCTGCTCGGTCATGCCGACAGCCTAGGGCCCCGATGCGCGCAGCCCGTCGGGCGAGGGCGCTCGGAGCGGGATTCCGGGGCGGAAGCGGGACTTCGGGGTGGAACAGGGCGATGCCCGGGCGGGTGGCCCGCCCGGGCATCACGGTGCTGCGGTCGATCGGTGCTGCGGTCGACCGGTGGCTCAGCCGACCGGTAGGTCAGCCGACCGGTAGGTCAGCCGACCGGTAGGTCAGCCGACCGGTAGGTCAGTCGATCGACGGACTTCGTCGATCAGGAGAAGCGGACCTTCATCGAGGTCCCGTTCCGCTCCTGAACCTTGATCTTGGTGCCGGTGGCCGGGAGCTTGACGCCGTGGTTCGGCAGCTCCGGGTACCAGTACTGCTTGGTGTCGTCGAAGAGCGGCTGCGCGGCCTGGCCCCGGATGTACTGCGGCCGGCCGTTGATGTGCAGGGTGAACGAGTCGGCCTTGGTCAGGCTGAACGGCGCGTCGTAGACCTGGACGCGGGCCCGCCACGGGGCGCCGGTCAGGTTGTAGAGCGGCTTCGGGCGCGAGTCGATGATCATGTTGCGACCCTCACCCGGGTGCTCGAACGTGTCGTTGTCCGTGAACCGCAGGTTCCAGTACGAGATCAGCAGACCCTCCTGGTACGCGTAGTGGTCCACGTAGTCCGGGCGGGTGGTGCCGTAGCCGAAGTAGTACGGGCCGGTCTTGAGGTACTTGTCGTACGAGACGTACGAGCGGTGGCCGGCGATGTAGTAGTTGTCGAAGAGCCGGGTGTAGGTCTCCCCGACGACGCTCCAGCCCTGGGCCACCCAGGCGCCGGTGCCGGTCTCGGCCCCGTCGGTGGAGATCGGCTGGCCGTCGGCGGTGACGGTGATGTCGTCGCCGAAGAAGCCACCCGAGGACACGCCGCCGTCGGTGACGTAGTGGAAGCGGAACTGCGCCACCTTGCCCGCCAGCGAGTTCAGCGGGATGTTGATGTCGGTCCAGCGGCCTTCGCTGCTGCCGCTGAGCCCCGGCGTCGGGTCGGTGGCCGACACCGGCGGGATGGGCTGGCCGTCCACGGTGCCCGGCAGCGCGTCCCAGGTGGCCCCACCGTCGGTCGAGGCCTCGAAGAAGAGGTAGTCGTAGCCGGTCTCGATGTCGAACCGGCCCTTGAGCGACACCGCCGCCGAGGTCTTGCCGGTGAGGTCGATCGCCCTGGTCAGGCTGTTGTCCAGGTCGTCGTCGTTGCCGGAGAAGAACTGCTTGGTGCCGGCGAACGGCGGGCCGTAGTCGTAGGTGTAGCTGCGCGGCGGCAGCACCACCACGGCGGCCTGCGGCTTGGCGGAGTTGTATTCCTCCGGGCCGAGCTCCAGGGTCTTCTTCTGGCCGGCCTTGACCACCTCGTAGTCGAGCCAGCCGAGCTGGAGCTTGTTCCAGGCGCCGAGGTCGGCACCGCGGTCGCCGATGCCCTGCTCGTTCTTGGCGCTGACCCGGCTCTGGGCCATCAGGGTCCAGTGCTCGTTGTTGTTGTCGCCGCCGTTGATGTTGTTGTAGTCGTCCGGCAGGCCGAGGTCGTGCGCGTACTCGTGGTAGAAGACGCTGCGGCCGCCGTTCTCCGGCTGGATCGTGTAGTCGCGGATCCAGATGCCGGTGTTGCCGATCTGGGTGCCGCCGCTGCGGTTGTAGACCGGCCCGACGGGCGCGTTGCCGGCCACCGACCAGCGGTGGCTCCAGATGGCGTCCTCACCCAGGATCGGGTCGCCGTCGGCCTGGTCGCCGCCGGAGTGGACGATCTGGAAGTGGTCGATGTAGCCGTCCGACTCGTTGAAGTTGCCGTCGCCGTCGTAGTCGAACCGGTCCCACTGGTCGAACGCCCGCATGTCGGCCTTGATCTGGGCGTCGGTGCGGCCCTTGGCCAACTGGTCGGCGACCCACTGGTTGGCGGCGTCGCTGACCAGGTTCCAGGTGTTCGAGCAGACGTTGTCGGCGCAGACGGCCGGGTCGTTGGCCGGGTTCTCGTCCTCGTCCGCGATCGGGTCGTCGGAGCGACCGTAACGGGCGGCGTTGTACTTCACCTTGACCCAGTCGGTGACCGTGCCGTTGACCGTGTACCGCCCCGAGGACTGGGACTCGTAGTACTGCTTGACCGACTCGTTGCCCTTGCCGGTGCCGAAGTAGAGCTTGCGGAAGTAGTCGGCGCTGTAGTCGGCCTGCCACACGGTCGAGTTGTCCACCGCCCGGTCGGGCTCGGGGATCTCGTTGTGCTGCGGCCCGTCGAACGTGGCCGGCCCCTGGATGTCGGGGTTGATGTCCTTGTCCGGGTAGTCGGGGTGCCGCTGGTCGCCGTACTCGGCGAGGATCACGAAGATCTTGTCGGTGCGCTCCCGGGCCAGCTCGACGTACTGGTCGGTCGGGCCGCTGTTGGCGCTGCGGGCGGCCGGGCCGCCGGCGGTCTCGCCGACCTTGACGACCGTGCTGCCGTTGATCTTCTGCGGCTTGACCCGACCGGAGAGGACGTTGCTGATCCCCTCCTGGCGCAGCGCGCGGCGCTTCTCCTCCAGCTTGTCCGGCAGATCGTGATCCACTCGGGGTTCGGCGGCCGACTGGGCGGCCGCCGGGCGCTTCGGCGTCGGCGCGGCGCTGGCGGACGTGCCGACCACCAGCCCCGTCGCGGTCAGCGAGAGCCCGAGCAGACCCACTGCGACTTTCCGCACGTGGTACCTCCGGTGTCAGGGAACCGGCCCAATGAAGGACGGGCCGGTGGGGAGGCCCCATTGGTGGGACCAATGGTGAACATAGAACTTCCTGGGACCGGTGGGAAGACACGTGCGTCGATTCGGGCCAACTTTCAATTTCCGTGACAGTTTTCGATTAGCGGGTATCGGGGCGAACGGAAGGGGCCGATGGCGTCGCCGCCACCGGCCCCTTCGGTCGATCAACGGGTCAGTTCTTGACCGCGACGATCATGTTGCTGTTGGGCTGCGTGCCCTGCGTCACGATCGTGATCGTGGTGCCGGAGCCCTGCACCTTCACCGAGTTCTGCGGGTTCTCGGCCGACCAGTAACGGTCGACGTTGCTGTCGCTGAACTGCGGGTTCGGCTTCAGCGCCGGCACGGTGCCCGCCACGCTGTTGACGTGGAAGGTCTGCGCCGGCTTCGGGTACCAGCTGAACGTGGCGTCGTAGCCGTTGCGCCGGTTGGTGATCGTGCCGGCGCCGACCTTGATCGGCCCCGGGCGGACGTCGACCGGCAGGTTGAAGCCGTAGCCCGGGTGCTGCGAGGTGTTGTTGTCGCCGTAGGCGTAGTTCACGTACCAGACCAGCAGACCGGGCCGGTTCGAGAAACGCTCCACCCAGTTCGGGCGGGTGTTGGCGAAACCGTAGTTGTACCCACCGGTGCGCAGAGTGTCGTCGTACCCGAAGTACGTCCGGTTCTCCGCGATGTAGAAGCGGGGGTACGTGTCGGTGACCGAGCCACCCATCCGGGTGAAGCCCTTGGCGGTCCACGCCGGGTCCAGCGACTCCGCGCCGTCGGTCCAGACCGTGGCGCCGCCCTTGACCAGCGTGATGTTGTCCAGGAACGCGCCGGCCAGGTGCACGCCGCCGTCGGTCTGGTAGCGGTACCGGAACTGCACGGTCTGCCCGGCGTACGCCGACAGGTCGTAGTTCAGGTCCACCCACGCACCGCTGGTGGAGCCATCGACCCCGGTCTCACCCGGGTCGACGAGCGAGTTGGTCAGCGACTGCCAGGTGGTGCCACCGTTGGTGGAGACCTCCGCGTAGAGGTAGTCGTAGTCCTCTTCGATGTCGTACCAGGCCTTGGCGTTGATCGACGCGGACGTCGCACCGGTCAGGTCGAGCTCACGGGTGAGCTTGTTGTCCAGGTCGTCGGCGCTGCCGCCCCACCACTCGTTGGCACCCGCGAACGGGGTGTTGTACGGGGTGGTCTGGGTCTTCGGCGGCAGGTTCACCACGACCGCCTGGGCCTTCGGCCCGTCGCTGTCACCGGCCGGGCCGAGCGGCAGGATGGTGGTGCCCTTGCCGTACTCGACAGTGGAGTGGTTCAGCCAGCCGAGGTAGAGCTTCGACCACGGGTCCATGTAACCCGGGGTCGAACCGATGTCGTCGGTGCCGCGGCTCAGCCACGAACCCGAGGCCATCAGGCTCCAGAAGCCCACCCCGTTGTCGCCACCGTTGGTGTCGTAGAGGTCCGGCAGGCCGAGGTCGTGGCCGTACTCGTGGGCGAAGACCCCGAGACCGCCGTTCTCCGGCTCCGTGGTGTAGTCACGGATCCACATGCCGGTGTCGCCGATCTGCACGCCACCGGAGAGGTTGCCGGCCGGGCCGGCGCTGCCGGCCAGGTTCGGGAACGCGGACCAGCGGTGCGACCAGATGGCGTCCTCGCCCTCGGCGCCGCCGCCGGCCTCCTCGCCCTCACCGGCGTGGACGGCCTGGAAGTGGTCGACGTAGCCGTCGGGCTCGTTGAAGTTGCCGTCGCCGTCGAAGTCGTACCGGTCCCAGATGTCGAACTGCTTGAGGTAGTCCTTGATCTGCTGCGGCGTCTTGCCCGCGGCGATCTGGGAGTCGTACCAGGACGTGGAGCTGTCCTTGATGAAGTTCCAGTAGCCGTCGGCCTCGGAGATGGCGTTGCTGCCGTACCGGGCCTCGTTGAAGGGCACGGTGACCCAGTCGCTGACGTCACCGCTGACCGTGTAACGGCCGCCGGACTGCTTGAGGTAGAAGTCCTTGAACGACTCGCCCTCGCCGTAGAACATGTCCATGTAGTGGGCCCGGTTGAAGTCGGACCGCCACAGGGTGCTGTTGTCGTCGGTGGCGCCGCCGTCCCAGTTGCGGTCCGGCGCGGGGATCTGGTTGACCTTCGGGCCGGCGGTGCCGCCGGTGCGGGGGTCGGTCTGGTCGCCGAACTGCACCAGCATCGTGAAGATCGGGTCGGTCTTCGGGGCCTGCTGGTACTCGACGAACTTGTCGTTCTTGATCTGGATGACCTTGGACCCGTTGCGCGTCAGAAGCTTGGCCTTGCCCGCCAGCAGATCGGCGACCGCCTGCTTACGCAGCTCCTGGTGCTGGTCGGCCTTGGGGTCGGCGAGGTTGTCGCTGCGGTGCTTGGTCTTGTCGGCGCTCGGGGCCGGGTTCGCCGCCGGGGCAGCAGCCGGGGCGGCGGACGCCGGGGCCGTCGTGACGACACCGGCCGCCAGCAGCGCGGCCGCGGCCGAGGCCAGACCGGCTGTGACTCGTCTCCTCAAAGGTCTCTCCTCCTTTGTGGAACTGTTACATGACAAGTCCGGCCGGAGCCGAGGCTGTCATGAGATTCGCCTGTCACCCTCGCAGAGGAAGCGGCCGTTGTCACTGGCCGATCGGCGGTGACTATCGGTCCGGTGGCCCGGTAAAGGGCATCAAATCGGGGCCAACCGGGGGGTGCGCGGGCCGACTTGCCGCATTACTTTTCGGCCACGATCAACGACGAGGGGCGGGGCCCGCGCGGAGCGTTCTGCTCCGCGCGGACCCCGCCCGGTGTTCCGACCTACCCGTGGATCAGGGGCGGGCCGAGGTCACCCGAATCCTGGCGCTCTCGTTGCCCGCCGCGGCCTCCTTGACCGTCAGCGTGACGCCGTAGCTCACGCCGGCGTCGCCGGGGTTGCCGGTGCCCAGCACGATCCCGGTGCCCAGCACCACGCCGTAGAACGACGTCGCCGGCGTGCCGTCCGGGTTGACCACCCGGGTGGTGTACGGCGCGTTGCCCTTCGACGGCACCACGACGGAGGCGTCGTTGTCCCGCGCGTACGCCGAGCCGTCGCGGATCTCGACGCCCGGGTACCAGCCCTTGGCGTCGGTGAAGCCCCGCACCGGCTTCTGCGACGCCAACCACGTGCAGTACTGGCTGTACGGCTCGTCCGGCGCCTCGAAGCACTCGCGGAACCCGGGGGTCTTGTTCAGGCCGAACGCCGCGTTCGCCGACTGCGGCCGGCTCGGCAGGTTGTCCAGCACCGACGGGTCCTTCTCCGCCGCCGCGCCCCGACGCCGGTACGGGTCGAAGTGCGAGTCGACGATCAGCAGACCGCCCTTCGCCCCGTAGCTCGGCAGCGCGGCCATCTGCCCGGTGACGTGGTTGACGTCGCCCAGCGCGCTGTCGCGGTACCAGACCACCATGCCCGGAGCGTTGTAGGGGATCTTGTCGACCCGCCACGCCTCGTGGGAGTACACGGTGTCGTAGGTGTACTTCAGGCCCTTGTCGAAGCCGTCGTAGTTGCGCCACTCGGCCAGGTAGTAGTGCGCCCGCCGCTCGGTGCCACTGTTGATGTTGAAGCCCGCGCCGGTGGTGTCGGTGAAGGTGCCACCGGTCGCGGTCCAGCCGTTCGTCCCGCCCTCGACGTCGTCGGTGAAGGTGGTGGCGCCGCCGCCGGTGACCGAGAAGTCGTCGATGAACCAGTTGCGCTCGTTGAACGCCTCGTCGGTCGCCTGCCGCAGCCGGAGCTGCACCGTCTGCCCCGCGTACGCCGACAGGTCGACGTAGTCGTGCCGCCAGCCGCCGGTGGAGCCGGTCAGGCCGTACTTCTTGCCGCCGAAGTCGGCCATCCGGCCGTTCGGGTCGGGGTAGTTGTCATTGGTGCTGACCAGGGCGCCGGTGGCGTCGTAGACCTTCTGCTCCGACCAGGTCGTGCCGCCGTCGGTCGAGACCTCGACGAAGCCGTAGTCCCAGTCCGCCTCGATGACGTAGTTGTTCCACATCCAGAACTTCGCGTCGGCCGCCTGCGGCACGCTCACCTGGCGGCTCAGCTTGACGTCCGCCCAGACCTGGTCGGCGCCGCTGTGCCACATCTTCGTGCCGCTGTGCGGCGTGGCCAGGGTGAGGACCTTGTCCGGCAGGTCGACCTTGATGCCCTCCGCCGTGCCGGCCGGGGTGCGCGAGGTCTGGCCCAACTGGATGTCGCGCCGCTTGCTGCCGGGGGCGATGGTCTCCAGCTCGGCCCAGCCCAGCACCCACTTGTCCCAGATGCCCATGTGGGTGGGGAGCGCCTGGAAGATCTCGCCGCTGTGCGAGCCCGACGCCATCAGGTCCCAGAAGTCCACGTCCGAGTCGGCGTTGCCGGAGGTGTCGTAGAGGTCCGGCAGACCCAGGTCGTGCCCGAACTCGTGGGCGAAGACGCCGACCCCGGCGTCCTCCGGCTGCACGATGTAGTTCGACACCTTCAGGGCGGTGCCCGGGATGGTGTAACCACCCGGCACGGTCGAGGAGTGCGCCCAGACGGCGTACACGCCCTCGGCGCCGCCGCCGCGCGACTTGCCCTGGCCGGCGTGCACCAGCACCAGGTGGTCGATCACGCCGTCGGGCTCGAGGAGGTTGCCGTCGCCGTCGCGGTCGGCCTGGTCCTCGGTGTCGTAGTCGGCCCACGGGAAGTTCGGGTCCGCCGCGGCGAGCGCGTCGATGGCGTCCGTGGCGAGCCGGCCCGCCCCCGCCGGGTTGGCCGGGTGGCCGTTCATCGCCTGCTCACGGCCGGCGACCCAGTTGCCGTCCTCGTCCTGGAAGCAGCGCGACGCGGCGTACCAGCCCTCGGAGTGCGGCACGGTGATCCACGGGCTGGCCTGCCCGTCGACCCCGTACGCGCCCTTGGACATCTCCAGGTACATGTTGTTCATGGTCCGGCCGGCCAGGCTGACGCCCTTCTTGCCGTCCGGCCCGACCAGGTCCTTGCGGACCCGCTCGGTGATGCCCGTGGTGGTGTAGAGCATCTTGTTGTAGTGCGCCGGGGAGAAGTCCGGCACCCACATGGAGTTGTTGTCCTTGTGCGGCAGGCTCGCCGGGTTGGCGATCTGGTTGTGCGTCGGCCCGTTCTGCACCGTGCCGGGGACGCAGCTGCGGTCCTCGAAGACCGTCTTCGGGACCATCACGCCGGTGAAGTCGTCGTTGGCCTGGGTGTTGAACTCGACCAGCAGGGTGAGCAGCTTGGCCTTCTGCGGGCCGGCGGCCTGCCTGCTGGCCTTCGCGCTGGCGGCCTGCTTGAGCTGGCGCGGGCTCTGGCCCGTCTTGATCGACTTGGCCTCCAGCTTCGCCAGCTGCCGGGCGGCCACCGGGTTGCCGGTGGCGAACTTGCGGTCGTACGCGCGAGCCTCGTCGACGGCCGGGGCGTAGACGCCGTTGGCGCCCTTGACCTCCTTGCCGGTGGTGTCGGGCTGCACCTCGGGCTCGGCGTAGTTGATGTAGTGCTCGCTCGCCCCGATGGCGGCCGGGGCCGGGGCCGACGTGCCGGCCGACGCGGGCCCGATCACCGTCAGTGACGAGGCCGCGAGGGCGATGGCGGGCAGCGCGACGAGTATCCGTCGGCGCGACCCGGACTGCGGAAGGATGTGCATGCCGCTCCGTTTCTCGGACATGGAGAGGAACCCACCGGACGGGCGACAGAGATGACCGTCGAACCGGCCGATGAGCCTGAACCTAAAGGAGAACGGGCTGTTACGACAGTGGGGAGGGTCCCCTGTGTCCGTTCATACCGGTCGCCCTCACCCGACCGACCGAGAGCGACCGGTCACGCGCCGTGGCCGTACCCACGAAGAAACGGTGGGTGGCGGCCCGCGCGGACCGCCACCCACCGAGGGGTACGCCTGTCGTCAGTCCTCGTCGGACTTGCCGCCGCCCATCCCCGAGGAGATCAGCTCCATCACCGAGGAGTCCTGGAGCGTGGTGACGTCGCCCAGCGAGCGGTTCTCCGCCACGTCGCGCAGCAGCCGGCGCATGATCTTGCCGGAGCGGGTCTTCGGCAGCTCCGGCACCAGCATGATCTGCCGGGGCTTCGCGATCGGGCCGAGGGTCTTCGCCACGTGGTTGCGCAGCTCGACGATGAGCTTCTCGCCCGCCTCGCCCGAGATGTCGGTGGTGCCGCGCGGGATGGCGAACGCCACGATCGCCTGCCCGGTCGTCGGGTCGGTCGCGCCGACCACCGCCGCCTCCGCCACCGACGGGTGCGACACCAGCGCCGACTCGACCTCGGTGGTGGAGATGTTGTGCCCCGACACCAGCATCACGTCGTCGACCCGGCCGAGCAGCCAGATGTGCCCGTCGTCGTCCTTCTTCGCCCCGTCCCCGGCGAAGTACATGCCCTGGAAGCGCGACCAGTACGTCTCGACGAACCGGTCGTCGTCGCCCCAGATGGTGCGCAGCATCGACGGCCACGGCTCCCGCAGCACCAGGTAGCCGCCCCCGCCGTTGGGCACCGACTGGCCCTGGTCGTCGACCACGTCGGCGACGATCCCGGGCAGCGGGGTCATCGCCGAGCCCGGCTTGGCCTCGGTGACACCGGGCAGCGGCGAGATCATGATCGCGCCGGTCTCCGTCTGCCACCAGGTGTCCACGATGGGCAGCTCGCCCCGGCCGACGTGCTCGCGGTACCACATCCACGCCTCGGGGTTGATCGGCTCGCCGACGCTGCCCAGCAGCCGCAGCGACGACAGGTCGTGCCCGGCGGGGATCTGCTCGCCCCACTTCATCATCGTCCGGATCAGCGTCGGCGCGGTGTAGAGGATGCTCACCCGGTACTTGTCGACGATGTCCCAGAACCGGCCCTTGTGCGGGGTGTCCGGGGTGCCCTCGTACATGACCTGGGTGACGCCGTTGGCCAGCGGGCCGTACACGATGTAGGAGTGCCCGGTCACCCAGCCGATGTCGGCGGTGCACCAGTAGACGTCGGTCTCCGGCTTGAGGTCGAAGACCGCGTGCGCCGTGTACGCCGCCTGGGTCAGGTAGCCGCCCGTGGTGTGCAGGATGCCCTTCGGCCGGGCCGTGGTGCCGGAGGTGTAGAGGATGAACAGGGGGTGCTCGGCGTCGAACGGCTCGGCGGTGTGCTCGGCCGACGCCCGCTCCACCGTCTCGTGCCACCAGTGGTCCTTGTCGGTCCAGGCCACGTCCTCGCCGGTGCGGCGGACCACCAGCACGTGCTCCACCGACGGGCACTTCGCCACGGCCTCGTCCACCGTCGGCTTCAGCGCCGACGGCTTGCCCCGGCGGTACCCGCCGTCGGCGGTGATGACCACCTTGGCGCTGGCGTCGGAGATCCGGTTGCTCAGCGAGTCGGCGGAGAAGCCGCCGAAGACCACGCTGTGGGTCGCGCCGATCCGGGCGCAGGCCAGCATCGCCACCGCCGCCTCGGGCACCATCGGCAGGTAGATCGCCACCCGGTCGCCCGCGCGCACCCCGAGCTCGGTCAGCGCGTTCGCCGCCCGGCAGGTCAGCGCGTGCAGGTCGGCGTAGGTCAGGGTGCGGGTGTCGCCCGGCTCGCCCTCCCAGTGGATCGCCACCCGGTCGCCCAGGCCCGCCTCCACGTGCCGGTCCAGGCAGTTGTACGCCACGTTGAGCTCGCCGCCGACGAACCACTTCGCGAACGGCGGGTTCGACCAGTCGAGCGTCTGGTCCCACTGCTTCGCCCAGGTCAGCCGCCCGGCCTGCCGCTCCCAGAAGGCCAGCCGGTCGGCGTCGGCCTCGGCGTACGCGGCGGCGGTGACGTTGGCGTTCGCGGCAAGCTCGGCAGGGGGCGGGAACTGCCGCGTCTCGTTCAGCAAGTTGGCCAGTGCCTCGCTCATCCGGTGACTCCCTCGTCGCGTCCGTGACCTGCGTCCCCTGTCCCCGCAGAGGTTAGCCGGGGCGGCCGGGGCCCGCGACAGCTCCCGGAGCCCGCACGCGCCGAGCGGCCCCCGGCACGCGCCGAGCTGTCGGCGAGGGCCGTCACCGCCCGTGGTGGGTGGTTGGGCGCGGGATGCGCCGCCGGGGTCGCTAGCGTTGGCGGGGTGACCACCGACCCGCTCGCCCCGCTGCTCGCGCTCGCCGACATCGCCCCCGCCGTCGAGCGGGCCCGCGACCGCGTCGACCAGGCGATGCGGCACCGCGCGCTGCGCCGGCACGGCGGCCAGGTCGCGGCCGAGGTCAGCCTCCGCTGCGCCGTGGCCAGCGCCGCCCTGGAGGGGTACGCCCACGACCGCGAGGCGGTCCGCGCCGGGACGGTCACCGACCCGGTGATCCAGGGCGCGCTGCGGGTCGCCGGGGCGCTGCCCGGGCTGAGCGAGCGCTGGTCGACCGCGCCCCGACAGGTCCTCGCCCGGCTGCACGTGCTCGCCGCCCGGGACGCCGTACCCGCCGACGAGCTGGGGCGGCCGGTGGCCGACCCGGTGGTCGGTGCCCGGCTGGACGCCCTGGCCGCGCTGGTCGCCGGCGGCACGACGGCCCCCCCGCTGGTGCTCGCCGCCGTCGTGCACGGCGAGCTGCTCAACCTGCGCCCCTTCGCCGGCCCGTCCGGGCTGGTCGCCCGGGGCGCGGCCCGGCTGGTGCTGATGTCCACCGGCTTCGACCCGCGCGGCCTGGTCGGCGTCGACGTGGGCCACCGCGACCGCGAGCCCGAGTACGTCGGCGCGGCCGGCGCCTTCGCCACCGGCACCCCGGACGGCCTGCGCTCCTGGCTGCGGCACTACCTGGCGGCCGTCGAGCTGGGCGCCGACGAGCTCACCGCCGTGGGCGACGAGGTCCTCGCCGCCGCCTGAGCGCCGCCGGCCGCCGTGGTGGCCCCGGCGAGGTTGTGGCGCCGGTGGGGCGCGGGTCAGGCGATCGAGGCGGTGCGGGTGCGGCGGTGGCGGCCGTACCAGGCGATGCCGATGGCCACCCCGACGCCGACGCCGAGAGCCGCCGCGGCGACCGGGACGGCGGGGCGCTCCCGCAGCCGGCGGCCCAGCGGGATCGGGTGCCGGAACGCCAGCACCGGCCAGGCGTTCTCGGCCGCCAGCCGGCGCAGCGCCCGATCCGGGTTGATCACCGTCGGATGGCCCACGCACTCCAGCAGCGGCCGGTCACTCATCGAGTCCGAGTACGCGTAGGAGTCGGCGAGGTCGTAGCCGCGGCGCTCGGCCAGCTCGCTGACCGCCTGAACCTTGCTCGGGCCGGCCGCGTAGAACTCGACCTCGCCGCTGTAGCGGCCCTCGCGCACCGACATCCGGGTGGCGATCACGTCGGTCACCCCGAGCAGCTCGCCGATCGGCCGGACCATCTCCTCACCCGAGGCGGAGACCAGCACGACGTCCCGGCCGGCCGCCTGATGCTCCTCGATGAGGGCGGCGGCCTCCGCGTACACGTAGGGGTTGATCAGCTCGTGCAGGGTCTCCGCGACGATCTGGCGGACCTGCTCCACCTGCCAGCCCTTGCAGAGCGCGGCGAGGTAGTCCCGGGTCCGGGCCATGGTCTGCTCGTCGGTGCCACCCAGCCGGAACATGAGCTGCGCGTACGCCGACTTCACCACGTCCCGCCGGGTGATCAGCCCATCCCGGTAGAACGGCCGACCGAACGCCAAGGCGCTCGACTTGGCGATGACGGTCTTGTCCAGATCGAAAAAAGCGGCACTTCGGCCCACGGCGCGAAAGTCTAGCGGGATGGACTATCGTCGGCGGGTGCCTGGGGTGAGGACTCTGGTCGAACCCCTGGATCAACCTCGGCGACCCCTGCGGTCAGTGACGGCGGTCACACCCTCCGAACATATTTCGCGGTGTGTGGAGGCGGCAGTACTCGACGTATACGGGTCTGCTCAGGCATGCTTGTCGTACGACGAGGTTTCACGTGTCGTACGACAGCAGGCCCTCGGCGGTTGCACCCCCCGTGACCGCTGAGTCGGTTCGGCTCAATCCCCCCGGAGCCGAACCGCCCGACGACCCCCGTCATCCCCCGACGGGGGTCGTCCCTTTGCGTAGGTGACTCGGCGGTCAGGTCAACGGCGGTTGAGCAGGGTGTCGATCTGGCTGCTCAGTCTCGCTGGATCCGTGAGGACCAGATAGCGCTGGCGGTGACCGCCGGGCTGCCAGCGGTTGAGGCCGTCGGCGGTAACGGTGTTGCGGCCGCCCGCGCCGGCATGCCGCAGGGCGCCGGCGGTGCCGTGGATGGCGTAGTGGATGGCGGTGGGGTCCCAGGTGCCGTCCCGCTGGGTTGTGCCGCAGCCGTACAGCAGGTCGAAGACGGCACGGACCGGGCTGCTCGGCGGATGGGCGGCGCAGACGCCGTTGCCGACGAAGATCCGCGCGCCGATCTCGTAGCCGTCGTAGACCACGGGGCTCGGCCAGCCACGGACGACCCGCCGGGTCGCGTCGAGGTCGAGGCCGAAGTTCCACTCCGGCGTGGTGGCCTGCGGGTACTCGCCGCCCATGATGACCGTCCGGGCGATTTTGCGCCTGACCAGATCCCGATCGGTGCGCATGAGCTGGGAGAGATTGGTGAGAGCGCCGATGGCGACGATGGTGACGCTGTGGTCGGGCTGGGCGGCGAGCAACCGCCGGTACAGGGTGAGGGCGTCGACGCCCCGGCCGGTGTGCGGCCACTGCTCGGCCAGCAACCGGCTGTACGCCTCGGGCACCCGGGGTGCCCCGGTGGCGACGCCGATGGGCAGGTCGGGCCGGCCATACCAGGTGTTGAGCGCGTCGATCGCGGGGGCGTTCCAACGGTTGTCGACGTCGGTCATTACGCCGAGCAGCCGCACCTGTCCGGCGTCGGCGGCGGCATGGGCGGTGGCGAGGGCGGCCACGTCATCCCACCACTGCCCGAAATCGGTGTCGATGATGATGCTCGGGGTGGAAGGTTCGGCTCTGGCCGGCGTGGGCGCGGCGACGAGACCTGCGGCGAGCGTGACGAAAACGGAGACGACAGCGAGGGGCCGGAATCGGGGCCGCCGGCTAGCGCGGGACACGTCGAAAGCCTTGGCCATGCCGCTGACGCTAACCTCTCCGAAATGACATCGCCAGACCTGATATCCGGGGCCTGGCCGGGCGGCGAGGCCCGCGCATTCGCTCACCGACACATGACCTCAGGACGTGCTTCCCGGCGTGTGGGTACCGGTCGAGCGACTGCCCTACGCTGCCGTGGTGGACCTGACGCAACTTACCGATGAGGTTGAAGCGGTTTCGAGTCACTACGCCAAAAAGCACGGGATCGAGCGCGAT
The DNA here is from genome assembly GCF_049841815.1 of Micromonospora sp. DT233. Taxonomy (NCBI): domain Bacteria; kingdom Bacillati; phylum Actinomycetota; class Actinomycetes; order Micromonosporales; family Micromonosporaceae; genus Micromonospora; species Micromonospora sp. DT233. Next base: position 631,689 of record NZ_JBNCLB010000002.1, on the reverse strand, counting down.
ACGACCTGGTTCCTGCTCAAGCTCCAAGAAGAGGTAGGGGAGCTAACTCAGGTTTTCCTCATGCGTGCCGGCCAGGCCAGGGACAAGGGGCATTCCAAGCAACAGCTCGATGAAAGCTTCCGGTCAGAGTTCGCCGACGTGCTGGCGCAGGTGTTGCTGATGGCTCGACACCACGGAGTCGACTTGCAGGCCGAGGTCGAACGCAAGTGGCTGGTGTGGAAGCCCGATCCGGGGCAGTGAGCGGCCACGTGCGTAGCGGCGACGACGACGCCGGCGGCGTCCGGCTAGGCCCCGTGGCCGGCGCGCAGGTGCTTGACGGTGGAGAACATCAGCGGCGGTCGCTCGGGCCCGCCCGCCGCCGACACCGGTTCGAGCAGGAACCCGGTGTGGTTGCCCCACGCCGTCCGGTCGAGGATCCGGCCGACGAAGCGGCGCGGGCAGCTGTCGAGGACCGGCACCCCCGCCTCGCCCGGCTGCCATCCGCACCGGTCGAACTTGTCGACCTCGTCGCCGGTCTCGGTGCCGAAGAGCTCGGCCAGATCTCGCTGGTCGGCACCCAGGCTGTGGACGGCCAGGAAGTCGGCGTGCATGGCGACCCGGTACGTGTGGTTGTTCTGCGACAGCCAGACCACGAACCGGTCCGGCTCGATGCTGCACTGCGAGGCAAAGCCCACCAGGCAGCCCGAACGCTCGCCCGAGTCCCGGTGCACGGTGGTGACGACGAACATGGGGTTGTCCAGCCCGTCCAGGAACGGATCGAGGCCGACCTGCTCTGCCATTGGTGCCTCCTCAACGCGTGCGGCCATCATAGGTACGACCTCGCGGTAGCGCCCGGAAGGGGCCCTGAGCAGGGCGTCTGCGGCCACGCGACCGGTCCGGGTCAGATGGCCGAGCCCTCACTGCCGGTGCGGCTGCCGAAGAGGCGTCGAGCCTGACCAGCCGCTGCCCGTCGCCCCCGGCGGATCGACTCTGCCGGGGGTTGCCCTTAGCCCTGCTCGTCGTCGTTCGCTGGCGGCCGGGGACGGCGGTACTCGGCGATCCACGCTTCGACGTCGGCAGCTAACCACACCTTGGTGGCCCGCAGTTCCTGATACGGCTTCGGAAACGAGGGCCGCAGCGAGAGTTGCTGGAATCGCGACCGGGAGACACCAAGTCGCTGGCAGATCTCCCAGGGGCCCATCAGTCGGCCTGGCCCTGCACCCATGGTGTGAAGGTAGGTCTGCCTGGGCCTCCCCAGGCGGGGATACCCGCCTGGGGATACACGTGCGGGGGTCCCCAGATTGATAGGGGGGCAATCCGGGATGTGCAATCAGTGGCGCGGTGCCCCCGCCCTGGTGGAGCTGTGCTCGGCGGGGCGGGGTGCCGCAGCAACCGGACCCCCTGGGAGGCACCGATGGCGCTGCGCGACGCTCGACACCTGATCCTCGTAAAGCCGCGTCAGGACTTCGGTGGGATTCCTGCGTGTGGTGGCTGTGGCGGGGTCGGGACCGGCTGGACCTCACCCGGACTGCGGGGTCGTCCAGGAGGGCGACGTGACCACGCGGCGGCTGTCCTGGCTGATCCTGGATGCCGTGCGCGCCCTCGACTGGCACAAGCACCGGCAGTGCGCCGCCTGCCACCCGAGCGGCTGGTGTCCCCTAGTGGAGTTGGCCCGGGCCCGGATCAGGGCCTGGCGACGGTACGGCCCGCGCCGATGATCGCGCTGAAGGCCGGCGACGTCCTGCACATCACCGCCGCGTGCAGCGTGCAGTTCATCAAGCCGATCATGTTCCGCCTGATCAAGGTCCGGCACGACCTGATCACCTACCAGCGTTGGATCTGGCTCGACGGGTACGAGTTGGACGCCACGGGCGACGCGGTGGCTAGACGGGAGATCTTCGTGCAGCCGGCGGGGCTGCGGAGACTGGCAGAAGCTCCGCAACCTCGCCGAGCGCCGAGGGTGGTTACCCGCGCTTGATCACCGACGCCACCACCGGAACAGGTCAGACGTCGCCTTGATGATCGCTGCCTGCCGCGATGGCCCAAGACCCGGCTGCCACGATCGGCTCGATGGACACTGCTTGCCCTCCTCACTGAGGTCGAGTGAGGCGCGCGCCGCCATAGCAGATCAACTCGCCCTTCGGCCGTTGTCCACAGGGCCCTCGGTTGTCCACAGGCGGGCCTCCTGCGCCGGCGGGGGCGGACGGCTTCCCGGCACGCTCTTCGGCAGCACCCCCGAGCCCGACTGCTGGAGGCCGCGATGCCACCCCGTACCCCGCTCCCGCCGTACCGCCGGTTGCCCCTGCTGGTGACCTCGGACGACGACCTGCTCGACCACCTGCTGCGGCTGGCCGCCGCGGGCGGCACCGAGGTCGAGGTGGCGGCGGACCCGGCCGCGGCCCGGACCCGCTGGTCACCCGCGCCGCTGGTGCTCGTGGGCGACGACCAGGCGCAGGCGTGCCTGCGGGCCCGGCTGCCGCGCCGGCCCCGGGTGGTCCTCGTGGGCCGCTCCGGCCGGCTCGATCCCGGCTGGGAGGTCGCCGAGCTGATCGGTGCCGAGCACGTCGCGGTCCTCCCGGCCGCCGAGCCGTGGCTGGTGGACAGGTTCGCCGAGCACGCGCCCGACCGGGCCGGCAACGGGGCCGCCCGGGTGGTCGCGGTGCTCGGCGGGCGGGGCGGTGCCGGGGCGAGCGTGCTGGCCGGCGGGTTGGCCGTGACCGCCGCCCGCGCCCGGCTGCGCACCCTCCTCGTCGACGTCGACCCGCTCGGCGGCGGGCTGGACCTGGTGCTCGGCTGGGAGCAGTTGGAAGGGCTGCGCTGGCCGGCACTCACCGACGCCGAGGGTCGCGTCGACCCACCGGCGCTGGTCCGGGCGCTGCCCAGCCGGGGTGACCTGGTGGTGCTCTCCTGGGACCGGGGCGATCCGTTGCCGCTGCCCGCCCCGGCGATGGCGGCCACCCTCGAGGCGGCCCGCCGGGGGCGGGACTTCGTCGTGGCCGATCTGCCCCGGCACCTCGACGACCCGGCCGTGCTCGCGTTGCAGGCCGCCGACCAGGCGTTCCTGGTCGTGCCGGCCGAGCTGCGGGCCACCGCGTCGGCGGCCCGGGTGGTCGCGGCCGCCACGCCGCACTGCGCCCACCTCTCCGTGGTGGTGCGCGGTCCGGCACCGGGCCGGCTCAAGGCCGTCGAGGTGGCTCGCGCCCTGGGGCTGCCGCTGGCGGGCACGCTGCGCCCCGAGCCGGGGCTGTGCCGGGGGCTCGAACGGGGGGAGGCACCCGCCGCCGACGGGCGCGGCCCGCTCGCTGCGCTCTGCCAGCGGATCGTCGGCGACCTGACCGGTCTTCCCGTGCCGGGCGCGGCATGACCGGGCCCGCCGGCGACGAGCTCTCCCACCGGGTGCGCCAGCGCTTCGCCGCCGAGGCCACCCCGGTGACGCCGGCCGCGGTCGTCTCCGCCGTCCGCGCCGAACCCGCCGCAGCGGTCCTCGGCGACACCGCCGTGCTGCGCATCGCCGGGCGGGTGCACGACGACCTCGTCGGCGCGGGCCCGCTGGCCCCCCTGCTCGCCGACCCCGAGGTGACCGACGTGCTGGTCAACGGCACGCGAGTGTGGGTGGACCGGGGGCAGGGGCTGCGCCAGGTCGCGGTTCCGGTCGGCACGATCGACGACGTACGGCGGCTGGCCCAGCGCCTCGCCGCCGGGGCGGGCCGCCGCCTCGACGACGGCTCGCCGTACGCCGACGCCCGGCTGCCCGACGGGACCCGGCTGCACGCCGTGTTGCCCCCGGTCGCCACGGACGGGCCCTACCTCTCCCTGCGTACGTTCCGGCAACGCCCGTTCACCCTCGACGACCTCGTCCGGCAGGGCACCGTGCCCCGGCCGGTCGCCCCGGTCCTCGCCGCCGTGGTGGCGGCCCGACTGGCGTACCTGGTGGTCGGGGGCACCGGCTCGGGCAAGACCACGCTGCTCAACACCCTGCTCGGGCTGGTCCCCGACACCGAGCGGATCATCCTGGTCGAAGATGCCGCCGAGCTGCGGCCCGTGCATCCGCACGTGGTCGGGCTCCAGGCCCGCACCGCCAACGTGGAGGGCTCGGGCGTGGTCGGGCTCAGCGACCTGGTCCGGCAGGCCCTGCGGATGCGGCCGGACCGGCTGGTCGTCGGGGAGTGCCGGGGCGGGGAGGTCGTCGACCTGCTCGCCGCGTTGAACACCGGCCACGACGGTGGTGCGGGAACGCTGCACGCCAACGCCCCCTCGGACGTGCCGGCCCGGCTGGAGGCCCTCGGCATGTTGGGCGGACTGCCCCGGGCCGCCCTGCACGCCCAGGTCACCGCCGCGCTCCAGGTGTTGCTCCAGGTCCGTCGCGGCGCCCGGGGGCGGGTCCTGGAGTCCGTCTGCCTGCTACTTCCCGAGGGCCCGGAGCGCCTGGTCACCGTCGTTCCCGCCTGGGTGCGCGGCCATGGTCCCGGCCCGGCCGCACCGGCCCTGGGCAGGTTGCTGCGCGAACGAGAGGTGCCCGTTCCGCCGGTGCTCTGCGAGGTGTGGCCGGGTCGTCCCGAGCGGCCCGACTCGGCCGGTGAGGATCGCCGATACGGCGGCCCGGAGTGATCACGACGGGCTGGCTGGTGGCGGTCCTGCTTGCGGCCGCCGCGACGGCCGTGGCCTGGCCGGTGCGCAGCAACCGGGCCCGGCGACGACGGGTCCTCGGGGCGTCTTCGGCCAGGCCCGGTCGCGGCGGTGAACTGGCCGGGGAGGGTGGCACCCCGTGGTGGCTCGGACGAGGGGCCGCGCAAGGCGCCGCCGACGCGGCGACGGATCGGCAGGGCGGCCCCCGCGCCGATCGGGATTCCGGCCCGCGCGTGCGGGTCGGGCCGGCACCGTCGGGGCCGAGCGCCCGGTGCCCGGGTGCGCGCCCGCAGCCCGGCCCGCGACCGTCCATCGGCCCGCGACCGTCCATCGGCCCGCGACCGTCCATCGGCCCGGCCGGCAGCCGCTCGCGGTCCGGTCCGCCCGGCCGTCATGATCCGCGCCGCCCCGCCGCTGCCCTGGACCACCCCGGCTCGCCGGCGACGTCCCTGCGCGGTGCGGACAGCACCCGGTGGCTGCGGGGGCTCGGGTGGCCGTCCGCCTCGCCCCGGCGGGTCCTGGCACTGGCCGCAGCGGTGGGCGTCGCAGCGGGCTGGTCGTCGGCCGGGCCCGTGGCCGCCGTGGTGCTCTCCGCGTACGGCTCCTGGGCCGTGCGGGCCCTGATCCGCCGGGGTGCCGCGCGCCGAGCCCAGCGGGCCCGGCGGCACGGCCTGGACCAGTTGTGCGCCCTCGCGGCGGACCTGCGGGCCGGCGTTCCGGTGCTGACCGCCGCCGCGACGCTCACCGCCACCGCACCGCCCACGGCCACGGGGCTGCCCCGGGCCGCACCCGGCGCCTCCGCACCGATCGCCACGTCCAGCGCCACCCCGGACGACGCCCGCTGGTCGACCGCGCCGACCCTGGTCCTGCCGCCACCGGCAGAGGCCACCGTGGCCGCCGCCGCGCTGCCGCCCCGGGCAGCCCCGGGCGGCGGCATCGAGCGGACGGCCGGCGTGGCCCAGCGCGGCGAACGGATGCTGTCCGGGTTCGCATCGCGTCCCCGGAGACCCGCGCCGGAGAGCTGGCCGGGCGGCTCCGATCCGGTCGGCGGTTCCTGGGCGACACCCGGTGCCGGCCCGCCTGCCAACGGCCCGGCTGCCGTCGTCCCCGAGCCGGACCGGCTGGTCCAGTTGGCTCGGGCGGCGGTCCGGCTCGCGGACCGGACCGGGGCACCCCTGGCCGACCTGCTGGAACGGATCGAGGCCGACGCCCGCGCCGCAGACCGTGGACTGGCCGGCGCGGCGGCGCAGGCGGCCGGGGCGCGGGCCACCGCGTGGCTGCTGGCCGCCCTGCCGCTCGGCGGCATCGGGCTCGGTTACGGCGTAGGCGTCGATCCGGTGGCCGTCCTGCTGCACACGCCCGTCGGAGGTGGCTGCGCGGTCGCCGCCGTCGTACTCCAACTGGTCGGGCTGTTCTGGGCGGAGCGCCTCGGCGCCGTTCCGGACGGGAACCGCTGATGACCCGGCAGGCGGTGGCCGCCGGATGTCTCGTCGTTGCGGCGGCGTTGCTCGCCCTCCCCGCCGGGGCGCGAGCAGGGGCCAGTCGGCGACTGCGCGGCCTGACCGGGCGGGCCGGGTCGCTCGGACGACCCCGCCCGGGATGGTGGCCCGACCGGATCCGCCTCGGGGCGGGGCTGGCCGGGGCGGCGGTCCTCGTGGTGATCGGTGGCTGGCCCGGCGCGCTCGGCGGGATCGTCGCCGCCGTCGCGGCCGATCGCGGGCTGCGTCGGATCGAGCCTCCCGCCGTTCGGCGGCGGCGACTCCGGGAGGCCGCCGACCTGCCCCTCGCCGCCGACCTGTTGGCGGCCGTGCTGCGGGCCGGTGCGCCGGTCGACCGGTGCGTGTTGGCGGTCGCCGATGCCCTCGGCGGCCCGCTGGCCGACCGCCTCGGACGGGTCGGCCGGACCCTGCTGCTCGGGGGGAGACCCGAGGATGCCTGGTCCCACCTGGTTCCGGTGCCCGGTGCCGAGCGGCTGGCCGCTGCCGCGCTGCGCTCGTCGAGCAGCGGTGCGGCGTTGGCCGGCGCGCTCACCCGCCTCGCCGACGACCTGCGCGCCGACCGGTCCACCGCCGCCGAGGCATCCGCCCGCCGCGCCGGCGTCCTCATCGTGCTGCCGCTGGGGCTCTGTTTCCTGCCGGCCTTCATTCTCGCTGGCCTGGTGCCGGTGATCGTCGCCGTGCTCGGCGACGTGCTCTGAGCGCCGCCGACCAGTCGGCCGGCGGCGACCGTCGAGAAGGGAAAATCATGCGGAAGATCCTCATTCGCCTGCGCGGCGACGCCGGGATGAACACCGCCGAGTACGCCGTCGGCACCCTCGCCGCCGTCGCGTTCGCCGGCATTCTGCTCAAGGTCCTGACCTCGGGCAACGTGCAGTCCGCGCTGACCGCCGTCATCGACCGGGCGCTGAAGTGACCGACCGCCGGCAGGCCAGGGCCACCCGGGAAGCGTCGGGGTGGCGGCGGTCCCTCGGGTCGCCGCGATCCTCGCGGTTGCCGCAGGATCGGGGGTCGTTCACGGCCGAACTGGCGGCTGGCCTGCCGGCGGTGCTGCTGCTCCTGTTGGCCGGGCTGACCGCCGTCGACGCGGTCACGACGAAGGCGGCCTGCCTGGGCGCGGCCCGGGAGGCGGCGCTCGCCGCCTCCCGGGGCCAGCCCGCCGGTCCGGCGGGGGCCGAGGCGGCCCCGGCGGGGGCGGAGGTCTCCGTCGTGGTCGACGGCGAGCGGGTCACCGCGACGGTGCGCGCACCGGTACGCGCCCTCGGTGCGCGGCTGCCCCGGATCGTCGTGGTCGCCACGGCCGTCGCCGCCGTCGAACCAGGCACCCCCGGGCCACCGTGACCGGCCGTGCACCCGCCTGCGGTTCTCGCCGTCGGGCCGGGTTTCCCGGCAGCGCCCACCCGCCCCGGCGCGGCAGCGGCCCGGCCCGGCCCGGGCGCGAGCGGGGCGGGGCGACGGTGTGCCTGCTGGCCGTCGGGCTGGTGTTCGTCGTGGTGGGTCTGTTCGGGGCGGCGGTGGGCGCGGCCCGGGTCGCCCGGCAACAGGCCCGGGTGGCGGCGGACTTCGGCGCGCTGGCCGGGGCGGGCCGGGCCCTGGCCGGCGACCCGGCGGCCTGCGCCTTCGCCGACGAGGTCGTACGGGCCAACGGGGCACGGCTGGTCGGCTGCCGGCTGGACGGGCTGGACGCCGTGGTGACGGCGCAGGTGACGGTGACCCCGGTGCCCGGCCTCACCCGGGTCGCCACGGTGACCTCCCGCGCCGGGCCGGTTCGGGCCGGCCTCGACACCGTGGCCGCGACGAACCGGCGCTCAGTCGTCGAAGACGAACCAACAGATGGCGTTCCTGCGCTCCTGGTCCTCGATGACCAGGTCACGAAGGTGTTCCGGAAGGTGGCGGCGTTGCCAGTCGCGTTCGGCTCGTCCCGCCTGTCGTGCCGCCCCGGGCTCCGCAGCGGCGCGAACCGCTTTGATCCCGTACGCGGCGGCCCCCAGGTCGTGCTCGGGGACATGGGCCACACATGCGGCCTGACCGGCGGAGTACGCGGCGAAGCGGGCCGCCCCGCTGAGCGGACGAGCAGCGCCCATGGCATGACCACCGAGCGCCCGGGTTGCCATCATTCCCGCCTCGCCGCGCGCCCAGGTCCGCGTCGCCTCGATCGCCTGCCGAGGGCGCTGATCAGCGGGCTGGCTTGTCTCGAACAGGGGCAGGACGTGCTCAGCGCAGGTGGCTGCCCAGAGGGCAAGGGCCTGATGGTCGGCATCCGTGAGTGACCCACCGCGCCGGATGGTCACGAGGCGGGGGTCGCGCACCAGCGGGAGAATCATCTCTTCCCCTGTCGGGCCGTCCGATTCCGCGCTGCCGCGCGGCGCCGCGCCGCGCGGCGAACCGCGACGCCCGGTGCGCGGCCGAGGAGATGGGAACCTGTCGTCTGACCGCTGCCCGGCCCGGTACCGGCCGGCAGTGCGGCCGGGACCGGGGACCGTCGGGTCAGCGACCCTGGAGGGCGTCCAGGCCGACCGCCATGGCGATCACGAGGCGGCGGTCGAGCTGCGGGTTCTGCACCTCGACGACGTACCGGTCGCGCAGGCCCCACTTCTTGACGACCGAGAACATCTGCTGGCCGCCCGCGGTGAAGTCGAAGTGGTACGGCAGCCAGGACAGCGAGTCCACGAAGCGGCGCAGCAGCGCCACCGGCATGCTCCGCTCCTGGCCGGTGATCTGGGGCAGGCCGGGCTGCTCGACGTGCCACGTCGAGCGGAGCATCGACTGGGCGAAGTCCTTGCGGAACAGCCCGATCGGGTTGCCGGCCTGGTCGGTCACGTCGTACGTGGCACCGAGGTCGAGCCGCTGCCGGGCCTTGAAACCGAGCAGCGGGTACTGCTTGCTGTCGTCGGTGTAGATGGTCACCTGCTCCTTGAAGGCGAGCCGCTTCTGCTGCGCGAACGCGAGCATCTCGCCTTCCGAGCCGTCGGGGTTGACGGCGTGGACCTGGTACTGGTTGACCATGAACCGAACCCGCTGCCGAACGTGGAACTGCTGCTGGTGCTGCAAGGTCTCGAGCTGCATGAGAATCTCCTCTAAAGCGTCGCCGGAGTGTCGCACAGCCCTCGACGCGGAGTGTGACCCCGCCCGTGCCCCGGGGACCGCGCAAGATCGATGACGGCGCGCCCTTGGGCCTGCCCAACCGATCCGGGCGTGCCGAGCCCGCGCTCAGGGCAAGCCGACGCGCCAGCGCCCGCCGAGCCCGCGCTCAGGGCAAGTCGACGCGCCAGCGCCGCGCCGAGCCCGCGCCCAGGGGGAACCGCCGCGCCAGCGCCCGCCGCCGCCGGGCGTCCCTGCGCGGGGCAGTGCCCGTCGCCGGCTCAGCGTCCGCCGTCGACCGTGGCCTTGAACGCCCAGGCGTTGAGCACCTGGTGGATGCCGCGAAGCCGCTCGTTGATCTGTTCCAGCCGTTCCGCCTGGGCCAGCGCGGCCAGCGCGCTGCCGAGGGCGATCTGCTGGTCGGGGGTGAGTTGTTCCTGGTCGATGGTGTAGAGCAGGTCGACGGTCTCGGCGATGGTGTCGGCCACGACTCCTCCTCCGGCGGGAAGCGCGAACTCTGGCGGTGGTGGGGTGCGCGAGCGTATGGAAGCGCTCCCATACATCAATGCCCCGTCAAGCCGTGATCTATTCCTCCCCGCCGCCGGCGGGCCGAAACGAACCGTCAGCCGTCGCGCTCCCGCCCGCCGCCGGCAGTCTCCGCGTCGAGGGCGTCGGCCGGGCGGGCCGCCGCCGCGTCGAGGGCGTCGGCCGGGCCGGTCTGCCGGGGCGGGGGGTCGGCCGGCAGGTTGGTCAGCACCACGTCGAGGACTGTGACGGCGGCCGACTTGGACAGCGGGTTGTTGCCGTTGCCGCACTTCGGGGACTGGACGCAGGACGGGCACCCCGCCTCGCAGCCGCACTCGGCGATGGCGTCGCGGGTGGCCCGCAGCCACTGCCCCGCCGTCCGGTACGCCCGCTCGGCGAACCCCGCCCCACCCGGGTGGCCGTCGTAGACGAAGACGGTGGGGGCCTCGGTGTCCGGGTGCAGCGCGGTGGAGAGCCCGCCGATGTCCCAGCGGTCGCAGGTCGCCATCAGCGGCAGCAGCCCGATCGCCGCGTGCTCGGCGGCGTGCAGCGCGCCGGGCACGTCCGCCGGCTCGACGCCGGCCGAGGCCAGCGACTGCGGCGAGAGGGTGAACCAGACCGCCACGGTGCGCAGCTCGCGGGCCGGCAGGTCCAGCGGCCGGGTGTCGATCACCTCGCCGGAGGCGATCCGCCGCCGCTGGTACGACACCACCTGGCTGGTCACGTCGACCTCACCGAGGAAGAGCCCGACGGGCCCGGCGTCGACGTACGAGCGCACCGACACCACCGACAGCGACGTGACGTCGCGGGCGTGGGTGGACCAGTCCGGCTCCTCCGGGTGCACCAGCGCGCAGCCGTCGGCCAGGTCGAGCGAGTCGACCACGTACGACGCGCCCTGGTGCAGGTAGACCGCGCCGGGGTGGAGCAGGAAGTGCGACGAGCCGCCGTCGACGGTGCCGAGCAGCCGCCCGGTGGCCGCCTCCACCACGCAGACCGGGGCCGCGCCCTCGCCGCGCAGGTCGACCTGGGGGCGTTCCCGCTCCCGCCAGTACCACCCGGTCGGCCGCTGCCGCAGCACGCCCGCCTCGACCAGCGAGTCGACGGCCTCCTTCGCCCCGTCGCCGAACAGGTCCAGGTCGGCCGGGGTGAGCGGGGCCTCGGCCGCCGCGCAGGCGAGCTGCGGGGCGAGCACGTACGGGTTGGCCGGGTCGAGCACGGTCGCCTCGACCGGCCGGCCGAAGAGCGCCTCCGGGTGGTGCACCAGGTAGGTGTCGAGCGGGTCGTCCCGGGCCACCAGCACCGCGAGGGCCTCGCCGCCGGAGCGCCCGGCCCGCCCGGCCTGCTGCCACAGCGACGCCCGGGTGCCCGGCCAGCCACAGATCAGCACGGCGTCCAGCCCGACCAGGTCGACGCCGAGCTCCAGCGCGTTGGTGGAGGCGAGCCCGAGCAGGTCGCCGTGCAGCAGCGCCCGCTCCAACTCCCGCCGCTCCTCGCGCAGGTAGCCGCCCCGGTAGGCGGCGACCCGCGCGCCGAGGCCGGGCACCGCCTCGTCGAGGGCGCGGCGCGCGTTGGCGGCCACCACCTCCGCGCCCTTGCGGGAGCGGACGAAGGCGAGGGTGCGTACCCCGGCGGCGACCGTGTCGGCCAGCAGGTCGGCGGTCTCCCGCAGCGCCGACCGGCGGACCGTGGCGAGGTCGGCGTCGACCCGGTCGGCGTCGGCGGGCAGCAGCGGCGGCTCCCAGAGGGCGAAGGTCACCCCGCCGCGCGGCGAGGCGTCCTCGGTGACGGCGGTCACGGGGAGGCCGGTGAGCCGCCCGGCCGCCGTCGCCGGGTCGCCGGAGGTGGCCGAGGCCAGCACGAAGACGGGGGTACGACCGAAGCGGGCGCACTGGCGGCGCAGCCGGCGCAGCACGTGGGCGACGTGCGAGCCGAAGACCCCCCGGTAGGTGTGGCATTCGTCGACGATCACGTACGCCAGCCGGCGCAGGAAGCCGGACCAGTGGCCGTGCCCGGGGAGGATGCCGTGGTGCAGCATGTCCGGGTTGGTCAGCACGAACCGACCGTGCCGGCGGATCCAGTCCCGCTCGGCGCGCGGGGTGTCCCCGTCGTAGCAGGCGGGGCGTACCCCGTCGAGGCCCAGGTCGGCGACGGCGCGGAGCTGGTCGGCGGCGAGCGCCTTCGTCGGGGCCAGGTAGAGCACGGTGGCCCGGGGGTCGGCCAGCAGGGTGGCCAGCGCGGGAAGCTGGTACGCCAGGGACTTGCCGGACGCCGTTCCGGTGGCGACGACGACGTGCCGGCCGGCGTACGCCAGCTCGGCGGCCTCGGCCTGGTGCCGCCAGGGCGCGACCACGCCGCGGCGGGCGAGGGCCGCCCGCAGCTCCTCGGGTGCCCAGCCGGGCCACGGTGCGCGCTCCCCGGGCCGGGCCGGCACCCGCTCGACGTGGGTGACCGGGTCGCCGCCGGTGCGCCCGCGCAGCCCACGCAGCAGCTCGGCCGGCGTCGCCACGGGCGGGCGATCGGGGCCGTGGCCTGCGGAAACGGGTGCTGCGGGGGTCACGTTCTGCACTCTCGCACGGGTGTTCGGCGTCGGAGGGCGCGGGTCTGGGTAAGGGGTAGCCGCACGCCGGTGACCTCGTGGAGGGCTTCGGCGGGGATGGTTAGATGCCCAGCAGAGTTTACGACTCTCGCGAGGAGGACCGATGGAGCTGTCGCTGGCGACCCGTGCCGTGGGGGAGCACACGGTGCTCGAGGTCGGCGGTGAGGTGGACGTCTACACCGCACCCCGCCTGCGGGAACGGCTCCTGGAGTTGATCGACGGTGGGGCCCGTCACGTCGTGGTGGACCTGGGCCGGGTCGACTTCCTCGACTCCACCGGCCTCGGCGTGCTGGTCGGCGCGCTCAAGCGGCTGCGCACGGCGGGCGGCAGCTTCGCGCTGGTCTGCGACAAGGAGCCGCTGCTGAAGATCTTCCGGATCACCGCGCTGGACCAGGTCTTCCCGCTGCACCCGACGGTCGACGCGGCGATCGGCGCCGACCCGACCGGCACCGGCGCGTGATGGCCACCGTCCGGCTCTCCTTCTCCCCGGCCCCGGTGCACGTGCGCACCGCCCGGCTGGTCGGCGTCGCGGTGGCCCGCCGGGCCGGCGTGCGCGAGGACCTGCTCGACGAGGTGCGGCTGGCCATCGGTGAGGCGTGCACCCGGGCGGTGGCCCTGCACCGGCAGTACCGGCTGACCGAGCCGGTGCTGGTGGAGATGTCCGACTCGGGGTCGTACTCGGTGCGGGTGGTGGACCGGGCGCCGATCGAGGCGGGCATCGGCCTGGCCGCACTGGACGCCGACCAGCTCGCCGCCGAGTCGCTCGACGAGGACGACCTCACCACGGGCGTGGGCTTCGCCCTGCTCGCCGGCTTCGTGGAGGACCTTCAGGTGCGCCCGGTCGACGAGGGCGTCGGGACCGAGGTCCGGATGGTCTGGCCTGTGGGGGCCGCCGCCCGTCGCTGAGCCTTCGATCAGTCGCGTGCGCTTTTCGACTATCGTCACCGGCTGATTCGCCGCTCAATTCACTGATTCGCTGATCAGGCCGTTCCTCCCGTCGGGAGGGGCGGCCTGCTCGTCGTGACGGGTCTCTATATCAGATTCTTTCTCATAACACAGCGACGAAGATCATCCAGACACGGTGCCCTCCGATGTGACCTCTTGCACTAGCGAGGGCTACAGTACGCGGGTTGTCGCAAGTGATCCATTCCGCCGCCAGCGGGTATGGGTGCCGTGTGCCGTTCTCCCGACCGGGTCCGGCGCGCTTGCGAATCCGCATCCCCAGGCGTCGGTCTGTGCGTCTCCACCGGCCGGCCCGAGCGTTCGGTACAGGAGGACACAGATGTCCGGGACCTTGGCCGCCGACGGCGGCGCACTGTCCCTTACCGGAGCCAACCTGACGTACGTCGTCATCGCCGCGGTCATCGCGCTGGTGGCACTCGTCTTCGCCGCCGCCTTGACCAAGGCGGTGCTGGCAGCCGGTAAGGGCACCACCAACATGCAGGAGATCTCCGGGGCGGTACAGGAGGGGGCCTCGGCCTACCTGCTCCGGCAGTTCAGGACCCTCGCGATCTTCGTAGTGATCGCCGTGGTGCTGCTCTTCCTGCTGCCGGTGCACGACACCGACGGCAGTGAGACCGCGGTGAAGATCGGCCGGTCCGCCTTCTTCGTGGTGGGCGCCCTGTTCAGCGCGTTCATCGGCGGCGCCGGCATGTGGCTGGCCACCCGCGCCAACCTGCGGGTCGCCGCCGCGGCCCGGGAGGCGGTCGGCGGCCGGGAGGGCGCCATGAAGATCGCCTTCCGCACGGGCGGGGTGGTCGGCTTCCTCACCGTCGGCCTCGGCCTCTTCGGCGCGGCGGTGGTCGTCCTGCTCTTCAAGGGCGACGCGCCGACCGTGCTGGAGGGCTTCGGCTTCGGCGCCGCCCTGCTGGCCATGTTCATGCGGGTCGGCGGCGGCATCTTCACCAAGGCCGCCGACGTCGGCGCGGACCTGGTCGGCAAGGTCGAGCAGGGCATCCCCGAGGACGACCCGCGCAACGCCGCGACCATCGCCGACAACGTGGGCGACAACGTCGGCGACTGCGCCGGCATGGCCGCCGACCTCTTCGAGTCGTACGCGGTCACGCTGGTCGCCGCGCTGATCCTCGGCCGGGCCGCCTTCGGCGACGAGGGCCTGGTCCTCCCGCTGATCATCTCCACGATCGGCGTGCTGGTGGCGATCGTCGGCGTCTTCATCACCCGGCTGCGCGCCTCCGACCGCAACGGCCTCACCGCGATCAACCGGGCCTTCTACATCTCCGCCGTCGTCTCGGCGGTGCTCGTCGCCATCGCCTCCTACGTCTACCTCAAGCCGACCTGGGCCGACCTGCTCGGCCCCGAGTGGCGGGCCAGCCTCGGCGTCGACGGCGGGGAACCGCCGCTGGGCCCGCGCGGGGTGACCATCGCCGCCGTCGTCATCGGCATCGTGCTGGCCGCCGCGATCCAGGCGCTGACCGGCTACTTCACCGAGACCAACCGGCGTCCGGTGCAGGACATCGGCAAGAGCTCGCAGACCGGTGCCGCCACCGTCATCCTCGCCGGCATCAGCATCGGCCTGGAGTCGGCGGTCTACTCGGCGCTGCTGATCGGCGCGGGCGTCTTCGGCGCGTTCCTGCTCGGCGGCGGCTCCATCACGCTGTCGCTCTTCGCCGTGGCGCTGGCCGGCACCGGCCTGCTCACCACCGTCGGCGTGATCGTCGCGATGGACACCTTCGGCCCGATCTCCGACAACGCACAGGGCATCGCCGAGATGTCCGGCGACATCGACGAGAACGGCGCACGGATCCTCACCGAGCTGGACGCGGTCGGCAACACCACCAAGGCGATCACCAAGGGCATCGCGATCGCCACGGCGGTCCTCGCCGCGACCGCGCTCTTCGGCTCGTACACCGACACGCTGCGCTCCGCGTACGCCGACGCGGGCGTGGGCGACGTCGGGGCGGAGATCCTCGCCTCGCTCAACGTGGCCAACCCCCGCAACCTGGTCGGCCTGATCATCGGCGCGGCGGTGGTCTTCCTCTTCTCCGGCCTGGCCATCAACGCGGTCTCCCGCTCGGCCGGCGCGGTCGTGATGGAGGTCCGTCGGCAGTTCCGCGAGCTGCCCGGGATCATGGACGGCACCCAGCGCCCCGAGTACGGCAAGGTCGTCGACATCTGCACCCGGGACGCGCAGCGCGAGCTGATGACCCCCGGTCTGCTGGCCATCCTCGCCCCGATCGCGGTCGGCTTCGGCCTCGGGCCGGGCGCGCTGGCGGCGTACCTGGCCGGTGCGATCGGCGCCGGCACGCTGATGGCGGTCTTCCTGTCCAACTCCGGTGGGGCCTGGGACAACGCCAAGAAGCTCGTCGAGGACGGCGCGTACGGCGGCAAGGGCTCCGAGGCGCACGGCGCCACGGTCATCGGCGACACCGTCGGCGACCCGTTCAAGGACACCGCCGGCCCCGCGATCAACCCGCTGATCAAGGTGATGAACCTGGTCTCGCTGCTGATCGCGCCGGCCGTCGTGGCGTGGAGCGTCGGCGACGAGCGCAACGTCGGCCTGCGGCTCGGCATCGCGCTGGTGGCCACGCTGATCATCGTGGCGGCCGTGGTGTTCAGCAAGCGCAAGGGCATCGCGATGGACGACTCTGGCAGCGACGCCGGCGCGGGCGGCGCCGACCAGCGGTCGGCGACGGTCAACGCCTGAGCGCAGCCGTCGACACCTGAGCGGTGACACAGCTCGACACCTGAGCGGTGACACAGCTCGACACCTGAGCGGTGACACAGCTCGTCGGAGTGCTGCCGTCGACCGCCGCCAGCGGCGAAGCGGCTCGCCCCTCCAGCGGTGACGCGGCGGGCACCCGGTCGGCCCACGCCGGCCGGGTGCCCGCCCGCGCCGTCTCGATTTCGGCGCGGGCGGGCGGGCGGTCGGCCGCCGCTGCGCCACCGCCGGCAAACCGAGCGGTGGCGCATCCGCGCGGAGGCCGTACGCTGCAACGCATGCGCACGTGCCGGGCGGCGACCGCCGGAAAGCTCACGGTGGTCCTCGCCACGCTCGTCCTGACGCTGGCCGCCTGCGGCGGCGGCCCGGCCCCCCGGGCGTGGGCCGCGTCGGTCTGCGAGGCGCTGACCCCGTGGCGCGCCGAGATCAACAAGCTGACCAGCAGCACCCAGCAGCAGATGACCGCCAAGACCACCCCGGCGCAGGCGAAGGAGAACCTGGTGCGGCTCTTCGCCGGCGCGGAGCAGGCCAGCGAGACCGCCCGCCGCAAGGTCGACGACGCCGGCATCCCGGAGACCGACGACGGCGCGGAGATCTCCGCGGGCTTCCAGGCGTCGCTGGCGAAGGTGCGCGACGCCTACGGCCGGGCCCGGGGCACCATCGCCGGGCTGGGCACCGGCGAGCCCACCGCCTTCTACGACGGCGTGCGCGCCGCCGTGGAGACCCTCAACAAGGAGTACGACGCCAGCGCCCTGGACACCAGCCGGCTCAGCTCCGAAGAACTGAGGAAGGCCTTCGACGAGGTCCCGGAGTGCCGCTGACGCCCCCCGACCGACCGCCCGACCCGGTTCGCCAGCTCTCCCTGTTCGGCGCCGAGGCGGCGGACCCCTCCGTGGCCGACCTGGCCGGCCTGCTGGCCGGCCCGGGGGAGGTGTCCCGGATGGGGGGAACCGCGCGGCTGTCGATCGTCGTGGACGCCGCCTGGCGGGTGCACGTGCTCGTGGCCGAACTGGCCCGGCGCGGGCTCGCCGCGAGCTGGGCGGCGACCCCCGACGGGCGGCACCTGGTCCGTACCTCGTACACCAGCCGGCTGGCGCCCCTGGCGACGGCCTGGCTGCCCGACCCGCCGCCCCCCGTGGCGGTGAAGCGGCCTCCCGCCGGGTTGCACCTCAACGGTCGGAGGCTGCGGCTCTGGGTGGCCGCCGCGGGCACGGCGGACCCGCCCGGCTTCCTGCTGCGCCTCGGCCTGGCCGACGCGGTGAGCCAGGAGCGGGTCGGCGCGGGCCTGGCCGCCGTCGGGCTGCCCGGGGCGTTGCTCGACGCGGAGGCCGGCGGGCCGGCGTACCGGATCACCGGCCGGCGTCGGCTGGCCCGCCTCGCCGACCTGATCGGCGACCCCCCACCCACCGCACCGGCCCACGACTGGCCGGCCCGCCCCTGACGCCGCTTGCGGCGCGAAGTGGCTGGTCGACGGCGGATCGAAGGGCCGCATCGTCACAGTGACCCGCTCAGGGGCCTACCCACGGTGTACGGTGGCGCCGTCCGGTAAGACCGTTCTCGGCGCTGTCGAGCGCGGGCGGGCGGTTCGCGGCCCGCGAAACCCGAAACGCGGGCGACGCGTTACGTTGGACGTCCGGACCGTCGACGGTCCCGGGCGGATCGAGGGCGACCCGCACCCCGGGCCGCCCGGCCACGAGCAGGAGTGAGGTCGCAGGAGACGTGCCGAGCAACGCCAGGACCACCCGTCTGGTCATCGTCGAGTCACCGGCGAAGGCCAAGACGATCTCGGGCTATCTCGGCCCGGGGTACGTCGTGGAGGCCAGCTTCGGTCACGTCCGCGACCTGCCGCGCAACGCCGCCGACGTGCCGGCGAAGTACAAGGGCGAGCCGTGGGCCCGCCTCGGCGTCGACGTCGACCACGGCTTCCACGCCCTCTACGTGGTCTCCGCCGACCGCAAGCAGCAGATCAGCAAGCTGGTGAAGCTGGCCAAGGAGGTCGACGAGATCTTCCTGGCGACGGACGAGGACCGCGAGGGCGAGGCCATCGCCTGGCACCTGGTCGAGACGCTGAAGCCCAAGGTGCCGGTCAAGCGGATGGTCTTCCACGAGATCACCAAGCCGGCGATCCAGGCCGCGGTGGCGAACCCGCGCGAGATCGACCGGGACCTCGTCGATGCCCAGGAGGCCCGGCGCATCCTCGACCGGCTCTACGGCTACGAGGTCTCCCCGGTGCTGTGGAAGAAGGTCATGCCGAAGCTCTCGGCCGGCCGGGTGCAGTCCGTGGCGACCCGGATCGTGGTCGAGCGGGAGCGGCAGCGGATGGCGTTCCGCACCGCCGAGTACTGGGACATCCTGGCCACCCTGGCCGTGCGCGACGCCGGCGAGGGGCCGCGCTCGTTCAACGCCACCCTGGTCGCGCTGGGCGGCGACCGGATCGCCACCGGCAAGGACTTCGAGCCGACCACGGGCCGGGTGAAGCCCGGCGCCGGGGTGGTGCACCTCGACGAGGGCGGGGCGCGCGGGCTCGCCGCCCGGCTGGACGGCCGGCCGTTCAAGGTCACCCGGGTCGAGGAGAAGCCCTACCGGCGTCGCCCGTACGCGCCGTTCATCACCTCCACCCTCCAGCAGGAGGCGGCCCGCAAGATGCGGTTCTCGTCGCAGCAGACGATGCGCACCGCGCAGCGGCTCTACGAGAACGGCTACATCACCTACATGCGTACCGACTCGGTGAACCTGTCGGAGACCGCCATCACGGCGGCCCGCCGGCAGATCGTCGAGCTCTACGGTGAGCGCAGCGTGCCGCCGGAGCCGCGCCGCTACACCGGCAAGGTGAAGAACGCCCAGGAGGCGCACGAGGCGATCCGCCCGGCGGGGGACAACTTCCGCACCCCCGGCGACGTGGCCAAGGAGCTCTCCGCCGAGGAGTTCAAGCTCTACGAGCTGATCTGGCGGCGCACCATCGCCTCGCAGATGACCGACGCGGTCGGCTCCAGCGTCTCGGTGCGCATCCGCGCGGTCTCCACCGCCCAGGAGGAGGCCGACTTCGGGGCGACCGGCAAGACCATCACCGACCCGGGCTTCCTGCGCGCCTACGTCGAGTCCTCCGACGACGAGAACGCCGAGGCCGAGGACGCCGAGCGCCGGCTGCCCAACCTGGTCAAGGACCAGCCGCTGAGCGCCGACGCGCTCGCCGCCCAGGGCCACCACACCCAGCCGCCGTCGCGCTACACCGAGGCGTCGCTGGTCAAGGCCCTGGAGGAGCTGGGCATCGGCCGCCCGTCGACGTACGCGTCGATCATGCAGACGATCCAGGACCGGGGGTACGTGACCAAGCGCGGTCAGGCGCTGATCCCGAGCTTCCTGGCGTTCGCGGTGACCGGCCTGCTGGAGCGGCACTACCCCCGGCTGGTCGACTACGACTTCACCGCCAGCATGGAGAACGAGCTGGACGAGATCGCCGACGGCGACCACGCGGCCGTCGACTTCCTCACCGCCTTCTACTTCGGCGGCACCACCGGCGCCGGCGACCAGGACATCGCCCGCTCCGGCGGGCTGAAGAAGCTCGTCACGGAGAACCTCAACGAGATCGACGCGCGCAGCGTCAACTCGATCCCGCTCTTCACCGACGACGAGGGGCGCGAGGTCGTCGTCCGGGTCGGCCGCTACGGGCCGTACCTGCAGCGGGAGTTGCCCGGCGGCGAGCCGGCGGCCACCGGGGAGGGCGAGGAGGGCGGCGGTCAGGGCGACCGGGCGCCGATCCCCGACGGGCTGGCCCCCGACGAGCTGACCCCCGAGAAGGTGCACGAGCTGTTCCTCGGCGGGGGCGGCGAGCGCAAGCTCGGCGACGACCCCGCGACGGGGGAGCCGATCCTGCTCAAGTCCGGCCGGTACGGCCCGTACGTGGCCAGTGGCGAGCGGAAGTCGTCGCTGCTGAACTCGCAGTCGCCGGACTCGCTGTCCCTCACCGAGGCGTTGAAGCTGCTCACCCTGCCCCGGCTGGTCGGGGTGGCCCCCAACGGCGACGAGGTCATCGCCAACAACGGCCGCTACGGCCCGTACGTCAAGCAGGGCGACGAGTTCCGCTCGCTGGACTCCGAAGAGAAGATGTTCACGGTCACCCTGGACGAGGCGCTGGCCCTGCTGGCCGCCCCGAAGACCCGCCAGCGCCGCGCCGCCGCGCCCCCACTGCGGGAGATGGGCGTCGACCCGCTGACCGAGAAGCCGTTGGTGATCAAGGACGGCCGGTTCGGCCCGTACGTGACGGACGGGGAGTTCAACGCGTCGCTGCGCCGGGGGCAGACCCCGGAGGCGCTGAGCATCGAGGAAGCCTCCGAGATGCTCGCCGAGAAGCGCGCCAAGGGCCCGGCCCCGAAGAAGAAGGCGGCGGCCAAGAAGGCCCCGGCCAAGAAGGCCACGGCGACGAAGTCCGCAGCGGCGAAGTCGACGGCGAAGAAGGCCACGGCGAAAAAGGCCACGGCGACAAAGTCGACGACCGCCAAGAAGACCCCCGCCAAGAAGGCGACCCCGAAAAAGGCCACCACCTCCACCGACTGACCCAACCCGCCCGAGATCTTGGAAGCTGATGGCCCCTCTGGGGGCCATTTCCTTCCAAGATCTCGACGTTGTCCACAGGGGCAGCGGTAAAGGCGTCGGATCGGGCAGGGTCGACGTGTGGGGAGTCGTGAGCAGAGGTCGATGGCGGGATGGCGGCGGGCGCTGCCGGGCGACGACGCCGACGAGCTGACCTGGCTGTTGTTTCGCCAGGAGGACGTGATCGGTTTCGGTCAGGCCCTACGGCACCTGTCGCGAAAGGCGATCCGGCACCGGGTCGCCACCGGCCGCTGGCGTCAGGTGCACCGGGCCGTCTTCGTCACGCACAACGGCCCCGTCAGCGCCGGCCAGCTTCGCTGGATCGCGGTGCTCTCCGCCGGGCCGTCGGCGGTGCTCGGTGGGCTGACCGCCGCCCAGGCGGGCGGCCTGCGGGGGTTCCCCACCGCCCCGATCCACCTTTTGCTGCCCGCCACCTGTCGGCGGGATCCGTTGCCGCCGGGGGTGCTGACGCACCGCACCACCCGGCTGCCGGAAGAGGATCTGCTCGCCGTCGGGCAACCTCGCCGGACGATGCCCGCCCGGTCGATCATCGACGCGGCCCAGTGGGCTCAGGACGACGACGCGGCCAGGGCGGTGATCGCCGCCGGCTTCCAGCAGCGGCTCATCGGCGGCGACGAGCTGCATCGGGTGCTCGACCGGCTGCCCCGGATCCGGCGACGGCGGTTGATCCTGGCGACCGCCGCGGATGCGGCCGGCGGTGCGCACTCCCTGGCCGAGCTGGACTTCCTGGGCCTGGTCCGCCGCGCCGGCCTGCCGGAGCCGACCCGGCAGAAGGTCCGGTACGACTCCACCGGCCGGCGCCGCTACCTCGACGCCTACTTCGACGAGTGGCAGGTGCACGTCGAGATCGATGGTGGTCAGCACCTTGACCCCAGACAGGCGTGGGCCGACATGCTCCGGCAGAACGCGCTCTGGGTGGACGGGGACCGGGTGCTCCGGTTTCCGTCCTGGGCCGTCCGAAGCCGCCCCCAAGAGGTAGTCGCCCAACTCCGGGCGGCCCTGCGCGCTGCGGGCTGGCCCGGCTGACGCTGGCTCGCCCGGCTGACGCTGGCTCGCCCGGCTGACGCCGGCTGACGCTGGCTCGCCGAGATCTTGGAAGCTGATGGCCCCTCCGAGGGCCGTTTGCTTCCAAGATCTGTGCGGGCCTTCAAGATCTGTGCGGTTAGGGGCCTAGGAGGTGGGTCAGGTGGGGGGTGGTTAGGACTCGGTGGGGGTCCAGGTGGGTGCGGAGGGTTTGGAAGTCCTTGAATCTTGGGTAGGTCTCGGCCAGCTCAGCTGCCGTTTGCCAGTGGAGTTTGCCCCAGTGGGGGCGGCCGTCCAGGGCGGTGGCGACCCGCTCGAAGGCGCGGAAGTACGGCTCGTACGGCATCCCCACGTACTGGTGCACGGCGAGGTACGCCGACTCGCGGCCGTACCCGTGCGACAGCCAGATGTCGTCCGGCGCGGTGAAGCGGACCTCGACCGGGAAGAGCACCTTGAACGGCAGCCCGTCGACGATCCGGCGCAGCGCGGCCAGCGCCTCGGGCAGGGCGGCGCGCGGCAGGCCGTACTCCATCTCCACGAAGCGGACCCGGCGCGGGGTGCAGAAGACCGCGTCGGAGCGGCCGGTGTAGGTGCGTTCGGTGAGCGCTCGGGCGGAGACCGCGCTGATCGTGGGGGCCAGTGCGGGCACGGCCCGGCCGAGCCGGCAGGCGCCGCCGAAGACGGTGTTGGAGAGGAGCTCGTCGTCCAGCCAACCGCGCCAGCGGGGCAGCGGCCGGTCGTCGGCCGGCACCCGGTCGTTGGTCTTGACCTGCACCCGGTCGGTGTAGGGGAACCAGTAGAACTCGACGTGGTCGTGGCGGGCGAGCAGGGCCGGCAGGTCGGCCATGACCTCGGTCAGCGGGGCGGGGCGCTCGTGGGCGCGCAGGGTGAAGGCGTCGACGCAGCGCAGGGTCACCTCGGTCAGCACGCCCAGGGCACCGAGGGAGACCCGGGCGGCGGCGAAGACGTCGGGATGCTCGTCGGCGGAGCAGCGCAGCACCTCGCCGGTGCCGGTGACGAGGGTGAGCGCCTCGACGAAGGTCGACAGGCAGCCGTACGCGGCCCCGGTGCCGTGGGTGCCGGTGGAGATCGCCCCGGCGATGGTCTGTGCGTCGATGTCGCCGAGGTTGGGCATCGCCAGCCCGTTCTGGGCGAGCAGCGCGTTGAGTCGGTGCAGCGGCATTCCGGCCGGTACGGTGACCAAGCGTCGTTCCCGATCGATCCGTACCGTCGTGTCCAGGTCGGTCAGTTCGATGCGGCGATCGTCGGTGCGGGCCACGGGGGTGAAGGAGTGGCCGCTGCCGACGGGCCGGACTCGGGCACCGTCCGCCACGGCGGACCGGACGGCCTCGGTGACGTCGGCGACGGTACGCGGACGGAGGATGGCGGTGGCGGTGCTGCGCTGGTTGCCGGCCCAGTTGCTCCAGGCGGCGGTGCTGAGCGGTGCGGTGCGAGCCATGCGCGCTCCTCGACATGAACGTGAAGTGACTTCATATCAGGAACGTTGTGCCTGGTAAATACCGCAATCGTGGCCCGCTCGTTGTACTTGTAGTCACGCACTCGTGACGTGCAGATATGTTCATCCGTCGAAGGGGGGTGGCGCCGAGTGTCCACACCAGCCGCCACGACCGGGCCGCTGCGCCGGGTACCGGTCCAGGGTCGAAGCGTGGCGCGCGTCCAGCGGATGCTGGACGCCTGTGCCGAACTCGTCGACGAGGTGGGGTACGAGGGTCTCACCACGACCCTGCTCGCCGAGCGCGCCGAGGTGGCGATCGGGTCGGTCTACCAGTTCTTTCCGGACAAGCGGGCCATCGTGCAGGCGTTGACCCTGCGCACCATGGAGTCCTACCTCCAGCGTCTCGACGAGCGCTTCGCCTCCGACGACCTCACCCACTGGTGGGACGGGGTCGACGCGGGGATCGACGAATACATCACGATGCACCGGACCGTGCCGGGGTTCCGCACCCTGCACTTCGGCGACGTGGTCGACCTGCACCTGCTCGACGAGCAGCGGGACAACAACGGCGTGATCGCCGACCAGTTGGCCCGGGTGCTCATCGAGCGGTTCGGGATGGTCGACGAGCCGCGCCTGCGGTTCTGCCTGGAGGTCGCCGTGGAGGTCGCCGACGCCCTGATCAAGCTGGCGTTCCGGCGCAGTGCCGAGGGTGACGAGCGGGTCCTCGCCGAGGCCAAGGCGGTCATCCGGGAATACCTGCACCAGCACGTCAGCGCGCCCGCCGACGCCTCGCCCGCCCCGTCCTGATCCGGCCCGTCCCTGAGCTGCCCGTTTCGCGCGCCGGTCCCGCCCGTCGGGGCCGGCCCGACGTCCGGCGGCTGAAGGCCGACCTCCGGCGGTTACAGGCCGACCTCCGGCGGCTACAGGAAGGCGTGGCCTTCCCCCCGGTAGGTGGGGACGGTGGCGATCACCCGGTCGCCCTCGACCAGGTGCAGCTCGTTGACGCGCTCGCAGAGCTCACCGGCCTTGGCGTGCCGGAACCAGACCCGGTCACCGACGCGCAGGCCGGCCGCCGCCGCGCCGGCCACCGGGGTCTGCACCTCGCCGGCCCCCTCCGCGCCGAGCAGCTTCAGCCCGGCCGGCAGCCACGGGCTCGGCAGGCGGCTGCCGGCGGCCGGGCCCGAGGCGACCCAGCCACCGCCGAGCACCGTGGCCAGCTCGGGCGCCGGGCGGCGGACCACCGTGCAGGCGAAGAACGCCGCCGGGGTGGGCCGCCAGGCGCGGTACGCGTCGAACAGTGTCGGCCCGAAGAGCCCCGACCCCGCCGTGACCTCGGTGACCGCCGGGTCGGCGCTGGTCGCCGCCACGCTGCCGGTGCCGCCGCCGTTGACGAACTCCAGCTCGGCGTGCTCGCGTACCGCCGCGACGGCCGCGCCCCGGCGGGCCAGCAGCTCCCGGTACGACCAGCGCTGGGCCGCCCGGATCGCCGCCGCCAGCGCCGCCCGCCCCGGCGGCGCGTCGCCCAGGCCGGCGATGTGCGCCTCGTACGACATCAGGCCGACCAGCCGGAAGCCCGGCCGGCCGGCGATGGTGGCGGCGAGCGCGCCGGCCGCCCGGGGGCTGTGCACCGGGGAGCGGCGCACCCCGAGGTGCACCCGCCCGCCCAGGGGCCGCCAGGAGGCGTCGAGGTCGAGGCAGACCCGCAGGGCAGGGCGCCGCCCCGGCGGGACGATCGCGTCGATGAGGTCGAGCTGGTCGGTGCCGTCGATCATCAGGGTGACCGCCCGAGCCAGGGTCTCGTCGGCGGCCAGCTCGGCGAGCGCCCCCCGGTCGGCCGTCGGGTACGCCACCAGGGCGTCGTCGGTCACACCGGTGCGGACCAGCCAGCTCGCCTCGGGCAGGGTGAACGCCAGCGCCCCCGCCCAGCCGGGCCGGCCCAGCGCGCGGCCGAGCAGCTCACGTGCCCGCACCGACTTGCTGGCGACCCGGATCGGCTTGCCCCCGCCGAGGGTTGGCAGCGCCGCCGCGTTGGCGTCGAACGCGGTCAGGTCGACCGCCGCGAAGGGCGGGTCGAGGTGGGCGGTCGCCCGGTCCAGGCGCTCGCGCAGTTTGTCGCTTTCGGTGGCCACGTATTGCACGCTAACTCTCAGACGATGAATGCGAAATAGCCTCGCATCTGCCGGGCTGCGGCCGGTGGTCTCGGCCACCTAGGCTCGGCGAGCAGGCGATGTCGCGGGCGGGGAGGCACCCGACCAGGACTAGAGTGTTGCACCGGAACCGCC
Organism: Micromonospora sp. DT233; assembly: GCF_049841815.1. NCBI lineage: Bacteria > Bacillati > Actinomycetota > Actinomycetes > Micromonosporales > Micromonosporaceae > Micromonospora > Micromonospora sp. DT233. Next base: position 606,335 of record NZ_JBNCLB010000002.1, on the reverse strand, counting down.
CAGCGTTGGGCCGGCACGTGGAGGTACGGCCATCGAAAGCCAGAACAACCCCCAGTCGCCCGGCGCGTCGTCGCCCGGCGACCGGCCCGACGCCGCCGCCCCCGGCCAGCCCGGTGCCGGCCCCGGCCGGTCCGCCGCCGCGCCGAGCGACTCGGCCGGCACGTCGGCGGCCGACCGCTCCGGGGCCAGCGGGATCCGCTCCGTGCTGCGCATCCGGCCCTTCCGCCGGCTCTGGATCGTGCTCGGCGCGGCCTCCTTCGGCGACTGGCTCGGCCTGCTGGCCACCTCCGTCTTCGCCGCCGCCCAGGTCTCCGGCAGCACCGCGCAGGGCGCCGCGTTCGGCACCCTGATCGCCATCCGGCTGCTGCCCGCGCTGCTCCTCGGCCCGGTGGCCGGCGTCCTCGCCGACCGGTTCGACCGGCGCTGGACGATGGTCATCTGCGACGTGCTGCGCTTCCTGCTCTTCGCCTCCATCCCGCTGTTCCTCCTCACGGGGGCCAGCGGCGGGCTGGTGGTCGGCTGGGCGGCGATCGCCACCTTCCTGATCGAGACGATCACCCTGCTCTGGATCCCGGCCAAGGAGGCCGCGGTCCCCAACCTCATCCCGCGCGCCCGGCTGGAGTCGGCCAACCAGCTCACCCTGATCACCACGTACGGCCTGACCCCGATCGCCGCCGCGCTCGGCCTGGCCCTGCTCGACCGGGGCGTGCGGGGCGCGACCGGCGGCGAGATGCCCTCCTGGGCCGAGCCGGCCAACCTCGCGCTCTGGTTCAACGCCTTCTCCCGGCTGGCCACCGCCCTGGTGGTCGCCTTCGGGATCAAGGAGATCAGCCAGACGCAGGCCGCTGAGGCGAAGCGCACCGAGCAGGGCATGATGAGCCAGTTCACCGAGGGCTGGAAGTTCATCGCCCAGACCCCCCTGGTGCGCGGCCTGGTGCTCGGCATCTTCGGCGCGTTCGCCGGCGGCGGCATCGTGATCGGCACGGCGAAGTTCTTCGCCGCCTCGCTCGGCGCCGGCGACGCCGCCTTCTACCTGCTCTTCGGCGCGATGTTCGTGGGCCTCGCGATCGGCATCGGGCTCGGCCCGATGATCGTGCGGGACATGTCCCGGCGGCGCTGGTTCGGCATGAGCATCGTGCTGGCCAGCGCGTCCGTGCTGGTGCTCGCGTTCGCCGTGCACCTCTCCATGGCGATCCTCGGCGCGATCCTGGTCGGCGCGGGCGCCGGCATGGCCTTCCTCGCCGGCACCACGCTGCTCGGCGGCGAGATCGCCGACGAGGTGCGCGGCCGGGTCTTCGCCGTGGTGCAGATCGGCACCCGGCTGGTGCTGATCCTGGCCATCGCGCTGAGCAGCCTGCTCGTCGGCGTCGGCGGCTCGCGCCGGCTCGAGATCGCCGACCTGGGCATCTCCGTCTCCTCCACCCGCCTGCTGCTGCTGGCCGCCGGTGCCGCCGGCATCTTCGCCGGGATCAGCGCCTTCGGCCAGATGGACGACAAGAAGGGCGTGCCGGTCCTCGCCGACCTCTGGGGGTCGATCCGGGGCCGCCCGCTGATGCCGGCCGAGAAGTTCGTCTCCAACGGGCTCTTCGTGGTCTTCGAGGGCGGCGAGGGCGCGGGCAAGTCGACCCAGCTCGCCGCGCTCGCCGAGCGGCTGCGCGGGCAGGGCCGGGAGGTGGTGGAGACCCGGGAGCCCGGAGCGACCGGCATCGGCGGGCGGATCCGTTCGCTGCTGCTCGACGCCGCCGACGAGGCACCGTCGCCGCGCGCCGAGGCGCTGCTCTACGCCGCCGACCGGGCGCACCACGTGGCGACCGTGGTCCGGCCGGCGCTGGCCCGGGGCGCGGTGGTGATCAGCGACCGGTACGTCGACTCGTCCCTGGCCTACCAGGGGGCCGGGCGGACGCTCCCCGTCGACGAGGTCTCCTGGCTCTCCTCCTGGGCCACCGGCGGGCTCAAGCCCGACCTGGTGGTGCTCCTCGACGTCGACCCGAGCACCGGCCTGTCCCGGATCGCCACCCGCGACGTCGGCGCCGACCGGCTGGAGGCCGAGTCCGTCGCCTTCCACGAGCGGGTCCGGTACGCGTTCCTCGACCTCGCCGCCAACGACCCGAAGCGCTACCTGGTGCTCGACGCCTCCCGCCCGGTCGGGGAGACCGCCGAGCTGGTGGCCCGGCGGGTCGAGGAGTTCCTGGCCGACCTCTCCGGCATCGTGCACCCCCGCCCCGCCCAGGGGCCGGACACGTCGGTGCAGCCGGAGTTATCCGACTCGGAGCTGGTGACGATGGAGCACCGGACCTGATGCCGGACGTCTTCGCCGACCTGGTCGGCCAGGACGAGGCCGTCGACACGCTGCGCCGGGCCGCCGCGTCGGCCGCCGCGCTGCTGCGCCAGGCCACCGCCGCGCACGCGGCGGCCACCGCCGGCCCGGTCGACCCCGACGACCTCGACGCCCTCGCCGCCGAGGCCGAGGCGGAGGCGGAGGCCGCCGAGGCCGCCGGCGCGGGCGATCCCGGGGCGGGGATGACCCACGCGTGGATCTTCACCGGGCCGCCCGGCTCGGGCCGCTCGGTGGCGGCGCGGGCCTTCGCCGCCGCCCTGCAGTGCGCGCACGGCACCGGCTGCGGCGTCTGCCAGGGCTGCCACACCACGCTGACCGGCACCCACGCCGACGTGCGGCTGGTGGTGCCCGACGGGCTCTCCATCGGTGTCGGCGAGATGCGCACCCTGGTGCTGCGGGCGGCCAGCACCCCCTCCGGCGGCCGGTGGCAGGTGGTGATCGTCGAGGACGCCGACCGGCTCACCGAGGCGGCCGGCAACGCGCTGCTCAAGGCCGTCGAGGAGCCGCCACCCCGGACGGTCTTCCTGCTCTGCACCCCGTCGACCCACCCGGACGACATCTCGGTGACGATCCGGTCGCGCTGTCGGGTCGTACCGCTGCGGCAGCCGGCGCCCGAGGCGGTGGCCGAGGTGCTCACCCGCCGCGACGGCGTCGCGCCGGACGTGGCGCGGTGGGCGGCGGCGGCCGCGCAGGGGCACGTCGGCCGGGCCCGGCGGCTCGCCAGAGACCCCGAGGCCCGCGCCCGGCGCGACCTGGTGCTCGGGGTGCCGCGCCGGCTGACCGGGGTGGGCACCGCCTTCGACGCGGCGTCCGCGCTGATCGAGGCCGCCGAGGCCGAGGCGGGGGCGGCCGTGGCGGAGAGCGACGCCGCCGAGCGGGCCGCGTTGCAGACGGCACTCGGCGCGGGCGGCACCGGCCGGGGCGCGGCCGGCGCGGCGCGGGGGTCCGCCGGGCAGCTCAAGGAGCTGGAGAAGCGGCAGAAGTCGCGGGCCACCCGGGCCCAGCGCGACGCCCTGGACCGGGCCCTGGTGGACCTGGCCGGGTTCTACCGGGACGCGCTGGTCGTGGCGCTGCGGGCCCCGGTCGCCCCGGTGCACACCGACACCGCCGCGCTGGCCGAGGCGGGCGCGCAGCGGTGGCACGCCGAGGGGTCGCTGCGGCGCCTGGAGGCCGTGCTGGAGTGCCGCTCCGCCATCGAGGCTAACGTCAAGCCGCGGATCGCCGTGGAGGCGATGATGCTGACCCTCTGGAAGGGCTGATCCGTCACCGGCCACCGGTCCGCCGGCCCATCGACAGCCCCGATTGGTGTGCGGTACGGTCCGTGATGCCGCGCGGTGACGCTGGCGGCACACCCAGTGGGTGCACTGCCGGGAGGAGTCCGCGATGCCTCGGGGGGAGATCGACGAGGCCTGGATCGAGGAGGCGGTGCGGCGCTACCGCCGCATCGAGTTCCTGCAGGCCGAGTTCGACCGGGCGGTGACGACCGTGGAGGTCACCGTGCGTTCCCCGGACGGGCTGGTCGAGGTGGTGGTCACCGCCGGCGGCCGGATCACCGACGTGCGGTTCCTCGGCCCGCTGCACAACCGTCACCCCCGGGACGTGGCCGCCTCGGTGCGGGCGGCGGTGACCGCCGCCGCCGACGCCGCCGAGTGGGCCCGGGAGAAGCTGCACAACGAGACCTTCGCCGCGTACCGGCCGCTGGCGGGTGCCTGACATGGACGAGTTGCGGGCGCTGGCCGACCGGCTCGACGAGGCGGGCGACACCCTCGGCGCGTTGGCCCGCGAGGTGACCGCCACGGACCCGCCGCACCCGGCGTTCGGCACCCACGTCCCCGGCCGCCCCGGCGAGATCGGCCGGGCGCTGCACCGACGGTGGGTCGAGGCCACCGGCGACCGGGCCCGGGAGGCGACCGTCGCCGCGACCCGGCTCGCCGCCACCGCCGCCGCGGTCCGCACCGCCGCCGACCGGTACGCGGGGGTCGACGACTCCGCCCGGCGGCGGCTCGGCCGGGAGTTCTGATGGACGCCCTGGACCGTCTCGCCGAGCCGGGGCTGGACCTGCTGGCCCGGGTCGACGCGCTGCTGGCCGACGGGGCGCCCGAGGGGCACCGGCTCTGGCCGCTGCTGCGCCGGATGCGGGTGCTGCCGGGCGACGCGGTGCGGGGCTTCCTCGACCTGCACCCGGCGCCGCTGGCCGCCGCCGGGCACGCGGTCCGGGCGCTCGTGCGGGGGTACGACGAGGCATGCCACGCCCTCAACGACGCCACCGTCTGGTCGGGGCCGGCCGCGTCGGCGTACGGCCAGGGGCGCTCGACGCTGCTGCGCCACCTCGACGAGGGCCCGGAGAGCCTGGTGGGCCGACTGGAGTCGACGGCCGGGTACGCGGACGCCCTGGCCGACTGGGTGGAGGGCAGCCGGCTCGCGCTGGCGCGGGCGCTGGCCGACGTGCTCGGCTCCGCCGAGGCGGTCCGGGTCCGCGCCGCCGCACCGGGGGCCGACGCCGCCGACGCGGGGCTGCTCGCGGCGGCCGACGTCGCGTACCGGGTGCTCTCGGTGCTCGGGGTGGCCTACGACGGCGCGGAGACGCTGCTGCGCCAGTGGTCGCCCAGCCTGGCCGAGACGACCTGGCGCGGCCAGGCGGCCGGCCCGACCCGCTACGACACCGTCACCCGCGTCGGCCGCTGACCCTCCCGCCCGGTGGTGACGACGTTCCGGGGCCGGTGGTGACGACGTTCCGGGGCTGGTGGTGACGACGTTCCGGGGCCGGAAACCGGTCACGGCGTCGCGCCGGTGCGCCGGTCTGGCCGGGCACCCGGCGGCGACGCCGTGACCTCCCCCTGCACCCCCGCAGGTCTGCCACCACTCAACGCCTCCGCCGGCCGTTTGTCCCCCGCCTCGGGGCGGAATCAACCGTCCGGGCGAGGCGCATCGGGACGAGCGGCCGGATCGCGTGGTACGAGTCGACGTCGATGGATCGCTGCGGGCGGTGACGGGCCGGCCACGGCCGGGTGGGTGGTCGCCGTCGACCCGTCGTAAGGTGAGGGGATGGGCATGCTCTGCGCGGTCAGCTTCAATCGGTACGGGCGGCTCTACTACCTCGACCCGGGCGAGTTCCGCCCCCAGGTGGGTGACCGGGTGCTGGTCCCCACCGACGACGGGCCCGAGGTGGCGGAGTGCGTCTGGGCCGCCCAGTGGGTCAGCGACGACACCGACGGGTTCCCCAAGCTGGCCGGTCTCGCCGGCGACGAGGACCTGCGCCGCGACGAGCTGCTGCGGCGGCACAAGGCCGAGGCGAAGGTGGCCGCCAAGCGGCTGATCCGCGAGCACGGCCTGCCGATGAAGGTGGTCGCCGTCGACCACGTGCTCGCCGTCGACGGCGGCGGGGACCGGACCACGGTCTACTTCACCGCCCCGCACCGGGTCGACTTCCGCTCCCTGGTCCGTGACCTCGGGGCGACCCTGCACTGCCGGGTCGAGCTGCGCCAGCTCTCCGCCCGGGACTCCGCCCGGGTGCAGGGCGGCATCGGTTCCTGCGGCCGGGACCTGTGCTGCGCCACCTTCCTCACCGACTTCGAGCCGGTCACCATTCGGATGGCCAAGGACCAGGAGCTGCCGCTGAACCCGCTGCGCATCTCCGGCGCGTGCGGCCGGCTGATGTGCTGCCTGAAGTACGAACACCCGCTGTACCAGCGGTTCCAGGCGTCCACCCCGTCCGTGGGCACCCGCGTCACCACCCCGGAGGGGGAGGGTCGCGTGGTCGGCCACAGCGTCCCGAGGGACGCGGTGACCGTCCGCCTGGACGCCGACGGCTCGCGCTCCATGTGCTCCCGCGCCGACGTCTGCGGCTCCCGCCGCGCCTACGAGGGCCGCGACGAGCCAAGCCCGGAAGGCATAGCGCGGTGACCGAGTCCGCATCCCACCCGACTTGTTGATTGATCAAGAGGTTTGCGTCATCGGACGGCGGTCTTTTGACGCAAACCTCTTGATCAACGCGCGCAGCCCCCGGGTCAGGGGGTCAGGGGGTCAGGGTGAGGGGGGGTTCGGCCAGGCGGGGGGTCAGCGGGCGGGTGGGGGTCAGCCAGGAGGTGGTGGGGGAGGCGGCGGGGGAGGTGTCGGGGTTGACCTGCCAGTCGCGGGCTACGCGGTCGACCGCTACCGGGTAGATGGTCAGGGTGCCGTCGGGGTCGATGCGCATCCGCAGGAACGCCTTGGCGTCCTCGATGCCCTGGCCGGCGAAGAGCTCGTTGACGTTCACCCCGAAGGCCCCGGCGACCAGCAGGTACGCCGCCACCAGCTCGGTGGCGACCAGGCCGATCACCGGGCCGTACACCACCGCGGCGGCGACCGCCGGCAACGGCCAGGCCCAGTCGTAGAGGGGCAGCGCCAGCCAGACCCAGGTGCCGGCGGCGGCGAGCGCCACGTGGGCCAGGGCGTGCCCCACCCCGAGGATCCAGTGTCGTACCTCCCGCTTCCCGCCGGCGCTGGGCGGCTTGGCGAAGACCACCGCACCGACGGCCGTCACCAGCAGCATGGCCACCAGCGGGACGCTGAACAGCCGCTGCTCGGTCTCGCCGCCGCCAGTCGTCGCCGCCCCGGCCATCGCCAGCATCAGCAGGGTGTGCAGGGTGCCGAGCAGGGTCCCGAAGCCCGGGTTGCGCAGGGGCAGCCGCCCGAAGATCCCCCAGCCGTACCGCCGGGAGCGGGCCTTGTCGGGGAAGCGGGCCACCAGGTCGTACGGGCGGGTGCGGCTGGCCCGCCGGGAGAGGGTGTCGCGCGGCGGCACCTCGATGCGCTCGGGCAGATGATGGGTGGGGTACAGGTACGCCCCGCCGCTGCCGCAGGTGATCAACTGGCGGTCCGGGCCGGCGTACCGGGCGTAGTGGTGCAGGTCCCCGGAGACCAGCAGCCGCACCTGGGCCCCGGTCGGGGTGACGATGGTCCGGATGAAGTAGTCGATCGAGTCGTACGCGGTGGGGTCGTCGCCGGCCTTGACCCAGGTGGGCGCCGGCACGGCCATGATCACCCGGCTCTGCGGCCCCAGCTTCCGGGCCACCTCGTCGAAGTAGGTGAGCTGCGGGTCGTCCAGGTACGAGCCGGACTGGTCGTCGAGGCCGAGCAGCCACCAGTCGGCGGGCAGCTCCACCGCGAAGTACGACCGGGACTGCCCGGTCTCCCAGCCGCCGAAGTGCCGGTCCCGGGACCGCACGAAGAGCCGCAGGAACGCCGTCAGCCCGTCGTACCAGTCGTGGTTGCCCGGCACCGCGAAGAGGGTGGGCCGCTCGGGCGGGGTGACCGGCAGCGCGGCCTGGTACGGACCCTTGCAGCGGTCCTCGTAGGCGGCGTACGACGCCGACGGGTAGACCTGGTCGCCGCCCATCACCAGGGTCTGCGCCCGGGGCAGCCGGTGCCCGTCGACCTCGATCTCCGGCTGGGCGATCAGGTACGCCACCGAGTACGTGCCGTTGAAGCCGTCCCCGAGGTCGGCCACGTAGTCCAGCCACAGCCCGCCGTCCGGCCCGACCTGGCGGAAGATCCCGCCGCCGAACGCGTTCTGCAACTCCCGCTTGTCCAGGTACGCCCCGAAGAGCATCGCCAGCAGCGTACGCAGGCCGGTGCTGATCAGCAGGAACGGCGCGAGCCACGGCACCGGCTTGCGCGGGGTGAAGCCCAGCTCCAGCGGGTCGGTGCTGCGGGGTCGGCGTGCGGAGCGGGCGAAGTCGTCGCCGTCCGGACCCTCGACGGGGGTGGGATCGTCGGTCACCCGCCGCAGCGTAGTCCGGCGGGGTGTGGCGCGCTGTCGGGTGTGGGCGCGGACGGGCCTGGTGTCCGGTTGCTGGACGGCGTCATCCGGTTGCGAGGGTGGGCGGGGCGTGCCGTAGACTCACTGATCGTTGCCGCCTTAGCTCAGTCGGCTAGAGCGACGCACTCGTAATGCGTAGGTCGACGGTTCGATTCCGTCAGGCGGCTCAGCACGACGAATGCCCTGGTCACTATCCCTGACCAGGGCATTCGTCGTTTTGCCGGCTGGCTCCTGGTTATGGCCGGGGCTCGTCACGGAGGGCCGGTCACACACTGACGCCGGCCTCGTCGGCCACGCGCAGCACGTCGGCGCTCGCCGTCGGCGACCGGCGCAGGACCGTCGCCAGCACCTCGCGACCAAGCGGCCGGGCCCGGATCTCCGCCGACGCCACCCGGTCAGCGATCACCACCGCCTGGTCGGCACCGGCCACGTCACCCGCCTGCAGGTGGCCGCGTGCCACGTCGAGCAGGTAGGCCGCTCGCCGCTCCGGCGGTAGCCGCCGCCAGTCGGGCCCGTCGACGAGCCGCCGGTGCGCGCCCGTGTCGAGGGCGCTGCCGTCGCCGAGCTCGACCGTCGCCGCCACCCTGGCCAGCTCGACGGCGACCGGCCCGAAGGCGGTCCGGTAGTGATCCTGGCCCTCATCGACGCCCGTCGACGCCTCGGCGGCTTGGGCGAGCAGATCGTCGACGTCGTCGGCGTACCCGAGGGCGGCAGCGCCGAGCGCGGCCGTGGTGAGCAGCGTGCCGTAGACCGACAGGTGTTCAGCCGGGGCGGCCAGCGGCTGCGGCGGGGCGAGCCGGTTGGCCATTGCGATGCTGACCTCCATCGCGTGCCGGGCCTGCCCCTGGGCGAGCAGTGCGTGACCGAGCTGGGCGGCCGAGGCCCCCGTCAGTAGCCGGTCGCCGGTGTCCTGGCTGGCGGTCAGCGCCCGGTCCGCTGCCAGCCAGGCCAGGTCCGTGACACCGAGCTTGCCCATGACGGTCGACGTGAGCTGGTAGACCTCGGCCAGCCGGCGGCCCGCCGCCGGGTCGCGCGGGTGTTCGGCGTGCAGCAGGTCCGCGCCGAGCAGCAGGCGCGGCAGCGTACGCAGGAGGTCGGCGTACCGGGCGTGCTCATAGGTCAGCCAGGCGTGGGTGACGGCCTTACCCATTTCGCCGAGCGTCGGCGCTGCCCGCGTCACGCCCATCCGGGCGGGTCCCCACCGGGCCAGGGCGCCCCGGACGGCGTCCACGGCCTCCTCGTCCGGTCCGCCCGCGCCCCGCTGCCTCGCACCGTCCTTGCCGAGCAGGAGCCGCAGATCGACTCGGAGCGCGTCGGCGATGTCTTCCAAAATGGAGACCTTGTCGAGCCGACGGACGCCGCGTTCGACCTTGTCGACCCAGCTCTTCGACTTGCCGACGGCGTCGGCGAACTGCTGCTGTGACATCTTCCGCCGGCCGCGCCAGTACGCGACCCGCCGGCCTATGGGCAGATCGTCCACGTCTACCGCGTCACCACGTGGCGACGTGCCGCTGCAGCGCCGCCCAGTCCGCTTCGGCCAGGGAGAGTATTCCCTTCGCCCACTCGATCTCGGTGCAGGTTCCGTCCGGCTTGCACCGCCAGCACCGCTGGCCGGTGGCGTGGCTGCGCAGCACGATGTTGGCGACCATGGCGACGCCGCCGGCGTCGATGTCCTCGATCATGCGGGTCACCGGTCGGTCCGCGAGCGATCGGCCTTGGCCTGGTCCAGGATGCGCTGCCGCGCGGCGATCTGCTCCGCTTCCTGGATGCGCTGGCCGGTGTCGGGTGGCGGGGGCGAATCGGCCCGGCGCAGCAGCCACCGGGTGATCGCGCGTAGCTCGGACATGATCGTCACGGTCGTCTCCTCTCCGCTGGGGAGGGTGGCGACAGCAGCTCGCACAAATCGGACCACCGTCGCCACCCGTAGGGCGAGGCGGCCTATCGGTGGTCGCCACCCACCCTCGTGTCAGCCTCACCGATGGCCCTGTCTCAACACAGGAGCAGCTTGTCCGCCCACTGTCCGAGCTGTCCGCGGACGCCTGCGAGTAGGGTCACCAGCGTGACGGGCTACATGCAGGTGACCACCGCGACGGACAGCCGGGAGGCGGGCGTAGCCCTCGCTGAAGGTGCCGTGGCATCCCGCCTCGCGGCGGGCGCCCAGGTGGTCGGACCGGTGATCAGCGTGTTCTGGCATGAAGGGAAACAGGGCACAGGTGAGGAATGGCAGGTGCTGCTGTTCACCGCCGCCGCCAAGTATCCGGAGTTGGAGCGGCACTTACTCGCAGCGCACCCGTGGAGCAATCCGCAGGTGGTCGGCGTCCCGATCGTGCAAGGCTCTATCGAGTATTTGGCGTGGCTGGCCCGGTCAGTGGGCGCCTAGACATTTCGGCTGCCAACGCACGCAGCTCGACGACACAGGGCAGAGTGGCGTACGGCTCAAGCCGGTTGAGGACGGAGTCCAGGCGCTGGCCTGGCCGGATCGAACCGACGCCCCCGGAGAGCCGCATGGCCACGACTGCGGTGGCGCACGCCTGCTCCACCTCGTTCGCGTCAAGGTAGGCATCTGCGAGCCATGACAGATACAGCGCCTTGTCCCGGGCGTACGTGTCATCGACCTGACCCAGCGCCCGCGCAAGAACGGGAATCGCCCGCACTGGCCGGCGCAGCACCGTCCAGCACCGGCCGGTCATGATCTCACCCTCAGTGCGGTCGACCCAGTACACCCAGTCGGGTTCAGGACGGTCGTCGTGTTCCGTCAGGCAGGTGGTGCCGACGTCGAGGTGCCGTTCGGTGGCCGCGTCGTCGCCGGCGAGGGCGTGCGCCCAGGCGGCCCGGAGGTGCAGTAGAGCGCGTACTCCGGGGGTGACGGTGGCGCCAGCGGTGTCGCAGGCCGCGGTGGCGGTGTCGGTGGCGGTGCGGTGGAGGGCCTGCTGCTGGTAGGCGAGGAAGGCCAGGGCATTGCCGGCCAGCGCGGCGCTGTCGGCGTCACGGGCAGCGGCGAGGCTGACTCGGTACAGCCGGTCAGCGTCGGGATGGTGCCCGGCGTCGAAAGCGGCCCACCCGGCGAGCTGGGCCTGCTCGGCGAGGACAGCAAGGAGTTGCCGGCCGGTCGCCTCGCTGTAGGACCCATCCTGGATCAGGCGGGCGGTAGCGTCGACTTCGACGGCGTACATGCGACGGGTGTCGGCACCGCCGAGATGGTTGTCTAGGCGGCGGAGTCGGGCGGTGCGCTCGATGAGCCTGCCGGGTGTGGCTGCTCCGACGTGGCGCCCGTCGGCGAGCAGGGTGTGGGGCAGGGTAGCGGCCAGGCCGGCGGCGGCTACGAACTCGCGGCGTCGCAGCCCTGGGCGTATGGCGGCGAGGACGGCAAGGCCTCCGGCGGCTTCAAGGACCCTGTCGAGCCGTTCAGCAAGGTTGGCTCGGTCATGGCGACTCCCAGGTAGCGGTCTGGGTGGCGGCCCCCCGGCAGCCACAACCAGCAAGCTTGCCGTCACCGACGGTACTGCAATCTGTCCGGCACGAGTAGCGGACAGGTGTCGGACAAATCAACCGGCGACGGCGAGGGCGCGCCGGTACTCCGCCGTCCACTCCGCCTCGCGTTGCTCCTCGGGCAGCTCGTCCAGCCCCGCGCGGAGGTTCCCCGCCGCTGCGGCCCGATCGCCGAGGGCCAGGTACGCCAGGCCGAGCCCCATTCGGCAGAAGCTCGGGGTCAACCAGTAGGCGGTCGCCGGCGGCGGCTCGTCCCCAGCCGACTCGGTGAGATCACTGGCCTCGCCGAGTAGCCGGACAGCGGCGGCCCGGTCACCGAGCAAGGCGTACCCGTGGGCGGCCTGCACGGCGTCACCGACCCGCTGCAGGGGTGCGGCCCCGGGCGTGTGGTAGGCGGCGAGGAAGTGCCGCACGATGCCGCGCGGACGGCCCTGCTGCCGGGCGAGGTAGCCACGGAAGTTCTCCGCCTGCGCCGCCAGCTCCCCGCCGTCGACCGCGTCGGCCTGCTCGGCGGCCTCGGTCAGCACCTCGACGGCCTGGGTGTCGTGGCGCGCCTCGGCGTGTAGCCAACCGACGAACTGCGTCCACTCGGCGGCCACCGGCCGAAGGCGCTCGGCGTGCGGCCCGCGCGCCTGATCAGCGACGGCCTGGACAGTGCGCCACTGGGCGACGGCTCCGGGCAGCATGAGCTGCGCCACCACCACGTCGTCGAGGCGGCGCTGCGCGGCCAGCACGTCGGTGAACACCTCGACGGCCTGGGCGTCGAGCCGGGTAGGTCGCGCGATGACGTACGCCATCCTCCCGGCGTCGTCGGCCGAGCCGATCGGCGGCGGGTCGATGACCATCGCCGCGAGCGCGCCGCCAGCGGCCAGGGCGCGGTCGAGGTGCTCGGCGACCTCGCGGGTCGGGCGGATGCGTCCAGTCTCCAGGTCGTGCAGGTAGCTCTTGCCGTAGTAGACGGTCCGGGCCAACTCGCGCAGGGAAAGGCCCCGTTCGCGGCGTAGCCGGCTCAGCTCGGCGGGAAATTGCGGGTCGACGATGGCGCGGTTGCGGGCAGGCATTCGACCTCCCAGGTGGCGGTCTGGGTGGCGGCCCGCCGACCGCTACAACCAGCGAGCCTGCCGTCATCGACGGTACCAAGGTCATGTGCCGCAGGTTCATTATCAGGGCCGTGCCGGTCGGAGCCCTTCATACCCCGGTACACCGCAGTGATGATCTTTCTTCGAGATAGGCATTACGGGATGCTGCTGCGTCCGTTGTTCGCTGGGCCGATCCTGCCCGGCCATGCGGTCCGTGCCGTCATCAAGCGGAACGATATGGCCTCCGTCAATTAGTAGGAGGTGGTGCCGAAACGCAGGGTGCTAGCGTCCAGGTGGTCTCGCCCGAAGGAGTGCTCGTGTGATCGTTGCGGTGATCGTCGCGTGCGAGATCGGCTTCTGGCTGATCCTCGGTGCCGGCCTCTTCGCCCGGTACGTCCTGCGCCGCAAGCGCCTGGGCTCCGTACTGCTGCTCTTCGTCCCGGTGACCGACCTGATCCTCATCGTCGCGTCCATCCTGGACCTGCGCGGCGGCGCGGCGGTCGACGCCACGCACGGGCTGGCGGCGGTCTACCTGGGCTTCAGCGTCGCCTTCGGCCCGGATCTGATCCGCTGGGCGGACGGCTGGTTCGCGCACCGCTTCGCCGGCGGCCCCCGCCCGGCCAAGCCCCCGAAGTACGGCGCGGCGCGGGTCCGCTACGAGTGGCGGGCCTGGCTTCGGTGCGTGCTGGCCTGGGCGATCACCTGCGCGGTCACCGGGGTGCTCGCCCTGGTCGCCAGGAACGCCCCGAACAGCCAGGCCCTCTGGGGCTACACGGTGCAGGTCACCGTCGTCACGCTGATCTGGTTCGTCGGCTGGCCGCTGTGGATGACGATCTCACCGCCGAAGGCCCCGGCGGAAACGCCGCCCACGGGGGAGCGTCGGTGACCTGACGGGCCGTCGCTCGTTTTACCCGGGTCACCGGCATGCGCGGAGTCACATCTATGGTGATCGTTGGATGGGAGTCGTAGGCTGCAGTGATCACGGCGAGGTAACAGCGATCACCGCCGATCGGTGCTCCTCCATGCCCCCTTGGCAAGGGAGATTCCGGATGCAGCCGCCGCTCGACCCGCCGCACCAGAGCGATGTCGAAGCACCCGTCCTCTGGGGGGTCTCCTTCGACGCCACTCCGCTCTCCGGGGTGGTCGTCGAGTTCGTCAAGCTCGCCGAGGCGTTCCGACAGCGCGGTCACCGGGTGTTGCTGGACGTCGGGTACGACATCAAGGAGGACAAGGGCCACTTCTTCGTCCCGTACACCGACGAGGCGACGCACCTGCCGCCCTGGGTCGAGCTGGCCCGCATCGACGGCCTCGCCGACGTCCCCGGCTACGACGCCGACTTCGTCCGGGCCACGCTCGACGCCGTCGGCCGGGGCACCGAGCTGCCGACCGAGGTGGCGGCGATCAGCGCGGCCGTCGCCGACCGGATCGTGGCCACCTGGCGTCGCCACCGGGTGAGCGCCGTGCTGGTGGAGAACGGCACGCTGCCGGAGAACGTCACCTACACCCGCGCCCTCCACCAGGCCATCGCGCGCTACGGCCGGGAAGCGGGCCTCGGCACGTACGTGCTCTGGCGCGACCACGACCTGATGTGGTCCAGCGAGCCGGCGGCCGGCAAGTACGGAGCATCGCCGTATCCGCACGCGGTGCGCCCGGTCGACTCGCCGCACATCCGCTACCTGGCCCTGCACGAGCACGCCCGTCGGCGCACCCTGGCCTGGGCCCCCGAGCTGCGCGACATCCGGGTGCTGCCCAACACCTTCCGGTTCGACCCGCCGCGGCCGGGCGCGACCGACGACGGGTTCCGGGCCCGCCACGGCATCCCCGCCGACGCGGCGCTGATCGCCCGGTTCACCCGGCTGGTGCCGCAGAAGCGAATCGACCGCGACATCGACCTGGTCGTCCGCCTGACCCGCTGGTTCGCCGACCGGGGCGTCGACCGGCCGGTCCACCTCTTCGTGGCCGGCGAGCCGACCGAGCACCCGGCCACGACGGCGGCGCTGCGGGCGTACGCGCAGCGCCGGGGCGTCGCCGACCGGGTGACCTTCGGCGGCCCGCTGGCCCCCCGCGACATCCGCCTCGGCCCCGACCCGCGCCGCCGGCACACGGTGGCGGACCTGCTGGCGGCGGCCGACCTCACGTCGTTTTTGACCTCGTACGACTACGAGAGCTACGGCAACCCGATCGGCGAGTCCATCGCCTCCCGGGTGCCCTACCTGACCACCCGTTACGAGCTCTACGACGCCGTCTACGGCAGCAAGGGACTGCACGCGCCCGTGCTCGACGTGGGCCCGGACGACGAGGCCCCGATCACCGACGCCTTCGTCGCCGAGGTCGCCGAGCTGCTCACCAACCCGCTGCTGTACCGCCGGGTGGCCGCCCACAACCACGCCCGGGGCCGGCGGTACTTCGCCACCAGCCGGGCCGCCGAGCTGGTCGACGAGCTGCTCGGCGCGGGGGCCATCGCCAATGCGACAGCCACCGGGGCCACGCCGACCCGCCGACCGGCGGCGACCGAAATCTACGGCCGCGCCGCCGTGCCCCCGCTGACCGACGGCGTACGGATGACCGTCGTCCTGCCGGTCTTCAACGAGGCGGCCAACATCGCCGCCGTGCTCGACTCGCTGGCCGGGCAGCGCGGGGCCGACGGCCCGCTCGACCGGGGTCTCTTCGACGTCCTGCTGGTCGACAACAACTCCACCGACGACACCGTGGCGCTGGCTCGCGACCTCGCCGCCACGCACCCGGGGCTGCGGGTGCACGCCATCGGGGAGCCGGAGCAGGGGGTGTCGTGCGCCCGCAAGGCGGGGATGGACTTCGCCGCCGAGCGGGCCCGGTCGCGGGACGCGTCGGCCGTCGACCCGCCCTCGTTCTTCCTGGTCTCGGCGGACGCGGACTGCCGGGTCGACCCGTACTGGCTGGCGGAGTTGCTGGCCGCGATGCAGGGCAGCAAGGCCGCGATCGGGGTCTGCGACTACTACTACGACCGCGCGCACTTCGCCGGTCGGCCCCTGCTCTGGGACGCGATCGACCGGACGCTGCGCTGCCGGGCGGTGACGTTCTCCCTCTTCGGCGGCTTCCCCGACGGCAAGGGCTTCGCCGTGGAACGGCAGGCGTACCAGCGGGTCGGCGGCATCGAGCTGTCGTACCAGCTCAAGGACGGCCGCTTCCTCAACCACCTCTCCGACGACTGGGACTTCGGCATCCTGGTCCGGGCCAGCGGCGACGACATCACCTACGTGCCCGGCTCCCGGGTGGAGATCAACCCGCGCCGGGTGGACCACGCGATCGACGAGGTGATCACCGGGCGGGCGTACGGGGCCGGCGGCATCATCACCATGCGCGACATCCGCCCGGACGCCCCGGCCCCCGTGATCGCCGACCTCACCGAGGACGAGGCGTTGCAGGCGTGGGAGTTCTCCATCAAGGACTTCGTGCCGAAGAACATGATCCTGCCGGTGCTGCTGACCCCGGCGCTGCTCAACGAGAGCGCGGTGGTCGAGTTCTTCACCCCGGCGCTGGCGCAGCGGCTGGCCCGCCGGATCGCCGAGATCACCGCCGAGTCGCGGCTGATCGACTTCGTCCCCATCCACTCGTACAAGTCGCCCAGCTTCCGGCTCTACTTCGAGTTCGCCGACGAGCTCTTCGCCCGGCTGCGCGCCACGGTCGGGCCGGACATCGGCTACCCGCCGCCGCTGCCCGACTGCCTCCAGGAGATCCGCGACCAGGGCGATCCGGAGCGCTTCCGGGACTTCGTCCGCTACTACTGCGAGGACCGGGAGTCCGGTGCGGCGCACGACCATTTCGGCAACGGAGGGGTGTTCTGATGGGCGACCCGTACGCGGCGGCGCTGGCCTCGCTGCACAGCCTCGACCCGGCGCGTCCCCGGCCCGCCGTCGTGGACGTGCTGGCCGCCGCGGAGAACCGCCAACTGCTCGAATACGTCGCCCTCGACCCGTTCGGCGCGCACGTCTTCCCCGGCGACATCCCCGACGCGCCCGTGGACTCCTTCCTCGCCGATCTGAACACGCAGTTGGCCGACACCCGCCCGATCCACCTCTGGTCCTACATCCCCACGTGCAGCTACCGCTGCCGGTTCTGCCAGTACCCGGTCGTCCTGGTCAAGGGCCGGCCGGAGGTCACCCGCGCCAAGGTGGACCAGTGGGTGGACCTGAACATCCGCGAGGCCCAGCTCTGGCTCGACCGGGTGCCGCACCTCCGCGAGGCCCCGGTGGGCGAGTTCAACGTCTTCGGCGGCACCCCCTCGCTGATGTCGACCGACGCGGTGGCCCGGCTGCTCGACTTCTACCGGCGCAACTTCGCCTTCACCCCCGACACCGCCATCCGGTTCGAGGGCGACCCGACCACCTTCACCGAGCCGCTGCTGGAGTTCCTCCTCGACCAGGGCTGCCGCAAGCTCTCCTGCGGGGTGCAGTCGTTCGACGACCCGGTGCTGCGTCTCTCCGGGCGGGAGCACAGCGAGACCGAGTGCCGGGCCTTTCTCGACACCACCCGCCGGCTGGGCTTCGACTGGGTCACCGTCGACCTGATGTACGGGCTGCTCGACCAGACCGTCGCCAGCGTCGAACGGGACCTCGACATCGTCACCGGGTACGAGGTGCCGGGGCTGGTCTGCACCAAGCTGCACCTGCGGTCGTACGCCGACACCCGCACGGGGGTCGCCGGCGACCGGCCGGCGGCGTGGCAGTTCGCCAGCTACCGGGAGAAGCTGGCCGACGACGGCCACCACTGGCCCACCCTCGGCGAGCAGTACCAGATGCGCGAGGTGCTGGCGGGCGGGCTGACCGCCAGCGGGTACGCCGAGCACCCCACCATGTACTTCCACCGGCGCGAGCACCCCCCGGAGCGGTGGAAGGCCATCATGGTCGACCAGGACCGCCAGGACGCCGAGGTCGCCATCGGGCTCGGGGGCAGCTCGAGCTGCCGGCAGTCGGAGGCGATGACCGAGGTCAACGCGAACCGGTACATCGAGCTGGTGGAGGCGGGCGTGCTGCCGCTGGCCTCGGTCACCCGCTTCGGCCAGCGCGCCAAGGAGTCCCGCTCGATCAAGATGGCGCTGTCGACGCTGCAACCGCTCCGCGACGACCTGCACCGGGAGCGCTTCGGCGGCCGGTCGCTGTTCGACGAGCCGTGGGGGGAGACCCTCGCCGGGCTGGAGCGACGCGGCCTGCTGCGTACGGACCGGGCGGCCGGCACGGTGCACCTGACCCCGGCCGGCGAGATCCTGGTCGAGGCCATCATGAACACCGAGTTCTAACCGCGTCGAGCGTTCCGCCGGGCTGACGCGCCGGGCGGGCGACGGTCAGCCCGCCCGGACGAGATAGTCGCCCAGGGCCGGCTCGAGCATCCCGAAGCTGACCTCGGCCGCCTCGGCGGCCCGCCGGTCGGTCTCGTCCTGCGGCACGCCGTCGCGGACCAGGGAGCGGACGAGCCGGAACAGCACCCGGTGCGCGGCGGCGAGCTGGGCGGCGGCGGCCCGGGTGTGGTCGGCGTCCCGCGCGCCGTCCTCGGCGGCGAGGGCGGCGGCGAGCGCCTCCTCCCGCCGCTCGTCGATCTCACGTTCCCGGGCGCGCAACCGTGGGCTCTCGTGCGCCAGCCGCGCGAAGCCCACCGACGCGTGCCCGGTGAGCACCGGGTACGTCCCGCCCAGCGCCGCCAGGTACTGCCGGCGCAACCCGTGCAGTGCCGACTCCCCGGGCCGGCGGGCCCGCACCGCGGCGGCCAGGCTCTCCTCGACGAGGGCGTGCGCGTCGAAGACGAGGTCCTCCTTGCGGGGGAAGTAGTTGGTGACGGTCATCTTCGACACGCCGGCCGCCGCCGCCACGTCGGCGATGGTGACCTGGTCGAAGCCGCGCTCGATGAAGAGCAAGGTGGCCTGGTGCGCGAGGCGGTCCCTGGTCGCCTGCTTCTTCAGTTCGCGCAGCCCCGGCACGTCGCTCATGGCGGTGATGGTAGCGGCCTGGGTTCCACACAAGTTTATGCTTGACATAAAAATATGTGCGACCTAAGTTTGCCGCATGACCGATCGCCTGGACGCCGGGCTCCTCCGCGTGGCCGGCGTGCTCGTCCTGGGTGCCGTGCTCGCCCAACTGGACACCACCATCGTCAGCGTCGGCATCGGCTCCGTGGCTGCGGGCGTGCACGCCGACCTGGTCACCGTGCAGTGGGTGACCACCGGCTATCTGCTCGCCGTCGCGCTGGTGGCACCGCTCTCCGGCTGGCTGGTCGACCGCTTCGGCGGCAAGCGCGTCTGGCTGCTGGCCGTCGCGGTGTTCGTCGTCGGCTCGGCGCTCAGCGGGCTCGCCACGACGGCCGGGGCGCTGATCGCGTTCCGGGCGCTGCAGGGCCTCGGCGGCGGGCTCATGCAGCCGGTCGGCCAGGCGTTGATCGCGCGGATCGCCGGACCGGCACGCATCGGCCGGCTCGTCGGGCTCATCACCACCCCGGTCTCGCTCGCGCCGATCGCCGGACCGGTCCTCGGCGGGCTGCTCGCCTCCGGACCCGGCTGGCGCTGGATGTTCTTCGTGAACCTGCCGATCGGCCTTGCCGCCCTCGTGCTGGCCGCCCGGCTGGTCCCGCCGGACGACGCCGAGCGGGACCGCACGCTGCGCGTCGACCGGCTGGGTCTGCTGCTGCTCCCGCCCGGCCTGATCGCCCTGGTCTACGGCCTGTCGCTGAGTGGTCCGGGCACGGACGCGGTGGCCCAGGCCGCCCTACTGGGGTACGGCGCCATCGCGCTGGTCGCCTACGTGGTGCACGCCCTGCGGACCACCCGGACGCCGCTGCTCGACCTGAGCCTCTTCCGTGGCCGCGGCTTCACCCTCGCGGCGGTCAACACCTTCCTGATCGGCGCCGCGCTGTACGGCTCCATGCTGCTGATCCCCCTTTACCTGGTGCAGGCGTACGCGTTGAGCCCGCTGGCCGCCGGTCTCGCCCTCGCGCCGCAGGCACTCGGCATGGCCGTGATCGCCCCGTTCGCGGGCCGCTGGACCGATCGGCACGGCCCCCGCGCGGTCTCCCTGCTCGGCATCGTGGCCATCGTCGCCGGCACCGTCCCGTTCCTGCTCGCCGGCTCCCGGCCCCCGCTGTTCCTGCTGGTGGGGGCGCTGTTCGTCCGGGGCCTCGGGCTCGGCGCGGTGGTGCCGCCGAACGCGGCGGCCACGTACACGTCGATCACCCGCGCGCAGATCCCGGCAGCCACCGGGGTGCGTACGGTGCTGAACCGCATCGGTGGCTCGATCGGCACGGCCCTACTGGCTCTCATCCTGCAGACGGCGCTCGGCGACTCCGGGGTGGATGCCGCGTTCGGCCACACCTTCGGCTGGGTGGTCGCCTTCGCGGTACTGACCCTGATCCCCGCCGCGATGTACCCGCGGCACGCCCCGGGCAAGCCGGCGGCCGGTCCTACGCCCGGGAACACCGGGACGCTCGTCAAAGGAGGCACCCGATGACCCCGCCGAACCGGGCCAACCTGTCCGGGCTGCGACTGCTCACCGTGCACGCCCATCCGGACGACGAGTCCAGCAAGGGCGCGGCCACCCTGGTGAAGTACTCGCGGGCCGGCGCGGACGTCCTGGTCTGCACCATGACCGGCGGCGAGCGCGGCAGCGTGCTCAACCCGTCGCTGGACCGTCCGGAGGTCTGGGCCGAACTGCCCGCCCGACGCCGGGCCGAGATGGCCCGCGCCCGCGAGATCCTCGGCGTGCGGCAACGGTTCCTCGGCTTCGTCGACTCCGGTCTGGTGACCGCCGGGGCGGTGCCGCCGGACAGCTTCGCCGCGCAACCCATGGACGTGGCGACCCGGCCGCTGGTCGAGGCCGTCCGTGAGTTCCGGCCGCACGTCATGATCACGTACGACGAGAACGGCGGTTACCCGCACCCGGACCACCTCCAGGCCAACCGGGTCGCCGTGGCCGCCTTCCTGGCCGCCGGGGACCCGTCGCGATACCACGACTGCGGTCCGGTGTGGAGCCCGCAGAAGCTCTACTACACCTGCGCCTTCAACCGGGACTACTTCGAGGCGATCCACCGGGCGATGGTCGACGCTGGCCTCGACTCCCCGGCCGGTGAGGTGCTGGCGGGCTGGCCGGAGGAGTGGCCGACCTGGGAGGTGACCACCCGCGTCGAGTGCGCCGAGTACTTCCCGATCCGGCGGGCCGCGCTGCTCGCCCACGAGACCCAGGTGAACCCGGACGGCCCGGAGCTGTCCTGCCCGCTGGGCCTGGAGATGCAGGTCTGGCCCACCGAGGACTACCACCTCGTCTCGTCGGCGGTGCCGACCGACCTGCCGGAGACCGACCTGTTCGCCGGGGTGACCCCGGACGGTGGCGCATGACCGGCACCCCGCCCTACGGCTGCTCCGGTACGGCGTAGCCGGGGACGGACGGCCAGCGGACGGTCAGCACGACCGAGGGCTCCTCGGCCTCCCACGAGTGGTCCACCCCGTGCCCCCACACCACGTAGTCCCCGCGCTCGGCCAGCACCACGTCGCGCCCCGGCAGCTCGACCCGGAAGCGGCCCTCGATCAGCATCAGCAGCGCCGTGCGGCTCTCCCCGGTGACCCACCGGGCGCGCCGGTCACCGCGCGGGTGCACGCCCCACTTGATCTCCACATCGGTGCTGTGCCGGGGGCTGCCGGGCTCCTTGAAGTGCCCCAGCAACCAGCCCTTGTCCCCGGCGGCGTCGATGGTCGCGTTGCCGACGTACACGCTCTCAGTCACGGGCGCCGACGCTAACACGACGGGCAGGAACGCCTTCAGCCCTGCGCCAGGAGCCCGCGTACGAACGAGCCGAGCAGGAACAGCCCGACCAGGATGAAGACGGCGCTGATCCCGGCGGTGGCGAGCCGCACCGCGCCGTGCACACCCGACGTCAGCCGGGCGGCCTCGGGGTGCCCAGGCGGGTACAGCACCGTGACCTGCTCGCCGCGCTCGTGGCTCGCCCAGCGGGTCGACAGCTCGGGCGTGAACTCGCGCTCCGTGCCGTGCTCGTCGCGGAAGGCGATCACCGGCGCGTAGAGCCAGGCGCCCTCCTCGGTGTCCCGCTGTACGCGCACCCGCACGACCGTGCCGAGGCGCCGGACGCCCGAGCGGCCCAGCGGCCGGAGCCCCAGGGCCTGCCGCACCCCGGCGACGAGCAGACCCAGACCCCCCACCACCTGAATGAGAACATCCACCAACATGACGCCATCGTGCCCGACCTGCGAATGGCGTAGATGCGGGCCTGCGTGCCAGGCAGCCGAGGCACTACCTTGTCCCACATGCGTCTTGCCCCACCGATACCGCCGGCGCCGCCGGCCACCGTGCGCATCGCCTCCGGGCTGCTGCTCGGTGTCGCGGGGCTCGCCCTGTGGTCGGCGCTCGTCGGGCTGGTCTTCGCCAACACGAGCCTGAGCGTCTACGTCGACGCCTACACCGGCGAGACCGGCTCCGGGTTCGGCAGCATCGCCGCCGCGACGCTCGACATGCTCTTCGCCGCCGGGGCCGCCGCCCTGGCCGTCCTGACCGGTCGGGGTCGCAAGAAGGCCCGGACGACCGCGTACGTGCTCGGCGGGATCTTCCTCGTCTGCGGGGGCCTCGGCAGCGTGACGGATCCCTTCCAGGGGCCGGCCGGATCCGCGGGCGACGGCATGGTCGAGCGCCTCATGCCGGCGGCGTACGGCATCGGCATCGGCGCGGTCGACGCGCTGACGGCGCTGGCCGTGCTGGCCGCTCTCGCGCTGCTGACGCTGCCGCCCTCGGACCGCTACTTCCAGGAGTGCGAGCGCAACCGGTACGTGCTGGTCATGTCGCCGCCACCGCACCCCGTCGGGTACGACACCCCCGCCGCGGAGGCACCGCACCCCTTCGGCGTCCCCGCGCAGCGCGACCTGCCGCCGCACACCGGCAGCATCCCGGCGAGCGACCCCTGGGCCGCGTACGACGACGACTGATCGCCGCACGCCCCGGCCCGCACGGCGGCGGTCCCGACCGGGAAAAGGCCCCGTGACCAGGCATTACGCCGGGCACACAGGGCCTTTCGGTGCAGCTTCGGATCAGAGCGGCCGGCGGGCCGCCTCCGGTTCGGTGAACGTCGGGTACGCGCTGCCGCCCGGCGGCGTCACCGCGCCGTCGGCGGGCCGGTCGCCGCCGTCGCGGCTCGTGTCGCCGCCGTTCCGGCTCGTGTCGGCGTACTCGATGCCGGGGGTGCCGAGCTGGCGGCCCTCGTCGATCCTGCCGCGCCAGCCGCCGCTCTCGACGCCCCGGCTCTCGATGTACTCCTTGAACCTGCCCAGGTCGGACTCGGCCTGCCGCTCGACCAGGTGCAGCTTCTCGCCGGCCTTCTCGATCACGCCCTCCGGCTCGTACTCCAGGGAGAGCTTGACCAGCGTGCGGTCGGTGTCGACCGGCTGGAAGTGCACGGCGCCGGCGTTGGCCGCGCCCTCGGTGGCGGCCCAGGCGACCTTGCGGTCCGGGACCTGCTCCAGGATCTTGGCGTCCCACTCGCGGGTGACGCCGGCGATCTCGGCGACCCAGTGCATGCGCTTGTCGTCGAGCTGGCGCACCTCCCGGACGCCGCCCATGAACCGGGGGAAGTCCTCGAACTGCGTCCACTGGTTGTATGCCGTACGGACCGGAACGTTCACCTCGACGGACTTCTCGACCTTGGTGGTCATGTCGCTCCCTTCGGGTCGGTTGCCCGCGCGCTCGTTGGAGAGCGCGGTCGTCACGTCCCTTCAGTCGTACCCGACCCCGGTCGTCCCAATCGGATTCGGTGCGGGCGGGTCAGAATGCGCAGTACATGACGTGCAGGCCGACCCGGCCCAGGCTCGGGTGGGCGAAAGCCCCCGGCACGGTGCCGACGATCTCGAAGCCGAGCCGCCGGTACAGCTCGACCGCCCAGCGGTTGGTCTCGGCGACCGCGTTGAACTGCATGCCGGCGTACCCGTGCCCGCGGGCCCAGCCCAGCGCGTCCCGGCACAGCGCGCCGCCCACGCCCCGGCCCCTGGCGTCGGCCGCGACCATGAAGCTGGCGGTGGCGACGTGCGAGCCCGGTCCGGGTCGGTTGGGGCCCATCTTGGCCGAGCCGAGCAGCCGGTCGCCCTCGACCGCCACGACGGTCCGCCCCGGCGGGCGCTCCACCCACGTGTCGTACGCCTGCTCGGCGGTCATGGCCGGGTCGTACGCGAAGGTGTCCCCGGCCCGGACGACCTCGGCGACGATCTCCCACACCCGGGGCCAGTCGCCCTCGGTGAACTCGCGGATCAGCACGGCAGCCGACGCTAGCAGCGGCCCCGCCCGGCGGCGACGGGTTATCGCGCCGGCCCGCCCGGCCGCTCCGGCTCGGCGGGCAGTTCCCGCAGGCCGCGTACGGGGGAGAAGAACACCCAGAGCAGGCCGAGCAGCGCACCGGTGGTGGCGATCCAGAGCGCCGGCCGGACGCCGAGGGTGGCCCCCAGCGCCCCGCCGAGCAGCGCGCCGATCGGCCGGATCCCGTAGTTGACCGTGCGGCGGGCACCCATCGTGCGCGACAGCAGCGCGTCGGGGGTGAGCGCGGTCTGCATCGAGCTGGTGGTGATGTCGAGCATCATCACCCCGGCCCCGGCGCCGAACTCGGCGGCGAAGAGCATCCCGAGCACCACCGGCGTCGGCCCGTCGGCCAGCGGGACGAGCAGCAGCGGCGCGGGAAAGGCCACGAAGCTCGCCACCATGGTCGGCCCGACGCCGAACCGGCGGGTCAGCCGCCCGGTGATCGTGGCACCGAGCAGCCCGCCCACCGCGCCCGCGCCCAGCACCGCCCCGAGCACGCCGGGGGAGAGGCCCAGCTCCTCGACGGCGTAGAGCACGAAGAGCGCCGAGAACATGAAGTTGAAGAGGTTCAGGGTGGTGGTGCCGAGCAGGATGGAGCGCATCGCCCGCGCCCGCGCCACGAACCGCAGCCCGTCGGCGAGGCCCAGCCCGCCGCCCCGGGCCGGCGCGGGCTCCGTCGGCCGGATCCGACCCAGGAAGTACGCGGAGACGAGGTACGACGCGGCGTCGGCCAGCAGCGCGATCGGGGCGGTGAGCACCTGCACCAGGACGCCGCCGACGCTCGGGCCGGCGACCACGGACATCGCCCGGCTGCCCGAGATGAGGGTGTTCGCGGCCACGTAGTCGGGGCGGCGCACCAGCGCCACGAAGATCGGCGCGCGGGCCACCTCGAAGAGCACGGCGAGGGTGCCCGTGGCGAAGGCGATCGCGTAGAGCTGCGGCAGGGCCAGCCGGTCGAGCAGGTACAGCACCGGCACGACGGCCAGCAGCAGGGCGCGACCGAGGTCGGCGAGGATCATCAGCCGGCGCTTGTGCGGCAGCCGGTCGACCCACGCACCGGCGATCAGCGAGAAGAACAGGTTCGGGGCGAGGGCGGCGGCGGTCAGGTAGCCCATCTCGGCCGGCCCGGCACCGGCCCCGAGCACGGCCAGCAGGGGCAGGGCGAGGGTGGAGATCTCGTCGCCGAAGTACGAGACGCTCTGCGCCGACCAGTACCGCCGGAAGGTCCGCTCGCGCAGCAGCGGGGGCAGCCCGAGCCGCCCGCCGCGCCGCCCGGGACCGGGGCCCGTAGGGGGAGCGGGCGCGGGACCGGCGGCGACCGGCGGAGCAGGGGTCGTCTCGCCGCTCACCGGGCACGACCGGGCTCGGTTGGGTCGGCGTCGGGCGTGGTCGGGCTCGTCGCCGGGGCGGCGTCGAGGAGGGCGAGTTGCACCAGGGAGACCCGGCGCGCGTCGGCGGGCCGGCGGGACGGGTCGGTGATGCGGTCGTGGTACTCGGCGAGCAGCGCGTCGATCCGCTCGGTCAGGGCCGCCATCTCGTCGGCGGTGACGTAGAGCGAGGTGTCGCCGAAGCCGGTGACCGCCCGCCAGGCCGTCGGCTCGTCGGCCCGCCGGGCGAGGAACTGCTCCGCGTACCGGACGTAGAGGGCGAGCTGGGTGGCGTTCAACGCTTCCGTGGCCGCCTGCACCCGCGGGTCGTCGGAGGCACCGTCCCAGGTGGTGTTGGCGGCGGTGGCCCGCCAGGGGCGTTCCCGGGCGTCGCCGGCGGGGGCCCGTTCGGCGAGCCCGTACTTGGCGAGCTGGCGCAGGTGGAAGGAGCAGTTCGGGACGCTCTCGCCGAGCCGCTCGGCGGCCCGGGTGGCCGTCATCGGCCCCTCCCGCCGCAGCAGCCCGACGAGGGCCATCCGCAGCGGGTGGGCGTAGCCGCGCAGGGCGACGGGGTCGGAGAGCTTCACCTCAGGCAGGGTCACACCGTAAAGCTATCTTTAGAAAGATATCTTTAGCAATGATCCGCGCGGCGGCGGGCGGGAGCGACCGCCGCGCTCAGCCGTAGATCTTCTTCCCGTACTCCGGGCCGTAGTAGCGCTCAAGCTCGGCCAGGGACATGTCGGGGTTCTCGACCTCCTTGCTCAGCGCGGGCCGCGCCGGCAGCGCGTCCGGCTGCCAGGTCTCCGGCCGCCACAGCTCGGAGCGGAGGAACGCCTTGGCACAGTGGTAGAAGATCTCCTCGATCTCCACCACGATCGCCAGGATCGGCCGGTGGCCCTTGACCACCATGTCGTCGAAGAACTCCGCGTCGCGCACCAGCCGGGCCCGGCCGTTGATCCGCAGCGTGTCGGTGCGGCCGGGGAGCAGGTAGAGCAGCCCGACGTGCGGGTTGGCGAGGATGTTGCGGTAGCCGTCGGCCCGGCGGTTGCCCGGCCGCTCCGGCACGGCGATCGTGGTGTCGTCCAGGACGAGGGTGAAGCCGGGCGGGTCGCCCTTCGGCGAGACGTCGCAGGTGCCGTCGGCCCCCGCCGTGGCGACCAGGCAGAACGGCGAGGCGGCCAGCCACTGCCGGTCGCGGGCGTGCAGGGCCCGCCGTTCCTTGTTGGCCGCGCGGGCGCTCGGCGTCCCCAGCAACTCGCGCAGTTCCTCGTACGAGGTGATCTCCACCGTCACGACATCCTCCCCCGACCGTTGATCCCGGTGGCGGCGAACGGCGCCGGTGCCGTGGCCCCCGTCGCGCCTGAGCCTAGTGCGGCGCGGCCACACAGGACAGGTGTGCCGACGCCCCCCAACCACGACGGAGGCCGCGCGATGGAGAGCCGACTGAAGGTGCTCGGGCACCCCGTGCACCCCATGCTGATCACGTTCCCGGTCGGCCTGCTGATCACGGCGGTGATCTTCGACGTCGTCGACACGGTCGGCGGCCCGCGCTTCCTCGGCGAGGTGGCGTACTGGAACATCACCGTCGGCCTGATCGGCGGCCTGCTGGCGGCGGCGGCCGGGGCGTTCGACCTGCTCGCCATCCCCACCGGCACCCGCGCGAAGCGGGTGGGCCTCAGCCACGCCGCCGCGAACCTGGCGGTGATCCTGCTCTTCGCCGCCGTCTGGGCGGTCCGGCTCAACGCCGACTCCCGGGCGGCCGGCGGCGCGCTCGTCGCCATCGAGCTGGTCGCCCTGGCCATCCTCCTCGGCAGCGCGTGGCTCGGCGGGGAACTGGTCGACCGGCTCGGCGTCGGGGTCGACCGGGAGGCCAATTTGGACGCGCCCAGCTCGCTGCGGGGCCCGGCGGCGACCCAGCGGATCGGAGACGCGCGATGAGCGCGCAGTCCCCGCCCGAGGTGGAGCTGACCGAGACCGCCGAGGGGTGGGAGGTGGTGGTCCGGCTGCCCGGCGTCGCCCCCGAGGAGGTGGCCGTCGAGCTGGACGACCGGGAGCTGCGGGTGCGGGCCCGCTCCGAGGCCGAGGTCAACGCCGACCAGGGCATCCCCGGCGGCGTCGAGACCCGGGGCTTCGCGCACCGCGTCGGCCTGCCGTCCCCGGTGGACCCCGCCCGGATCGACGCCGTGATGGACCACGGCCTGCTCCGGGTCCGGCTGCCCCGGGCGCCCCGCCCCGCCCCGCGCACCATCGTCGTCGGCCGCGTCGGTCACCGGGGCACCGGCACGTCCCAGCCGGTCGACCCGGCCGCCGACCGGGAACTGCACCACCAGGACACCGCCGCCGGCCGGGAACCGCCGCACCCGGGCAGCGCCGCCGGCCGGGAACCGCAGCACCCGGACAGCGCCGCCGGCCAGATCGACCGGCCGTAGCGGCCATGGTCACCGCGTCCCCGCTCGGCCCGGTCGACGGGCTCGTGCCCGACGTGCGGCGGATCGCCGTGCTGCGCGCCAACGCGCTCGGGGACCTCATCTTCATCCTGCCCGCGCTGGCGGCGCTGCGCGCCGCGTACCCGCAGGCGGAGATCGTGCTGCTCGGCGCGCCGTGGCACGCGGAGTTCTGGCGCGACCGGCCCGGCCCGGTGGACCGGGTGCTGGTGGTCCCGCCCGCGCCCGGCATCCGCGCCGCGCAGCCGGGCGAGGCGGAGCCGTCGACGGCCGACTTCCTGGCCGCCGCCCGCGCGGAGCGCTTCGACCTGGCGCTGCAACTGCACGGCGGGGGCGGCAACTCCAACCCGCTCGTCACCGCCCTGGGCGCCCGCGTCACCGCCGGGCTGCGGGCCGAGGGTGCCCCGCCGCTGGACCGCTGGACCCGGTACGTCTACTACCAGCACGAGGTGCTGCGCTACCTGGAGGTGGTCGCCCTGGTCGGGGCGGCGGCCACCGCGATCCTGCCGACGGTGGCGGTCACGGACGCCGACCGGGCCGAGGCGAGGCGGGTGCTCGGCGCACCGCCCGGCCCCCGGGTGGCGCTGCACCCCGGGGCCACCGACGAACGACGCCGCTGGCCGGCCGAGCGCTTCGCCGAGGTGGCCCGCGCCCTGGTCGGCGACGGGTACGAGGTGCTGGTCACCGGCACCCCCGCCGAGCGGGACGTGGTCGAGCGGGTGGTCGCGGCGGCCGGGGTGCCGCTGCGCCCGCAGGTCGGCACGCTCGGCCTCGGTGGCCTCGCCGCCTGCTACGCCGACTGCGCCCTGCTGATCTCCAACGACACCGGCCCGCTGCACCTGGCCGCCGCCGTCGGGGCGCCGACCGTCGGGATCTACTGGATCGGCAATTTGATCAACTCCGGGCACCCGCTGCGCGCCCGGCACCGGCCCATCGCCTCCTGGACGGTGCGCTGCCCGGTCTGCGGGATCGACTGCACCCCCGGGATCTACCCGCACCGCCCCGGCGACGGCGACTGCCCGCACCAGGAGTCCTTCGTCGGCGACGTGCCGGTGATCGAGGTGGTCGAGGCCGCCCGCGAGCTGCTCGGCTGACCCATCACCGGCGGCGTTCCCCGCCGGGTCAGGGCGCGTACCGGCGTCGGGGCGAGGTCGCTCGCCGGGTCAGGGCGAGTCGGCGAGGAGCACCTCCCACGCCTCCACGTCCCGCTCGGTGACCGTGGTCGGGGACTCCAGGTGGTACGCCCCGCTGGGCAGGACGCCCGCGCCGCCGTGGCGCTCCAACACGGCGAGCTGGGCGGCCACGTCCTCGCCCTGGTGGCGCTCGTGCACCCGCCGCCAGAAGTCGAAGCCGCCCGAGGCGACCAGCGCCGCCCGGTCGTAGAGCACGCACCCGCCCACCCAGGAGACCTTGTACGCCCGCCAGGCCCCCGGCGGCAGGCGCAGCGCCTCGGTGACGTGCAGCAGGTTCGCCGCCGAGTGGATCGACGCCCGCTGCCACTGCGGGGTGCCCGGCCGGACCCGCTCCGGCACCGGCCGGCCCACCCACTCCTCGTAGTGCCGGTGGGTCTGCGGGCGCACGTCGTCGACGTACGACAGGCCGTGCACGGCGTTGCCGACGAAACCGCAGCCCAGCTCGCCGATCGCGGTGACCAGGCGGTGCAGCGTCCCCGGCTCCAGCCAGACGTCGTCGTCGAGGCAGAGCACGTACCGGGCGGTCGACTGCGCCAGCAGGTACGCGCGGTGCTCCGCCAGCCCGCGCCGGGGCAGCCGCCGGGTCAGCAGCACCGGGTGGCCCCGGCGGCGCAACGCCCGGACCAGGGTGGCCGCCGCCGGGTGCGCGTACGCGGGGTCGCCGTCGGACTGGTCGCTGACCACCACCCCGAAGCCGGGCACCCCCTCCTGGGCGGCGAGCCCGGCGAGCGTGACC
This sequence comes from Micromonospora sp. DT233, assembly GCF_049841815.1. Taxonomy (NCBI): domain Bacteria; kingdom Bacillati; phylum Actinomycetota; class Actinomycetes; order Micromonosporales; family Micromonosporaceae; genus Micromonospora; species Micromonospora sp. DT233. Next base: position 576,583 of record NZ_JBNCLB010000002.1, on the reverse strand, counting down.
GCCAGCTCGGCGGGGCGTTCCCGGGTCGGGATCAGCACGTCGAGCTGCCGCTCCCGGCGGAAGTCGGCGGCGTCGCCGCGCTCGAGCGGACGGTTCACCCCGGCCTGCCCGGCACCGGAGCGGTCGCCACCTCGCCCGGCCTTCCGCCCCGATCGGCGCTGTTCGGCCCCTCCGCTTCGCCGGGCACCCGGTGGTGGGCGCGGATCCGGTCGATGATCGCCGAGGTGGAGCGGTCCGGCACGTACCCCAGGGTGCGGACCTGCCCGCCGAGCCGGCGCACCAGCGGGGCCTCGGGCACCAGCTCCGGCGGGTAGTCGCCGCCCTTGACGTACACGTCGGGGCGGACCGCCTCGATCAGCCCCGCCGGGGAGTCCTCCTCGAAGATCACCACGTGGTCCACGCAGGCCAGCGCGGCGAGCAGGGTGACCCGGTCCTCCACCGGGTTGACCGGCCGGTCCGGTCCCTTGAGCCGGCGCACGCTGCCGTCGGAGTTGACCGCGACGACCAGCAGGTCGCCCAGCGCCCGCGCCTGCTCCAGGTAGCGCACGTGCCCGGGGTGCAGCACGTCGAAGCAGCCGTTGGTGAACACCACCGACCGGCCCGCCTCCCGCTGGGCGGCCATGATGGTCGCCAGCTCGTCGGGGGCGACCAGGGCCGGGTGGTCGGGGTCCCCGGCCGCGGTGCCGAGGGCGTGCAGCAGGTCCTCGCGCCGGCACACGCAGGTGCCGGTGTCCGACACGGTGATGGTGGCGGCGAGCTGGGCGAGCTGCGCGGCGGTCGGCAACGGCGCGTCGGCGGCCAGGGCCAGCGTCATCGCGGCCAGGTACGCGTCCCCCGCGCCGACCGCGTGACTGGCCGGGACCGGGGTGCTGTGGCTGCGCCGGGGGGTGCCCTCCGCGCCGCCCACCACCGCGCCGTCGGTGTCCAGGGTGACCGCGACCACGTCCGCGCCGGTGTGCGCGCGCAGCTCGGCGAGGCGGGACTCGGCCAGCACGGCCCGGTCCACCCCGTCGCCGGCCCGCGCGTTCACCGTGACGCCCGTGCCGGTGACGCTGAGCCCGTCGCCGGTCATCGCCACCCGGTCCTCGCCGGGCGTCGGCTCGCCGGTCGCCCCCGTCGGCCGCCCGAGCGGCCCGGCAGCGGCGACCCGACGCGGCCCCGCCCCGGTGGCCGGCGTCGCGGGCCGGGTCCCGCCGGCCCCGTCGGCCGGTGCCCCGGCTGCGGAGGCCGCCGCCCCTGCGGGGTGCTCGCCCGGCGCGCTGCCCACGGTCAGCTCCGAGGGGCCGTCGGGCCGGTCGACATCGGGGTGGTCCAGGTGCAGGTGGGAGTCGTTGCGGGCGGCGGCGCGGGCGAGCAGCCGGGTGGCCTCGGCGAAGCTCGGGGTGACCACGGTCGGGGCCAGCCCCCGCCAGTCGGCGAGGTCGTGGGCGTCGAGCGCGACCGTGGCGTACCGGTCCCGGGCGGCGACCAGCCAGGCGCGCACGGGGCCGGGCAGCGAGCCCAGCCCGTAGTCGCAGACCACCAGCGTGGGCGGCTCGCCGTCGGCGGCGACCCGCAGCTCCTCGGTGGCGGCCTCCAGCGCCGCCAGCAGCCCGGCCACGCCCTCGTCGTCGAGCACGTCGTCCGGGTGGCCGGAGTCCTCGCGGAGCAGGATCTGGTTGCCGGCGAGCATCCGGCGTTTCACCGGCGTCGGCCGGCCGGGCTGGTTGACGGTCCGGTCCCAGACCCCGGCCCGGTCCAGGCAGTCGTGCAGCTCGTCCCCGGCGACGTCCGCGCCGACCGGGGCGACCAGCGCCGCCCGGCCGCCGAGCGCGGCGACGTTCACGGCGGTGTTCGCCGCGCCGCCGGCCGCCGAGAGGTGCCGGCGCAGGCTCAGGACCGGGGCGGGCGCCTCCCGGCAGAGCCGGTCGGACTCCGCGAACCGCCACTCGTCGAGCATGGCGTCGCCGATCACCAGCACGGGACGCCCCAGCCAGCTCTCCACGACGGTGGCGAGCCGGCGCTCTTCCGCTGCTGCTGCTGCCATGACCGCCGGGTCCCCGTCGGGTGCCCGGTCAAACCCGCCCCCGGCACCGCCCGGCGGCACCGGCGAGGGGATCGGCGCGGTGTTTCGGAACCCGGGGGCCGGGAACGGTCCAGAGGTACCCCCCGAGAGGAGACGCACGACATGGCAGCGACGACACTGCAGGGCAAGCGGATCGCCTTCCTGGCCGCCGACGGCGTCGAGGAGGTCGAGTACACCCAGCCGCGCGAGGCGGTCGAGCAGGCCGGGGCCACGGCCGAGCTGGTATCGCTGAAGCCCGGCAAGATCCAGGCCTTCAACCACCTGGACCACGGCGGGACGTACGAGGTGGCGGTGGCCGTGGCCGACGCGGACGCCGGCGGCTACGACGCGCTGGTGCTGCCGGGCGGCGTGGCGAACCCGGACTTCCTGCGCGCCGACCCGGACGCGGTCCGCTTCGTGAAGGCGTTCTTCGACGCCGGCAAGCCGGTCGGGGTGATCTGCCACGGCCCGTGGACCCTGGTCGAGGCGGGTGTGGTCGCCGGCCGCCGGATCACCTCCTGGCCGAGCCTGCGCACCGACCTGACCAACGCCGGCGCGACCTGGGTCGACGAGGAGGTCGTCACGGACAACGGCCTGGTCAGCAGCCGCAAGCCGGACGACCTGCCGGCCTTCTGCGCCAAGATCGTCGAGGAGTTCGCCGAGGGCCGCCACTGACCCGGGGCCCCAGCCCGCGCCCGGCCTCGGCGGCACCAGCCGGGCGCGGGCGCGGCTCCGCGCCCCGGTGCTGCGCCACGACGGCAGCGCTGTCGACGGGTTCACCCGAGGCGGGCATGTTCGGCGCGGAACCGGGAAGTGGGCGGGGTGACCAGCGAAGCCCAGCCTCACCCCCTGTTGACCGCCCGTCAGCTCCGCCTGCTGCTGTTCGGCCTGATGACGGGCATGCTGCTGGCCGCGTTGGACCAGACCATCGTCGGCACGGCGCTGCCCACCATCGTCGGCGAGCTGGGCGGGATCGACCACTACTCGTGGGTGGTCACCGCGTACCTGCTGGCCTCCACCGCCTCCACCCCGCTCTACGGCAAGATGGCCGACCTGTACGGGCGGCGGCCGGTCTTCCTCTTCTCCATCGGCATGTTCCTGCTCGGCTCGCTGCTGGCCGGGCTGTCGCAGGACATGACCCAGCTCATCGTCACCCGGGGGGTGCAGGGCCTCGGCGCGGGCGGCCTGATGACGCTGGCGTTCACCATCATCTCGGACGTGGTGGCGCCCCGGGAGCGCGGCCGCTACCAGGGGTTGTTCGGCGCGGTCTTCGGGATCTCCTCGGTGGCCGGGCCGCTGGTCGGCGGCTACTTCGCCGAGACCAACTGGCGGTGGATCTTCTACGTCAACGTGCCGCTGGGCATCCTGGCCATCGTGGTCTGCTACCACGTGCTGCGGCTGATCCCCTTCACCCGGCGGGAGCACACCGTCGACTGGCTCGGGGCGGGGCTGTTGGTCGCCGGGGTGAGCTGCGTGCTGCTCGCGCTGAGCTGGGGCGGCACCTCGTACGCCTGGGGGTCGCCGTTGATCGTCGGGCTGCTGGCGGTCGGGGCGGTGCTGGCCGGGCTCTTCCTGGCCCAGGAGGCCCGGGTGCGCGAGCCGATCCTGCCGCTGCGGCTGTTCCGCAGCCGGACGTTCGCGCTGGCCAACGGCGCCGGCTTCGTCCTCGGCCTGGTGATGTTCGGTTCGATCGTCTTCATCCCGCTGTACCTGCAGATCGTCCGGGGCGCGTCGCCGACCCGCAGCGGCCTGCTGATGCTGCCGATGATGGCCGGCGTCATCGTCGCCTCGATCGCGGCCGGCCGGGCGATGAGCCGGATCGGCCGGTACAAGTGGTTCCCGGTGGCCGGCTCGGCGGTGCTGGTCGCCGGGATGCTGCTCTTCACCCGGCTCCAGGTCGACACCTCGCTCTGGCTGGCCTTCGGCTACCTGGCGGTGATCGGGGCCGGGATGGGGCTGTGCATGCAGTCGCTGGTCCTCGGCGTGCAGAACGCGGTGCACGCCCGGGACCTGGGGGCGGGCACCTCCTCGGCGACGTTCTTCCGCTCCCTGGGCGGCTCGTTCGGGGTGGCGATCCTCGGCACGGTGCTCAACTCCCGGCTCACCGGCCAGCTCGCCGACCGGCTCCCGGGCGCGATCGCCCAACTCCCGCCGCAGCAGCGGGCGGCGGTGGCGGCGCAGGGCGGGACGGGCATCTCGATCGACGACCCGGCGACGATCCTGGCCCTGCCCGGCCCGGTCCGCGCCGCCGTGCAGGGCGCGTTCGTCGACTCGCTGCACCTGGTCTTCCTGACCACCGGGCTGATCGCCGTGGTGGCGGTGCTGCTGACCCTGGCCCTGCCGAACGACCAGCTGCGCGGGGCCGGCCCGCAGGGCGCCACCGGTGGCGCGGACCCGCTCGGCGGGAAGGCCCCCGCCCCCGGCGGCCGGCCGCTGGCGAAGGAGTCGAAGGAGGAGGCCGCTGCCGACATGGAGGCCAAGAGCCAGACCATGCTCTGAGGCCAGCCGGCCGGCCGGCCTTACTTCAGGATCAGCCGGTTGGTCTGCTCGAAGACGTCCAGGTCCGCCAGGGTCTCGGTGACCGACGTCGACAGGGGGGTGGGGAAGCGGTTGCGGTGGAAGAAGCCGGCGTCGGTCGTCTCGTCGGTCATCCGGACCAGGTCGCCGTCCCAGTCCTCGACCCGGAAGGCGACCGTGAAGACCTGGTAGGTGTGGCCGTACATGTTGGTGCTGACCCGGTCGGGGCCGGTGTAGAGGGCGAACGCGCCGACCCGCAGGGCGCGCAGGCCGGTCTCCTCGCGCACCTCGCGGACCGCGCAGTCGGCGATCGACTCGCCCAGTTCCATCGCGCCGGCCGGCATCGCCCACTGCCCGTTGTCGGAACGCCGGATCAGCAGCAACCGGCCGGCGTTGTCGCGGACCACGGCGCGGGCACCGACGAACATCAGCGTGCGGTCACCGGCGAGGGCGCGCAGCTGCCCCACGTACGAATCGGCCCAGGAGATGCTCACCGGGACAACCTAACGGGGGTTCCCAAGGTGTCACCCCGAAGTTAGCTTGTTACCCATGCGTAGCACGATGATGGACGCTCCCCTCCAGGTCTCCCGGATCCTCGAGCACGGCTCGACCGTGCACGCGGGTGCCGAGGTGGTCACCTGGACCGGCGGCGGGTCCCGTCGCATGTCGTACGCGGAGGTCGGGCGGGCCGCCGCCCGGCTGGCGCACGCGCTGCGCGACGAGTGCGGGGTGACCGGCGACGAGCGGGTCGCCACCTTCATGTGGAACAACGCGGAGCACCTGGTGGCGTACTTCGCCGTGCCGAGCATGGGGGCCGTGCTGCACACGCTCAACATCCGGCTCTTCCCCGACCAGGTCGTCTACATCGCCAACCACGCGCAGGACCGGGTCGTGCTGGTCGACTCGACGCTGATCCCGCTGCTGGCCCGGGTGATCGGCGAGCTGACCACGGTGCGGCACGTGGTGGTCGTCGTCGGCGGCGACCCCGCCCCGCTGCTGGCGGCGGCCGGCGACCGGATCGCCGTGCACCACTGGGACGCCCTGCTGGCCGACCGGCCGGAGGTCTTCGACTGGCCGGAGGTCGACGAGCGCGACGCCGCCGCCCTCTGCTACACCTCGGGGACCACCGGCCACCCCAAGGGCGTCGCCTACTCGCACCGCTCGATCTACCTGCACTCGTTGCAGGTCTGCATGCCGGAGGGGATGGGCCTCGGGCCGACCGAACGGGACCTGGCCGTCGTGCCGATGTTCCACGCGATGTCCTGGGGGCTGCCCTACGCGGCGTTCCTCTCCGGCGCGTCGCTGATCATGCCGGACCGTTTCCTCCAGGCCGCCCCGATCGCCGAGATGATCGCCACGGAGCGGCCCACCCTGGCGGGCGCGGTGCCGACCATCTGGACCGACGTGCTGGCCTACCTCGACACCCACGACGTGGACATCTCCTCGCTGCGGGAGGTGACCGTCGGCGGGTCGGCCTGCCCGCCCGCCCTGATGCACGCCTTCCACGACCGGCACGGGATCGACGTGATCCACGCCTGGGGGATGACCGAGATGTCCCCGCTGGGCTCGGTGGCCCGGCCGCCGGCGGGGGCGACCGGCGAGGAGGCCTGGCGCTACCGCTACACCCAGGGCCGCATCCCGGCCGGGGTGGCGGCGCGGATCGTCGGCCCGCTGGGCGAGCCGCTGCCCGCCGACGGGACCGCCGTCGGCGAGCTGGAGGTCCGTGGGCCGTGGGTGACCGCCCGGTACGTCGGCGACGACGCCCCGGAGGAGGAGAAGTTCCGCGACGGCTGGCTGCGCACCGGCGACGTCGGCACCCTGTCGCCCGACGGGTACATCACGCTCACCGACCGGGCCAAGGACGTGATCAAGTCCGGCGGTGAGTGGATCTCCTCGGTCGAGTTGGAGAACGCCCTGATGGCCCACCCGGCGGTGCTGGAGGCCTGCGTGGTGGGCGTGCCGGACGAGCGCTGGGACGAGCGTCCGCTGGCCACCGTGGTGGTGCGGGAGGGCGCGGAGGTGACCGCCGAGGAGCTGCGCGCGTTCCTGGCCACGACGGTGGCCCGCTGGCAGTTGCCGGAGCGGTGGGCCTTCATCGACGAGGTCCCGAAGACCAGCGTCGGCAAGTTCGACAAGAAGGTGGTCCGCTCCCGGTACGCCGACGGCGGGCTCAGTGTCAGGGAACTGACAACGCCGTAACGACTTCAGGCGCATCATCGCCTGGATGGGTAGGGACGTACTCCTAACCTCCCTGCCCAGGGGGGCGGCCCCGGCGTTCGCACCGCGCCGGGGCCGCCCGTCTCACGCGGGTGGCCCCGCACTGCCATTCTTGCGAAACTTGTTCGGTTCTGTCCTGACGTCGGGGAAAACAACCAGTGAACGCGGCGGCAGGTTGCCGGTCACTCAGTCGGTGGTGCTGACCAGCACCTTCCCGACCACCGAGTGCTCCACCGCCTCGTGCGCCGCCGCCGTGGCGGCCAGCGGGTGACGGTGCAGCGGCAGCCCGGACGCCTCACCGACCCGTACGCCGCCCTGCGCCACCGCCGCCGTCACGTCGACCACCGCCTGCGCCTTCGCCGCCGCCGGGGCCGTGTAGACCAGCACGAACTGCCACCGGGCGTTCGGCGCCATCAGCGGCCGGATCGGCAGGGTGACCTCGTCGCCGCCGTCGTCGGCGTAGACGCAGACCGCCCCGCCCCGGCGCAGCACCTGCACGTCGGCCGCCGCGTTGCGCGCCGCCGAGACCTCCACGATCGTGTGCACCCCGTCGGGGGCGATCCGGTGGACCTCCTCGACCACGTCCTGCTGGCGGTAGTCGATCACGAACGAGGCGCCGGCCGCCGCCGCGAGACGCGCCTTCTCCGGGCTGCTCACCGTCGTGATCACGGTGGCGTCGGCCCAGCGGGCCAACTGGATCGCCGCGTTGCCGACCGCGCCCGCCCCGCCCTGCACCAGCACCGTGTGGTCGGCCAGCGCACCCGGGTGCAGCTTCTCCGGCATGAACTCCCCGGCCGTCAGGCAGCGGTGCGCGGTGAGGAACGGGATGCCCAGGCTCGCGCCCAGCTCGAAGGAGGCGTCGCCGAGCGGCACCGCGTGCCGGACCGGCACCACCGTGTACTCCGCGGCCGTGCCCCAGGGCCGCTGCCAGGCCGCCTCCCAGAGCCACACCCGCTCGCCGATCAGGGCCCGGTCGACGCCCACGCCGACCGCCTCCACCACCCCGGCGCCGTCCTGGCCGGGGATCTGCCAGCCCACCGGCGGCGGCGCGCTGCGCCGGGACTTCCAGTCGGTCGGGTTCACCCCGGACACGGCCACCCGGACCAGGACCTCGCCGGGACCCGGCTCGGGTGTCGGCCGGTCGACCAGGCGCAGCACCGAGGGGTCACCGTTGGTCTCGTACACGATCGCTCTCATCACCGTCTCCCTCACACCCGGCGGGCGCCGCGGCCCGTCCCCCGGGTCCGAGCGCCCTCGGCCCCGGACCGTTCCTGATCATTCTGCGCGCCGGACCCGGCCCGCGCGGCCGACCCGGCGCGGCGGGCCGGATCCCGGTCGGTCAGTCCAGCGCCGCGACGACCTGCGGGGTCAGCTCACCCACCGCCGGCAACGTCACGGCCGCGAGCGCCCCGGCGTCCGGATCCAGCGGGTACGCCCCGTGCGGCACCGCCACCACCCGCATCCCCGCGGCGGCGGCCGACCGCACCCCGTTCGAGGAGTCCTCGACCGCCACGCAGCCGGCCGGGTCGACGCCGAGCCGCCCGGCGACCGCCAGGTACACGTCCGGCGCGGGCTTGCCGCGCGCGGTCCGCTCCGTCGACAGCGTCGCGCCGAAGACGTCGGTCAGGCCCGCCGCGTCCAGCGCCGCCTCGATCAACCGGGTGGGCGAGGAACTGGCCAACCCCAGCGGCCACCGCCCGGCCAGCCGGCGCACCACCTCGTCGGCCCCGTCGATCAGCGGTACGCGAGCCGCGTACCGCCGGGCCATCTCCTCGACGACCTCGGCGGCGACCTGCTCGGCCGTCCGGTCGACGCCGAGCTCGTCGCTGAGGTACCGGGCCCACTCGCCGGTGCTCATCCCCATCAGCCGGCGCTGGGTGTCCGGCTGCCAGGTGCCGCCGTGCGCCGCCACGTACGCCCGGCGCACCTCCTCCCAGACCGGCTCGGAGTCCACGAGCACGCCGTCGAGGTCGAAAACCACCGCATCCACCACGCCCCCATCCTGCCCCAGCCCGCCCGCACCGCGACGACCCGTTCCCGGGGCCGTCGCGGTGCCGGTGCTGGTGCGGTGCGGGGGTCAGGCCGGGAGGGCGGGCAGGCCGACCGGGTTGCCCGACGGGATGACCAGGTGCGCCGCGCGGGCGATCGGCTCCAGCAGCTCCCGCAGCCGGGCGGCGCGCTCCGCGCCGAGCACCCGCCAGGGGCGCAGGGCGGCGGCGTCGGTGGCGTCCTCCACGGCCCGGAACGCGGCCCGGCCGCGCTCGGTCGGCTCGCCGCCGGGCGTCAGCCAGCCCCGCGCGGCCAGCCGGTCGTCCGCCGCCCGCCGCTGCTGCTCGGACCAGCCCCGGCCGAGCAGTTGCGCCTCGTGCATGCCCGTGGCGACCTTCCACGCCAGGGTCTCCACCGGGTCCAGGTCGGCGGCGACCAGCGCGGCGAAGTGCCCGTCGCCCCGGTGCTCGCGCAGGACGGTGGCCGCCTGCCAGAGCCGGGCCAGCGGGTACTCGGCGGCCGGCAGCGCGGCGTTCGCCGCGCTCAGCACCCGGCCGCCGTGCCCGGCCGCCCCCGCCGCCGTCTCCAGCAGCCCCGCCGCCTCGACGAGGTGCTGCTCCGGCAGCTCGTACGTCAGCTCGGCCAGCGCCTGCACCGCCCCGGTGAGCCGGGCGCGCAGCGCCTCCTCGGGGCTGACCAGGCTCCACACCGCCGGCAACGCCCGGCCCACCGTGCCCGGGGCGAAGGCGAAGAACGCGGCGACCACCGGGGCCGCCCCGATCGCGCCCAGCGGGGCCGCCCGGCCGGCGAAGTAGCCCCGCCAGAAGCCCCGCAGCCCGACCGCCTCGTACGCGGCGCGGGCCCGGGGATGGAAGTAGGTGACCGCATGCACCGGCTCGAAGTGCGTCCACATCAGCCGGGCGAAGCCCGGGTCGTCCAGCGCCGCCACGTGCACCTCCAACGGTGTCGGGTCACCGTGGCGCGGCGGGAACCGCCCACGGTGACCCGAACCTACTGGTCGTCCGCAACGCAGCGGAAGACCGAAGGAAAGCGGTGGGGACTACTGGGCGGCCAGCACGTCCACGACGAAGCGCAGCGGGCCGGCCGGCCGGCCGCCCGAGGCGTCGTTGCCGTACGCCAGCTCGCCGGGGATGTCGAGCTGCACCCGGCTGCCCACGGTCACCCCGACCAGGCCCTGGTCCCAGCCCTTGATGACCTGACCGACGCCGATCGGGAAGGTGGCCGGCTGGCCGTTCTTCCAGGACGCGTCGAACTCCTTGCCGTCCTTGTAGAACACCCCCACGTAGTTCGTGGTGATCTGCTGGCCCGACTTCACCGCCGCGCCCTTGCCCTTGATCAGCGTGGTCACGGCCAGCTTCTTCAGCTCGCCCTTGCCCGGCTCGACCTTCGGCTTGGTCTTCAGCGCCGGGTCCGACCCCGCCGGGAGCTGCGGGGCGGGCGGGGCGGTGGGCTGCTCGGCCGGGGCGGTGGCCTCGGCCGACGGCGCGGTGGCGGCCGGCTCGGACGAGTCGTCGTCGCCCTGGTTCACCACGACGAAGACCCCGACCAGGACCCCGACGACGGCGAGGCCGGCGAGCGCGCCGAGGATCGACTGCCGGCGGCGCTTCGCCTCGGCGGCCTTCTTCGCCGCCAACTGGGCGGCCAGCCGCCGCTCCGCCTTGCCCGGGCCCTGGCCCGACCGGTTCTGCACACGCTCGCTCACGTCGACTCCCTGCTCAAGAGGTGGCGGCCCGCTCAGGAGAGATGGCGGCCCGACGGCCGCTGCCGAGGCCAGCGCACACGGTACCCGCCTCGATGCCCTTGGTGCTGCTCCGCCCGACGCGGTCGCCCGCTCCGGCCCTCCGTGCGCCGGATCGGTGGGGATCATTTTCTCCACGCCGACGACCGTCGCGTACGAGCGTCCGACAGGCCATCGCGCTGATCCGGTCGGAAGGGCTCGTGATCATGGCACCGCCGCGGGGCACCTTCGGCCGCCCCACCGAGCCGGCCGAGACGGTGACGCTTCGCAAGGGCGACGCCGTCTCCGCACGGATGCCCACGCTTCCTGCCCCACCCCTCCCGCAGGCCCAAGATCCGAACATTTTCCCTGAAAATGCTGCCTCGATTAAGCTCTCACCCAGCATTTTCCCTGAAGATGCTCGGATCTTGACTGTCAGGGAGCGCGCGGCGGATGCTCACCCGTCAGCTGCGCAGCATCCCTCGGGATGCAGCGCGGCTGTCGTACCGGCAGGGCCGAGTTGGGTGCGGGGGAGCGGAGCGGGCTGCGCCGCGAGCAGGCGCGGATCAGTCGCCGGCGACGGCGGCTCGGAGGCAGGCTGGCGCCGCCGGCTCGGCCAGCGGCCCGCCCACGTGGCGCGATCGAACGCCGCCGACACCCGCCGTTCGGCGCCTCCGAAAACCCCGATTCATTACTCACAGTGGCGTGATTAGGTCATCGTGTGAGCATTAGCCGAGCGCGAGGGACGGTGCCGCACCCACCAGACCCACCGCCCGGCCATCTCCTGACCGCCGCGCGCCCCGTACGACGGATCTAGGCGGTCTTGCGGGGCGCCTTCTTCGGGGCGGTCTTCCTGGCCGGGGTCTTCTTCTCGGCCGCCTTCTCGGTCTTCTTCTGGGCCGCCTTCTTCGCCGCGGTCTTCTTCTCGGCCGGCTTCTTCTCGGCCTTCTTCGCGGCGGTCTTCTTCTGGGCCGCCTTCTTCGCCGGGGCCTCGGCGGCTTCGGCGGCCTCCTTGCGGGCCGAACGGGCCGAGGTGATCGGGGTCGGCTCACCGCCGCGCCCCCGCTCCTCGTCCCGCGCCGGCTCCTCGCCGCGCGCCGCGCGGGCCCGCTCCACCGACGCCTTCAGCGCGGCCATCAGGTCCACCGCGGCGGCCGGGGCCTCCTCGGGGGCCTCCGGCTGGACGACCTCCCGGCCCTCCACCTTCGCGTCGATGACCTCCTGCAACGCCGCCCGGTAGTCGTCGGTGAAGGCCTCCGGCTCGAACTCCCCGGCCATCGAGTCGATCAGCGAGCTGGCCATCGCCAGCTCCGGGGGCCGGACCTTCAGGTCCTCGTCGAGGAAGCCGAAAGCGGGGGTACGGATCTCGTCCGGCCAGAGCATCGTGTTGAGCAGCAGCACGCCCTCGCGCACCCGCAGGGTGGCCAACTGCTCCCGCTGACGCAGCGCCACCTTGACGATCGCCACCCGCTCCGAGTCGACGAGGGCGTCGCGCAGCAGCACGTACGGCTTGGTGGCCGTGCCCTCGGGCTCCAGGAAGTACGCCTTGTTGTAGAGGATCGGGTCGACCTGCTCGGCCGGGACGAACTCCAGCACGTCGATCGCATGCGAGGTGGTCAGCGGCAGCTCGGCGAAGTCGTCGTCGGTCAGGATCACCATCTCGCCGCCGCCGATGTCGTACCCCTTGGCGATGTCGTCGTAGGTGACCTCCTCGCCGCAGACCGAGCAGGTGCGCTTGTAGCGGATGCGACCACCGTCGGCCCGGTGCACCTGGTGGAAGCGGATGTCCTTCTCCTCGGTGGCCGAATAGAGCTTCACCGCGATCGAGACCAGCCCGAACGAGACCGCCCCCTTCCAGATCGCCCGCATGACCTGCTCCTCTCCCCGGTTCAGCTCAGGATCGCAAAGGATCGAAGGCGGCGCGAGCGCTTCCGTGCCCTACTACAGTCGAAACGTGCCCGGGGCGCCGCTGAAGCCGATGCTCGCGATGACCGGCCCGCTGCCCGCCGGCGCCGACTGGGCGTACGAGTTCAAGTGGGACGGCGTACGCGCGCTGGCCGACATCACCGCCGGCCGGCAACACCTGTACGCCCGGACCGGCGTGGAGATCACCGCCGCGTACCCCGAGCTGATCCCCCTCGCCGAGCAGGTCGACGACGCGCTGCTCGACGGCGAGGTGGTCCTGTTCAACCGGGCCGGGCAGCCCTCGTTCACCGCGCTCGCCGAGCGGATGCACGTACGGAACGCGGCGAAGGCGGCCCGGCTCGCGGCGACCGTCCCGGTGACGTACATGATCTTCGATCTGCTGCGGTTGCGCGGCGCGGACCTGACCGGCCGGCCCTGGCGGGAGCGCCGGGAGCTGCTGGAAGGCCTGGGCCTCGGTGCCGCCCGCTGGGCGGTGCCGCCGAGCTTCGCCGACGGGCCGGCCACCTACGAGGCGGCCGGCGAGCACGGCCTCGAAGGGGTGATGGCCAAGCGGGCCGGCTCGGCCTACCGGCCCGGCGTCCGCTCACCCGACTGGGTGAAGGTCAAACTGGAGGTCACCGGCGACTTCGTGGTGGGCGGCTGGCGCCCCGGCGCCCGCAAGATCGGCGGACTGCTGGTCGGGGTGCCGAGCGCCGACGGCCGGCTCACCTACCGGGGCCGGGTCGGCGGCGGCATCGGCGCGGCCATCGAACGCGAACTGCTGCGCGAGCTGGAACCGCTGCGGGCCGACGCGTCGCCGTTCGCCGACGACGTCCCCCGCGAGGATGCCCGGGGCGCGATCTGGGTAACCCCCCGCGTGGTGGTGGAGGTGAAGTACGGCCAGCGCACCCCCGACGGCCGGCTGCGCTTCCCCCGCGTGCTGCGGCTGCGCCCCGACAAGCCGCCCGAGGAGGTGGACGATGCCGGCTGACCGGCTCCGCGTCGACGTGCAGGGGCGCGCCCTGGAGGTGTCCAACCTGGACAAGGTGCTCTACCCGGCGGCGGGCTTCACCAAGGGCGAGGTGATCGACTACTACACCCGGATCGCCCCGGTGCTCCTGCCACACCTGGCCGACCGGCCGCTCACCCGGATCCGCTTCCCCAACGGGGTCGACGGCGGCTCGTTCTTCGAGAAGAACGCCCCCGCCGCCACCCCCGACTGGGTACGCACCGAGAACCTGCCAGTCCCCGGCTCCAGCAAGGGCCGGGAGACCATCGACTACGTCGTCTGCGACGACCTGCCGACCCTGGTCTGGCTGGCCAACCTCGCCGCACTGGAGCTGCACACGCCACAGTGGAAGATCGGTGCGCACCCGGACATGATGGTCGTCGACCTCGACCCGGGCACCCCGGCCGGGCTGCGGGAATGCTGCCGGGTGGCGCTGCTGCTGCGCGACCGGCTCGCCGCCGACGGGCTGGCCGCGTACCCGAAGACGTCGGGGAAGAAGGGGATGCAGCTCTGCTGCCCGATCGCCGGCACCCAACCCGCCGACCTTGTCTCCGACTACGCGCACCGCGTCGCCCGGGAACTGGAGGGCGAGCATCCTGGGCTGGTCGTGTCCAGGATGGCGAAGAACCTGCGCGGCGGGAAGGTCTTCATCGACTGGAGCCAGAACAACGCGGCGAAGACGACGGTGACCCCGTACTCGCTGCGGGCGCAGGCGGTGCCGGCGGTGTCGACGCCGCTGACCTGGGACGAGGTGTCGGCGGGGGCGGCGGGGAAGCGGCCGGCGGCGCGGCCGTACACGGCGGTGGAGGTGTTGAAACGGGTGGAGAAGCACGGGGATCTGCTCGGCGGGTTGCTGGACGGCGGGCCGGAACTGCGCGGGGGCTGACGCGCCGGGCCGAGCAACGATTCCATCGACGTCAATCGCTTGCACTGTTAGGATCCGACCTCGAATGACGTCGGCTTGAAAGATTCCTACCGGTCGCCGGCGCGCCCCCCGTGGAGGACCGCTCATGAAACGGTTCGTCGCTCGGCTCATGGCATTCGCGTGCGTACTGCCGCTGCTGGCCCTGCCGGCGCAGCCCGCCGCCGCCTCGACCCCCTTCCGCGGTCAGCTCAACGGCAGCGCGGATCCCACCATGACCTACTTCAACGGCGCGTACTACCTGGCCACCACGCTCGGGGACCGCATCGGCATCTGGACCTCGCCGACCCTGGCGGGCCTGGCCACCGCGCCCGAGCGGACGGTGTGGCGGGACCCGGACGCCACCCGCAACAAGCAGGTCTGGGCCCCCTCGATCCACCGCTTCATCCGGCCGGAGGGCCCCCGCTGGTACATCTACTACACCGCCAGCGACGGCGTCGACACCAACCACCGCAACTACGTCATCGAGTCCGACGGGGACAACCCGCTCGGCCCGTACCACTTCAAGGGGCGGATCGCCGACTACGGCGAGTACGCCATCGACGGCGAACCGGTGACGCACAACGGCCGGTCGTACTTCGTCTGGGCCGGCCCGGGGCGGGGCATGGGCGGCCCGGCGCAGCTCTACCTGCGGCTGATGACAAGCCCGTGGACGACGTCGGGCAACCGGGTGGCGCTGCCCGCCGACGGCGGCTGCAACGAGGTACGCGAGGGGCCGACCGGGCTGCGTGGCGCCGGCCGCCTCTTCCTCGTCTACTCGGCGTGTGACACCGGCAAGCCGGACTACCAGCTCTGGATGAAGTCGATCGCGGACGGCGCGGACCCGCTGGTGGTGTCGAACTGGCGGCAGCACCCCGGCCCGGTCTTCTCCCGCAACGACGCGGCCGGCGTCTTCGGCCCCGGGCACAACGACTTCTTCCGCTCGCCCGACGACACCCAGGACTGGATCGTCTACCACGGCAAGACCAGCTCCGCGTACACCTACGACGGGCGCACCACCCGCGCCCAGCCGGTCGTCTGGAATCCCGACGGCACGCCGAACTTCGGTCGCCCGCTCTCCCTGACCACCCCGCAGGCGCCCCCCTCCGGTGACCCGTGGTCGAGTCAGGAGCCGGGCGCGTCGCGCGGCCACGTCGCGGACGGGTCGCACTACTTCGACCGGGCCCCCGACGGCACGCTCGCCCACTGGTGGCGCAGCGCGGCCGACGGGGTGCTGCGGCGCGAGTCTTGGGGCGGCCCGATCGCCGGCCGGCCGGTGACCTACCCGGTCGGCGGCGAGCAGCACGTCTTCGCCCGTACGCCGGACGGGCACCTGCGGCACTGGTGGTGGGCGCCGGGTGTGGGCATCCGCCAGGAGGACTGGGGGGCGGGGCTGGCCGGCGACCCGACCGGGATGCTCTACTCCAACGGGCAGAAGCACGTCTTCGGCCGCAGCGCCGACGGCAAGCTCAACCACTGGTGGCAGGAGCCCAACGGCACGGTCCGCCGGGACACCTGGGGCGGCGGCGACCTGGTCGGCAACCCGGTGGCGTACGCCTTCGGCACCGAGCAGCACGTCTTCGCCCGGGGCAGCGACAACTCGCTGCGCCACTGGTTCTGGTACCCGGAGATCGCCAACAACCTGCCGGCGCTGGACAACTGGGGGATCGGGGCCGGGCGGGTGCAGTCCGACCCGACCGGGTTTACCTTCGGCGACCAGCAGCACGTCTTCTACCGGACCGCCAACGGCAGCGTCGAGCACCACTTCTTCGACCACGGCGACTGGGCGCACTACACCGACAACTGGGGCGGCAACATCGTCGGCGCGCCCTTCGCCATCCGGCACGGCCAGGCGCAGCAGGTGTTCGGCCGGTCGGCCGACGGCACCGTGTGGCGGCTGGTGTGGCGGCCGGGCGGCGCGGTGACCGTCGACAGCGGCGGCACGGGCGCCACCACCGATCCGGTCGCGCTGGCCTGGCGCGACGAGACCCACGTCTTCACCCGGGGCGGCGACGGGGCGCTGATCGACCGGCGCTGGCAGCCGGCCGGCGGAGCGGTGTCGACCTCCTGGGGAGGCCAGGTCGCACCCTGACCGCAGACCCGGCGGCGGTCCTTCCCGGGCCGCCGCCGGGATGGTCCCGGCGGTCGCCGCGCCGCCGCTTCCTCGCGTACGTCGGTCGTCGCCTCGGCCCCGGCGCGGCGGTAGGGTCTTCGGGTCGGACGATCCGCCGCAGCGAGGAGTGGCACGTGGACCAGACCATCTCCCCGGCCGTCGTTCCCACGTTCTCCGGGCCGGTTGCCGGCGCGGAGCGTCCGCTGCTGGTCTTCCACGACGACGCGACCGGCGAGCACACCGAGCTGACCGCCGCCGAGCTGGGCGAGTGGGCCGCCCGCGCCGCCGCCCTGCTGCGCGACGACTGCGGGCTGGGCGTGGGGGACCGGGTCGCGGTGCTGCTGCCGGCGCACTGGCAGACGGCCGCCGTGCTGCTGGGTGCCTGGTCGATCGGGGTGGCCGTGTCGGTCCACTCCCGGGCGACGGCCGGCCTGCCGGTGCTCGGGCCGGGCGCCGACGAGCCGCTGGACGCGGTCTTCGTCTCCTGGGAGCGGCTGGACGACTGGCTGGAGGACGTGCCGCAGGGTCAGCACCGCTTCGTGCTCGGCCTGGGGCACCCGCGCGCCGAGGTGCCCGAGGGCTGGCGGGACTGGCTCGCCGAGGCCCGCGGGCAGGACACCGCCCCGCCCGCGTACGGCGGGGTGCACCCGTCGTTCGCGGCGACCCCGGACGGCACGAGCTACCAGGCGTGGGGTGAGCTGGCCCGGGAACTCGCCGACATGCTGGCGCTGCGTCCCGGCGATCGGCTGCTGGTGGACCGCCCGGAGTACGAGCACCCGGTGAAGTGGCTGCTCGCGCCGCTGGTCGCGGGCGCGTCGGTGGTCATCCGCGCCAACCTCGACCCGGCCCGCCGCGACGACCTGATCGCCGCCGAGGGGATCACCCGGTCGCTTTGAGCATCGCGCCAACCTGACTCAGCCGCCGGGTAGCCGGTACCGGCCCGGCCGGGCGTTGCGCGCCGGTGACCACGGCCGGTGGGAGCAGGGCGCGGCGTGGTCGGCCGGCAAGGCGCACCGCGCGCCGCCGGGCAGCAGCCGGTCACAGAAGACCCGATGCCGTACGCCCTGGGCGTCCTCGGCCGAGACGGTCACCTCCCCGGCATCGACCCGCCGGCTGAGCCGGGCCAGCAGCCGGGCCGCCGTCCGGGCGAAGACCCGTGCCCGCAGCAGGTCGGGCGCGGTGATCGGCAGGTGGATCACCCAGCGGTCGGTCATCGGCGCGGATGCTGCCCGGGCGCGGGGTGTCAACGTCGTTCCATCGCGGGCGTGGGCAGGTCGGCTCTCTTCGGTCGGCCGATCGGCCGGCGGATCAGGTGGCACGGGGGACCGCCCTTCGTCGGGTGCACGTCGACGTGAGGGGCGGCCCCCGCCGGGGTCCGGGCCGGCGAGGGCCGCCCCGCCCTGCCGCCGCAGCCACGAGCGGCGGTACGGCAGCAGGGAGCCGCGCCGGGGGAAGTGGCGCGGGGTGTGGGGTCTTCGGTGGCGACGCGAGAGCCGACACGAGAGGCGCCAACCGGCCGCACAGCACTGCATCACCGACAGCGACGGTATTGCCACTGAACCACCTATGTCAAGCATGTCTTTGAGTCAGCTACCCAAAGCTGTCGGCACCGCTAGGTGTGTTGCCTGTGCCGCAGCCGTTGATCGATACTGGGCGGGCCAACCGACCGCAAGGGGCCCCACGTGCCTATCCCGCCCACGATGGACGAGCTGCTCGACGACTTGCTAAGGAAGATCAGCGACGGCACCTATCCGCCGGGGTCTCAACTCCCCTCCGGGCGGGACTTGGCGGACGCCTACGACGTCTCGCAGTCGACCATCAGCCGAGCGGTGGCGACGCTGCGGGAGCGGGGCCTGCTGGTCGGCCGTCCGGGGCGAGGAGTGTTCGTCGCGGAGCCTCCCCGCCGCTGACCGGCCGGCAAAACGGTCGATTTCTCCGCCGATCGGGTCCCGCCGATGGCGTAGGCCCCTTGATCGACTTCGTGTGCGGCATAAGGCGGTCTACAGCGTGCGGGAAGGCGCAATGTGCCGTACACGAAGTGGATCAAGCGCCCAGCCCAGCCCGGCCCAGCCCGGCCAGGCCCAGCCCAGCGCCCAGCGCTCGGCGTCGGGGGTGGGTCAGTGAGTGGTCGGGGTGGGCTGACCGTCGTGTAGGCCGGTGGGCTCGTCGGGGCGTACGCCGGCCAGGATGTCGGCGGTGGTGTGCGCCCGGATGTCGGCCTCGCCACCCCCGCCGAACCGCGCGACGACCCCCCGTACGTGCTGCTCGGCGGGGGTGGCGAGGCCGTCGTAGACGGCCGCGAAGAGGTCCCGGGCCGGCTGCCGGAGCCAGCCGGGCGGGAGCAGTTCCAGGGGCAGCCGCGGGTCGAGGCTGGGGAAGCGCCGGAAGGTGTCCATGACCTCGGTGCGCGCCCGTACCGCCGCCGCGCCGTCGACCTGGCCGGAGCGCACCCGGGGCAGCAGCGGGGTCCAGCGCCGCAGGAATTCCCGGTAGTGCCGGCCGATGCCCTCGACGTCCCAGGCGTCGATGGGCGCGCGGTGGCTGATCGCGTCGAGGGCGGCCTGGCGGCCACGGAAGACGGTGACCGCGCCGAGGGTGAGCGCTTCGAGCTGCGCCCGTGCCGGCGGGGTCAGGTCGTACGGCGAGACCCAGAGCCCGTCGTACAGCGGGGCGTAGCCGAGCCACCGGAGCTGGCCGCGCAGGGCCCGGCGCTGCGTGGTGTGCTCCTGCGGCAGGGAGAAGGCGACGATGGTCCAGCAGCCGTCCCAGTCCGTCGCCGTGGTGGCGGTGAGGATCCAGTTGCCGCCGGCGGAGAGGTCGGCGGCGGCGGCGCGGCTGAGCCGGTAGGAGCTGTGCCGCCCCTGCCGGCTGCGTTCCAGCACGCTGCGGCGGGCCAGCCGGCTGATCGCGGTCCGGGCGCCGGCGGTGCTGACCCCGGTCTCGGTGAGCAGGGCGACGATGGCGGCGGAGGGGAGCGCGGCGCGGGTCGTCAGGGTGTAGTCCGCCAGCAGGGTCACGGTGACGCCCTGGGGTGAGTTGCCGTTCTGCCGCCGGGGCAGCCGCAGGGGGTGGCCCCCGCCGTCCGGGTAGATCTCCTCGATGTCGAACGCGTTTGCCACGGACGCTCCGGCTTCGGCTCAGGATCAGGATCAGGCTCAGGATCAGCGACGGTGCGTCGACTCTAGACGGGCCGCAGCGCGCAGGTGATCGAGGTATCTCGATTGACACTTGTGCGTCCCGGGGGAACACTATGTGCTACGCGACGCCACCCCGAGCCGGGCGAGGCGAGCCACCGGTAGCGGGCAGTGCGCGACCGACGCGGGGAGTCGGGCAACCCCCCGCCCACGGCACGCGCGGCCGATCCCACCCTGCACAGGTGATCCGAGGAGTCGTCCGTTGAGAATCAAGAGAAAACTGCTGCTCGCCCTGGCCGCGTCGCTCGCGGCCGCCGGCCTGGTGGTCCCCACGTTGCAACCCGCGTACGCGGCCTCGCTGACCGAGGTGACCAGCTTCGGCGACAACCCCGGCCGGATGCGCATGCACGTCTACGTGCCGGACTCCCGCCCCGCCCGACCGGCGACCGTGGTGGCCATGCACGGCTGCGGCGGGTCGGGCCCCGGCTTCTACTCCGGCAGCGAGTTCGCCAGCCTGGCCGACCGGTACGGGTTCATCGTGATCTACCCGACCGCGACCCAGGAGGCCGGCTTCGGCAACTGCTTCGACACCTGGTCGGACGCCGCCAAGCGCCGTGGTGGCGGCAGCGACCCGGTCTCGATCCTCTCGATGCTCCGCCACGTGCAGCAGCAGTACGCCGCCGACCCCAACCGGGTGTACGCCACCGGCAGCTCGTCCGGCGGCATGATGACCAACCACATGCTGGCGCTGCACCCCGAGGTGTTCAAGGCCGGGGCCGCGTTCATGGGGGTGCCCTTCAACTGCTTCGCCAACGCGGCGGACTTCCCGCCCCCCAACAGCGGGTGCACCAACGGGACGATGAACCGCACCCCGCAGCAGTGGGGGGACGCGGTCCGCCAGGCCTACCCCGGCTACACCGGGCCCCGCCCGCCGGTGCAGTTGTGGCACGGCACCAGCGACAACCTGGTGCCGTACTCGCTGTTGCAGGAGTCGATCGAGCAGTGGACCAACGTGTTCGGGTTGAGCCAGACGCCCACCTCGACCGACACGCCCCAGGCCAACTGGAACCGGCGCAGGTACGCCGACTCCAGCGGGGCCGTCAAGGTCGAGGCGTACAGCATCCAGGGCGCCGGGCACAGCCTGCCCTCGGCCGGCATGGCCGCCGCCGCCGTCCAGTTCTTCGGCCTGACCACCCCGCCGGACCCGACGACCCCGCCGCCGCCGACCACGACGCCGCCGCCGACCAGTCCGCCGCCGACGACCCCGCCGCCGACCAGCCCGCCGCCGGGCAACGCGGCCTGTGGCGTGAGCGTCGCCATCAACGCCTGGAACAACGGGCTGACCGAGAACATCACCATCACCAACACCGGCGCCACCGCCGTCAACGGTTGGTCCCTGGGCTTCGCCCTGCCCGCCGGGCAGAGCATCACCTCCGGCTGGAACGCCACCTACGCACCGAGCTCCGGGCAGGTGACGGCCAGGAACGTGGCCTACAACGGCACCATCGCCGTCAACGGGTCGGTCACCATCGGCTTCCAGGCCACGCACGCCGGCAACACGGCCAGGCCGACCTCGTTCACCCTCAACGGCGCGACCTGCACGCTCGCCTGATCTGACGGGCACATCCCGGGGGCGACCGCATCGCGCGGCCGCCCCCGGGGCGCGTACCCGAGGCTCGTCAGCGGATGCGGAAGTACTGGTTGCTCTGGCTCAGGCAGTCGAAGAGCACGATATCCGTACCCTTGCCCGGGGTGGAGTGGATGTTGACGCACTTGTCGGCGTACGAGCTGTAGAGCTGCTTGCCCCGGAGGCGGAACTGCTGGGCCAGGTTGCCGCTGCAGTGGGCGACCTGCACCAGCGTGAAGTTCGCCGTCGCGCCGGCGGCGGCGTCCATGCAGAGCGTGGAGTCGAGCAGCCGGATCGTGCCGTCGGAGCGGGGCTGCCAGCGCTGGACCGCCGAGTCCGCGCAGAAGGTGATGACCACCGGCATGCCGTCGCTGCGGCGGTAGGCGGCCAGGCAGCCGTGGTACTCGTCGTTGAACAGGGAGTTGCCCTTCGCCAACGTGTTGGCCTGCTCCGGCGCGGCCGGCGTGTCGCTGCGGCGGGCGGCGGGTGCCTTGGGCGACGGGGTGCCCTCGGCGCGGGGGGAGGCGGACGCGTCGGTGCTACGGGCGGCGGACGCCTTGGGCGACGGCGTGCTGCCGGCGGAGGGCACGGCCGCCGTGGTCTCGTCGGCGTCGGCGGCCAGGAGCGCGGGGTTGCCGAAGGTCGCGTTCCGCTCGTACCAGGCGGCATACCGTTGCACCCGCTCCACGTAGCCGCGGGCGTCGTCGGGCAGGCTGCGGGCCGCGAGCACCGCCGCCGGCCCCGACCGGACGGCGGCGACCGCGAGCGGCCACTGCTCGCCCTCGATCTTCGCCGCGTCGACCTGCCCGACCAGGTGGCAGAGGTAGTGCGCCAGCGCCGCGATGTTGGCCCTGGCGTCCAGCCGGTCGGCACCCGACCAGGGCTGCCAGGCCCGCCAGGCGTCGTCGGTCAGCCCGGCCAGGCCCCGCCCGCCGCGATCGTTGACCGCGTCGGCGACGAAGCGGGACTCCGCCATGAGATGCCCGGCCAACCGCGCCGGCGTCAGCGCCGGGCAGGACTCGGCGGCCTCGGCGATCGGCACCTGGTACTCCGCCGGCACGGCCACGGCGGGCGAGTCGTCCTGGTCGCCGCCGTTCAGACTGCTCACGACGGTGGCGATCCCGGCGCCGCCCGCCACGACGATCACCACTGCGGCGGCCAACGCCACCCGCCACCGCGCGCGCTTCGCGTCCATCCGGGGCAGTCTCATCACGGGCACTCTCTCAGTTGTCGCGAGGGCTCAGCCGGCGACCGGCGCCCCTCTACGGTCGGTGACGCGCCATCGGCGTCGATGACTATCGGTTCGGGCCAGTGGAAGGATAGCCGGGAGCTCAGCTTGCCCGTTCCGCCTGCCGGATGTGATCGTTGGTCGCGCCGCGGGTCCGGGCGCGACGGTCGACGAGGCCGTCACTGTCGGTAGGGCACGGACGCGGGCGTCTGGTTCCCGAAGGAGGATGTGGTGCGCGCGAAACGCCCGAGGTCGGCCTGGCTGGCCCGGCTGTCCATGCTGGTCATGGCCCTGGTGTTGGCCGTTGCCGGGGGTCAGGTCGCGCTGCCGGGGCGGTCCACCGGCCAGGCCGCCGCTGAGTCACGCTTCGCCAAGTACTACATCGTGGACGAAGCGGACGAAAAAGAGACGCTAACCACTGTCGCCGAGCGGATCTTCGGCGACGACTCGCGGGCCGACGAGCTCTACACGCTGAACGTGAACCGGGTCCAACCGGACGGTGACGTCCTCAAGGAGGCCGACCGGCTACGCACCGGCTGGTTCCTGGTGCTGCCGTGGGACGCGGTCGGCGACCAGGTGCGGTACGGGCAGTTGCCCGACCGGGAGGGCGCGCTGCCGTCCCCCGTCGCGCTGCCGTCGGTCGACCCGACCGGCGGCACCGGACCGAGGGCGGCAACCGGGAACGGGGCGGCCGCCGCCGAGGGCGGGGCCCCCGGTTGGCGCTGGGTCGTGCTGGCCGCCGTGCTGGTCTCGCTGGTCGCGGCGACCGGCCTGTGGTGGTGGCGCAGGTCGGTCAAGCGCTGACCACCGAACGCGCGCCGACCACCGCGAGCACCGAGCGCGCGCCGGCGGCGGTCAGTCGACGCTGGGCAGCGGCGGGCCCAGCACGTCGTCGGCGTCGACGATCGTGTACGCGTACCCCTGCTCGGCGAGGAAGCGCTGCCGGTGGGCCGCGTACTCCGTGTCGATGGTGTCCCGGGAGACGACCGTGTAGAAGTGCGCCTGCCGGCCGTCGGCCTTCGGCCGCAGCACCCGGCCCAGGCGCTGCGCCTCCTCCTGGCGTGACCCGAACGTCCCCGACACCTGGATCGCCACCGCCGCCTCGGGCAGGTCGATGGAGAAGTTGCCGACCTTCGAGATGACCAGGGTGCGCACCTCCCCGGTGCGGAACGCGTCGAAGAGCCGCTCCCGCTCCTTGTTGGTGGTGGAGCCCTGCACGATCGGGGCGTCCAGGTATTCCCCGAGCTGGTGGAGCTGGTCGATGTACGCGCCGATGACCAGCACCTGGTCGTCCGGGTGCCGGTCGACCAGGGCCCGGATCACCGGGAGCTTGGTGCGGGCGGTCGCCGCCATCCGGTAGCGCTCCTCGGCCTCCGCCGTCGCGTACGTCATCCGCTCCGTGTCGGTGAGGGTCACCCGGACCTCGGTGCACTCGGCCGGGGCGATCCAGCCCTGCGACTCGATGTCCTTCCACGGCGCGTCGTACCGCTTGGGGCCGATCAGGCTGAACACGTCGCCCTCCCGGCCGTCCTCGCGGACCAGGGTGGCGGTCAGGCCGAGCCGGCGGCGGGCCTGGAGGTCCGCGGTGAAGCGGAAGATCGGCGCGGGCAGCAGGTGCACCTCGTCGTAGACGACCAGGCCCCAGTCGCGGGCCGAGAAGAGGTCCAGGTGGGTGAACGCGCCGCCGCGCCGCGAGGTGAGCACCTGGTACGTGGCGATGGTGACCGGGCGGATCTCCTTGCGCTCGCCCGAGTATTCCCCGATCTCCTCCTCGGTCAGCGAGGTGCGGGCGATCAGCTCCCGCTTCCACTGCCGGCCGGCGACCGTGTTGGTGACCAGGATCAGCGTGGTGGCCTTCGCCTCGGCCATCGCCGCCGCCCCGACCAGGGTCTTGCCGGCCCCGCAGGGGAGCACCACGACGCCCGAGCCGCCCGCCCAGAACGCCTCCACGGCCTCGCGCTGGTACGACCGCAGCGTCCACGGCTTCCCGCCGTCCGCGCCGTCCTCGGCCAGCTCGATGGGGTGCGCCTCGCCGTCGACGTACCCGGCGAGGTCCTCCGCCGGCCAGCCCAGCTTCAGCAGCGCCTGCTTGAGCCGGCCGCGCTCGGAGGGGTGCACGGCGATGGTGTCGTCGTCGAGCTTCGCGCCGAGCATCCCGGCGAGCTTCTTGCTCTTGGCGACCTCGATCAGCACCAGCCGGTCCAGCGCCCGCAGCACCAGCCCGTGCGCGGGGTCGTTGGCGAGCTGGAGCCGGCCGTACCGGTCCATCGTCTCGGCCAGGTCGACCAGCAGGCCGTGCGGCACCGGGTAGCGGGAGTACTTCAGCAGGGTGTCCACCACGCCCTCGGCGTCGTGGCCGGCGGCACGGGCGTTCCAGAGCCCGAGCGGGGTGAGCCGGTAGGTGTGCACGTGCTCGGGGGAGCGCTCCAGCTCGGCGAAGGGCGCGATGGCCATTCGGCAGGACTGCGCGTCGGGGTGGTCGATCTCCAGCAGCAGGGTCTTGTCCGACTGCACGATCAGTGGTCCACCGCTCACGCCAGCGCCCTCTCCTCGGCCCGTCGCCGGCCGCCGCTCGGGTCTGCTGATCCGGGCCGGCCGACCCTCAAGTCTTGCACGGAAGTGGATGGGGACTCTTGCACGGAAGTGGATGAGGGCAGAAAATCGGACACCGGGTGCAACCATTCCCGAACGTCCCGCGTCTAGCAGAGGGACGACCACCCGGGGGAGGCCTCATGCGACAGGTTAGGTTCACCGCCCGGGTCGTCGCCCTGGTCGTGGTCACGCTGGTCGGCGTCGGTGCGTGCACGCCCGAGCGGCAGGCCGGCCCGGGTGGCCGTGGAGGAGGGCACGCCCAGGCCGGCTCTGCCGAGCAGGGCACGGGGGCGGGCGGTTCGTCCGACTCCGACCAGCGGGCCCGGCCGAAACCCAAGCCCAAGCCGAAAACCACCCGGACGAAGGCGGCGCCGAAGCCCAGGCCGACCCGCACGGTGACCAGGGAGCGCACCCCGGCGCGGCCGCCTCGGGTCGCCGGTTGCCCTCAGGGCGAGCACCAGCGCGCGGTGGAGAGCTACCTGGCCAGGCTGGGTGGGTTCGGGCGGGTCGCCGTGGACGGCCGCCAGTCCGCCGCCGACTGCGCCGCGATCAAGAAGTTCCAGCAGCGGTACGACATCCGCCCGGCCGTCGGCCGCGCCGGCCCCACCACGTACGACGTGGCGAAGCGGCTGGCCACCACGGACGTGCGACGCTGCAAGGCGGGGTCCGGCACCACCTTCTGCATCGACCTGACCCGGCAGACGACGTGGGCGGTGCGCGGCGGCAAGGTGGTCTGGGGCCCGACGGTGACCCGGACCGGCATGCCGGGCTACGCCACCCCCGCCGGCACGTTCATGATCAATTATCGGAACCTGAAGGAGTGGTCGAACCCGTACGAGGTGTGGCTGCCGTACTGGCAGCACTTCACGCAGGGGATGGGCTACCACCAGACCACCACCTACCTGCACGAGAAGTCGATCGGCTCGCACGGCTGCGTCAACCTGCTCCCCACCGACGCCCGCCGCGCCTGGGAACTGGGCAAGGTCGGCAGCCGGGTGGTCCTCTTCGGCCGCCGCCCCGGCACCTGAGCACCCGACCGTCGAAGCACCCGCACCTGAGCAGCACCCGCACCTGAGCAGCACCCCGGCACCGAGGAGGTGGCCTTGAGCGTCGACCGCGAGGTGGCCGCCGAGGACGATTCCGCGCCGGTCGACGCGGTCCCCGCCCTGGTCCTGCTCGGGTACGCGACCGCCACCGTCGTCGTGGTGGCCTGGTTCCTCTACGGCTGGCTGGTCCAGCAGCAGGGCTTCGTCGCCTCGGTCGGCGAGGCCGCCGGGGCCGGTTTCGCCCTGCTGCTGGCCGTCTCCGTGATCGGCACCATCCGCCGCAGCCGCCGCTGACGCCTCGGCCGGGGACGGCGGCTCGGCCGGGGACGGCGCTGCGGCGCACCGATGACGGTGGCGGTCAGCTCTCCAGCACCGCCGCGGTGATCCGGTGCAGGGCGAAGGTGTGCAGCATCTCCGTGCGCTCGTCCTCGGCCCGCAGGTAGCCCGCGCCGATCGACACCGGCCGCAGCAGCCGCGACGTGGTCGCCCCGTGCGTGTCGACGTAACCGACCCAGACCAGCGCCTTGTCCCGCACCGCCTGCTGGAGCACGGCCAGGGCGTCGCTGTGGCTGTTCGCCGGCGCCTGGCCGGTGCGGGTGCTCTCCCGCACCACCGCCGGGGCCCGTCGGGCGGCCCGCGCCGCCGCCTCGCCCCGGCGCACCTGCTCCACCACCCCGAGCAGCCGGGGCATGGTCAGCCTCGGCGACGCCAACGGGTCCACCGTCCGGGCGGCCGGGGCCCGACCGGGGGCCCGCCGGATCTTCGGCCGGGCCAGCACCGCAGCCCCCGAGCCGTCCTCCGGCACCGGGGCGTATCCGGCGTCGCGCAGCGCCAGCAGCATCCGGTTCACCTGGTACGGGGTGGCCAGCACCGTGGGGGCCAGCCGGCGCAACGCCAGCGGCTCCAACCGCCGGTCGGCCAGCACCTCGGCCAGTAGCGCCTCGTCGTCGCTGCGCACGTACCCGCCGGCGGAGCCGACCCGCAGCCCGCCGTGCTTGCGCGCCACGTCGTCCACCAGGTACGTCAACCCCTGCGGGACCGGGGTGCGCGACCGGGCGCGGAACAGGGCGTGCAGGTCGTCGGCCGAGTACCCGGCATCCAGGGCCCGGCGCACGCTGCCCGGGGTGATCCGGTGCACGCTGGCCCCGCCCGCCGACTCGTGCTCGGCCACCACCTCCAGCTCGCCGGCGAGCGCCGGGTCGGGCGGGCCGGGCACCACCACGCTCAGGTCCGCCTGCATCAGGAAGTGGTCCACCGGGGCGGGGAGCAGGGCGTCCAGCGCCCGCACGGCGGCGGAACCGGCGTCGCCGTCGCCGTCCGCGCGCAGCCCCAGTGGGTCGTCGGCGCCCCGCTCGTCGGCGTCGGTCGCGTCGGCCAGCAGCAGCCGCCCGTAGGAGGTGAGCGCCCCCAGCCCGGTCAGCCCGAGCCGCGCCGCCTCCGTCAACACCTCGCGGTACGCGGCCTCCCGGCCCCGGCTGCGCCGGGGTGAACGCCACTCCAACAGCCCCAGCACCTCCTCCGGCGTCGGGGCGGTGGCCGGCTCCAGACCGGCCAGCACCGTCAGCACCGCCCGGCGGGCCACCGGCGCACCGGCCCGTTCCGCCTCGGCCGAGAGCACGGCCACCGGCCGATCCCGGTCGTCGCGCTGCCCGACCAGGCCGGCCTGGCGGGTCATCGCCAGCCACGCCCGCGCCACCTGCTCCCAGCGCCGGGCCAGCGACATCGCCCGCCACACCTCGTACCCGCCGGTGGGCAGGACCTGCTGGTCCGCGCCGTAGCGGGTGGTGGCCGAACCGGTCAGCTCCAGCTCACCGGCCAGCCCCGCCGCGTACGCCACCTCCAACAGCAGGGCGGTGCCCGGCTCGTCCAGGCCCAGCGCCTTGGCCAGCCGACGCAGGTCCCGCACCCCGACCCCGCCCGCGCGCAGCACCGGCGCCGGCTCGGCGGAGAGCAGCTCCAGCAGGGCCTCGGTCTGGCGTACCACCTCCATGGCCTGCCCGGCCCCGGCCGAGTCGACGGCCTTCGCCTCGCGCGGCGCGGCGGCCACCGGCGGCGGGCTGGTGCGCAGCGGACCGAGCGGACCGCTGTCGCGGCGCAGCAGCAGGCCGACCTCGCGGGGCAGCTCCACGGTGCCGGCCGAGACCAGCACCAGCAGTTGGTTCTCCACCAGCCAGCGCACCGGCGAGCCGGTCGGCGCGCCACCGTTGGTCGGGTCCGGCGGGACGCTGTCCTCCGCCCCCGACGCCGGGGCCTGCAACGCCCCGGCGGGCACGCTGCCCACCGGCGGGCCGGCGGCCAGCCGGTCCAGGATCGCCCGCGCCGACGGGGGCGCGGCCAGCAGCGTGCGGCGCAGCTTCGCCGGGTCCGCGCAGAGGGCGGCCGCGCGCGCGTCCAGCTCCGTCGCCGGCCGACCCAACCCCGCCGGGTACGGCGCGATCTCGTCGACGCCACCCACCACGCGCAGGTCGGACTCCGGGCCGTAGAGCAGGAAGAGCGCCCGCAGCCGGTCGACCGCGCCGCGGATGGTCGCCGGGGCGGGCGGCCGTGGGCCGGCGGTGGCCATGGCGAGGACCGCCGCCGTGGAGGTGGTGCCCTCGTCGGGGCTCCGGGTCAGCCGGGCGGCGTCGAGGATCTGGAGGGTGAACTGGTCCAGCCCGTCCAGCGCGCGGGCCACCGAGACCCGGGACTGGGCCCGCAGGGCGAGCGCGGAGATGTCGGCCGGCACGGGCACGACGAGGTCCGGCCGCAGCTGCAACAGGGCGGCCAGGGACTCGTCGGGCAGCGTCCGCAGGTGATCGGCGAGTGAGGTGGTCATCGTCGTTCCACGCTAGCCCGCTTCGGGGTCGACGTGCCCCCTGGACGTCCGGCTCGACCGCTGATGGGCGGGTACGTTCTCGGGATGCCCCCACTGATGGTCGGTTTCGACCTCGACATGACGCTGATCGACTCGCGTCCCGGCATCGCCGCGGCGTACCGGGCGCTCACCGCCCGCACGGGCGTGCCCGTGGACGCCGACGCGGCGGTCACCCGGCTGGGCCCGCCGCTGCGGGTGGAGCTGGCCCGCTGGTTCCCGCCCGAGCAGGTCGAGTCGGCGGTCGAGGCGTACCGGGAGCTCTACCCGGCGTACGCGATCACCCCGACCCGGCCGATGCCCGGCGCGGTCGCGGCGATCGAGGCCGTCCACGCGCGCGGCGGCCGGGTGCTGGTGGTCACCTCCAAGATCGGCCGGCTGGCCCGGCTGCACCTGGACCACCTCGGCCTGGCCGTCGACGAGTTGGCCGGCGACCTCTTCGCCGAGGGGAAGGCGACGGCGCTGCGCGAGCACGGCGCGACCCTGTACGTGGGCGACCACACCGCCGACATGGTGGCCGCCGAGGCGGCCGGGATCCCGGGGATCGCGGTGGCGACCGGCCCCTGCCCGGCCGAGGAGCTGCGCTCCGCCGGGGCGCACCTCGTGCTGGACGACCTCAGCGGATTCCCAGCGGCGCTCGACCGGCTGCTCCGGCTAGCCTTGGAGCAGTAGTCGTCTCGAGTGAAGCAGGGGTTGTCAGGTGCCGACGGGTCGAGTGAAGTGGTACGACGCGGCCAAGGGATACGGCTTCGTCACCAGTGACGAGGGCGGCGACGTGTTCCTGCCCAAGGGTGCGCTGCCGGGGGGCGTCACCGACCTCAAGGGCGGTCAGCGGGTCGACTTCAGCGTGGTGGACAGCCGCCGGGGTGCGCAGGCGATGGGCGTCAAGGTGCTCGACGCGCCGCCGTCGATGGCCGAGCTGCGCCGCCGGCCGGCGGAGGAGCTGCACGGCCTCGTCGAGGACATGATCAAGGTCCTGGAGGCGAAGGTCCAGCCGGACCTGCGGCGGGGCCGATTCCCCGACCGCAAGACGGCGCAGAAGGTCGCTCAGCTCGTCCACGCCGTGGCCAACGAGCTGGAGGTCTAGGGGCCGGTGCTGCGCGGGCCGGCGTCGAGCGGGCCGGTGCCGCGCGGCACGAGCCCGGCGTCGGCGGCCCGGCCCAGCAGCGCCCGCACGGCGGCGAAGCCCGCGTCCCCGAGCTCCGCGGTGAACTCGTTGACGTAGAGCCCGATGTGCCGGTCCACCACGTCGGGCTCCATCTCCTGGGCGTGCGCCAGCACGTACTCCCGGCTGGCCTGCGGGTCGGCCCACGCCTGCCGGACGGACTCGCGGATCCACCCGGCCGCCTCGACCGGATCGACCGCCCCCTTGCGGGCCAGGATCGCGCCCAGCGGGATCGGCAGCCCCGTGTCGCCCTCCCACCACTCGCCGAGGTCGACCAGGGCGGTCAGCCCGTGCCGGGGGTACGTGAACCGCGCCTCGTGGATCACCAGCCCCGCGTCGTACCGACCGGCGGCCACCGCCGGCATGATCTCGTGGAACGGCACCACCTCGATGCGCGCGGGCGGCCGCTGCGCCGACCAGAGCCGAAACAGCAGGTACGCGGTGGTCCGGTCACCGGGCACCGCCACCGTTGCCCCGCTCAGGTCCGCGCCCTCCCCGCTGCCCGCGCTGCCCGCGCTGTCCCCGCTGCCCGCGCTGTCCCCGCTGCCCGCGCTGTCCCGGCTGCCCCCGCCTGCCGTGCCGCTGTTCGCGCCCGCGTCGCCCCGGGTCAGGACCAGCGGGCCGCAGCCCCGGCCGAGCGCGCCCCCGCAGGGCAGCAGGTGGTAGTCGTCCAGCAGCCACGGCAGCGCCGCGTAACTCACCTTCACCAGGTCGAACGCGCCCCGCTCGGCTGCGGTGTTGGTCACGTCCACGTCGGCGTACGTCACTTCCACCGCCGGTGCGCCCGGCACCCGGCCGTGCACCAGGGCGTCGAAGACGAACGTGTCGTTGGGGCAGGGCGAGATCGCCAGGGTGAGCGCCACACCCCCACCGTATCCCCGCCCCCGATCCCGGCCTTCTGCCACCAGCCCTTGCCCCGCCCCTTGCCCCGGCCGCCCGATTCTTCGGCTCCTGGCCCGGTCCGCTCCTGCCTCCTCGCGGCTCCTGGCCCTTCGCGGCTCCTGCCCTCCCGTTCCTGGTTCCTGGCCTCTCATGCCCGGCCTCTCGTTCCTGGCCTGGTCTGGCTTGCCGCTGGCTGCTCTCTTCTGCCGTGGCGATCTGCTCGTCTGTTCTGCCGTTGCGATCTGCTCGACGGTTCGGGTCCGGAACCTGATGCCCGTGATCCATTGGGCCCTGGTGCCGCAGCGCGGGGGCGGCGGGGGGTTGCCTTTCGCGCTATCTGGAGCTGATGTCGTATACGAGTCAGCCAGCAGGGGCGGGGTCGTGGTCCCCTTCGGGTATCGCAATGACCAGCGCGATCGTCACCGCCGTGGCCAACCTGGTCGCGATCGACCTGAAGCGGAGGCGAGCGATTCCGCCGGCTCGCGATCGAGGCGTGGTCGTCCGGTCTGCGCCGCCCCGCTCGATGCGGCACAACCCGCGCCGACGGGCACCGGTATAAGTCGGGCTTAATGGCGCAAGCCGGCCAGGTAGTCGTGATGACGTCAACGACTCAGCTCCATAGCGTCCGAAGGAGGGATCCCCGTATCGCCCGAGTGTGAGTTTTCCACAGGTTTTCCACAGGAATGCGGTGCCTGTTGATGGGCCGGCGGGCCAGCGGCAGCATCGAGGCGTGGACGAGGCGGCGGGACCTGCACCCCAGACGGCGGAACCTGCGGCAGCGGCGGAGCCCGCACCCCAGGCGGCGGGGCCTGCACGCGAGGCGGCGGGGCCTGCACGCGAGGCGGCGGGGCCTGTGCCCCTGGGCGATTTGCTCCGCGCCTTACGACGCCGGGCGGATCTCAGTCAACGGCAACTGGCCGAGAGGTCGGGAGTGCCACAGGCCACGCTCGCGCGGATCGAGGCGGGACGGGTGGGCGACCCGCGTTTCCGTACCGTGGAACGGTTGGTGCACGCGGCCGGCGGCCGGCTGGCGCCGCCGGAGCAGTTCCCGCTGCCGCTGCCGGCGGCGACGTACGAGCTGAACCGCCGGTACCGGGACCAGCGCCGGTGGGCGAACCAGGTCCGTCGTGAGGTGTCGGTGCGCCGGGTCACCGACGAAGGGCTGCCGGCGACGCAGTGGCGGTTCGTGGCGGAGCTGCCCGACGGCCGCCGGCTCGGGGAGTTGCGGGCGCACGAACGTAGCCCCCGCCTGCTGTACGGCGACCTGGTTCCCGCCGGCGAGCGGGAGATCGTGCTCGATGGCGTGCTGGTGACCGGGGCGTGCCGCCGGCTCGGTATCGGGCGGCGGTTGATGGAGGCGCTGACCGGGGAGATGGACCGGGCGGGGATCACCGTCGCCCACGCGGTCGCCGAGGCGGCGGGGATACATCTGCTGGTCAAGTGCGGGTACCGGATCGAGACGTCCCGGCCCTACGCGCTGTGCCTCGACCGTTCAGTGGGGCGGAGAAACTACTGACGCCCAGGATCGAGGGCGCGAGCGGTGGTGCCCAGGGCGGCAGCGGCGGTGGTGAGGGCGGCGAACGCCTCGGGTAGGCGCCACGTGCCCCGGTCGCGGGGGCCGATCGGGTTGGAGACGGTGCGTAGCTCGGCGAAGGGCAGGCCGGCGTGGGCGGCGGCGATCGCCACCCCGTACCCCTCCATGGCCTCGGCCACCGCGTCCGGATGCCGGTCGGCGAGGGCGGCGGTGTCGGCGGCGGTCCCGGTCACCGTGCTGACCGTGAGCACCGCACCGACGGTCGCCTCCGGCAGCGCGGCGCGCAGCATGGCGAGCAGCTCCGGGTCGGCGGGCACGATCGGGCCGCCGCCGAGCTGCTCGGGCGGCATGCCCAGCTCGTCCACCGGGATGAAGCCCGCCGGTGAGCCGGCGCCGAGGTCCGC
Organism: Micromonospora sp. DT233; assembly: GCF_049841815.1. Classification (NCBI taxonomy): domain Bacteria; kingdom Bacillati; phylum Actinomycetota; class Actinomycetes; order Micromonosporales; family Micromonosporaceae; genus Micromonospora; species Micromonospora sp. DT233. Next base: position 543,687 of record NZ_JBNCLB010000002.1, on the reverse strand, counting down.
CGCGACGCTGCGGGTGGCGAGCACCGTGCCGCCGACCGCGACCCGGCCGACGAAGCCGCCGGCGATGCCCGTGCTGACGACCGCGCGGTACGGCCGGCCGGCGGCCTCGGCGAGCGCCAGCAACCGGGCCGTGGCGGCCCCGGCGACGGCCGGCCCCACCCCGACCGGTACGACGGTGATCCGGGAGAACGGCGACGTGGCCGGTGCCTCGGGCCGGCCCGAGGCGGTGCCGGGCTGCCCCGGCTGGGTGCCCGGGAGGCCGGCGCGTACCGCCTGCGCCTCGGCCGGGACCGCGGTGACCACGAGCAGCCCGGTCATGAGAGCGGCCCCTGGGTCTCCCGGCGGGTCTCCTCGTCCGGGCCGCCCGACCTGCGGGAGCCGCTCACGCCGCCCACCCCGCCGGAGCTGGAGCCGGTGACGGCGGAGGAGGGCCGGTACACGTGGTATCCGGGTGGGGCCGGGTCGTCGGCCGGGCCGTCGGGGCCACGAGCCGGGCCGGTCGACGCGCGGGTGGGTGCGGGCGGGGAGGTCGACGCGCGGGTGGGTGCGGGTGCGGTGGTCGACGCGCGGGTGGGTGACGGTGACCCGGGCGAGGTTCGTGCGGGCGCCGGCGCGGCGGGTGGACGTGGCCCCGGGGAGGGCGGCGCGGGGGAGGTCGGCGCGATGTTCGCGGCGGTGTCGTCGGCGGGCAGCGGCGGCTCCGTGGTGGTCGACTCCTCGGTCAACTCGTCGTCGCCGAGGGGGCGGCCGGCCAGGCGCTCGTTGCGGAGCTTCGCGGCGACGTACGCGCCCCGGGCGGCGGCGAGGACGCCGACCCCGGCGGCGACGGCGATGCCCAGCCGGCCCTCGAACGGGACCAGGCCGAGGGCGCCGCCGGCGACGAAGGCGATCATGAGCGCGGTCTCGGAGTGCGCGAAGGAGCTGGCCCGCAGCCGTTCCGGGATGCGCTCCTGGATGGAGGCGTCGACGGAGAGCTTCGCCACCCCGCTCGCCAGCGCGGTGACCAGGCAGAGCAGGGCCACCATCGGTAGGGAGAACTCGATCGTGGCGAGGACCGCCGTGCCGGCCACGATGACCGTGCTGCTGGACTGCAGGGCGGTGGGCCGGTGGATGCGCAGCCGGGTGCCGACGGCGGTGGCCAGGAAGCTGCCCACCACCAGCGCCCCGCCGACCAGGCCGAGCGCCGTCTTCTCGCCCAGGTCCCGGCCGAAGAAGTCGGTGGTCAGGTCGCCCTGCTTGAGCGCGAACGCGAGGAAGAGCAGCAGGAAGCCGTAGAGCGCGCGGAGCAGGCCCGCGCCGAGCAGGGTGGCGATGACGAGGCGGCCGGCGGGGTGGCCCCGCCCCAGCGGGCGGTCGCCGGAGGCGCGTCGGCCGAACGCCCGCAGCGGACGCGGGACCCGCTCGGGCGGTTCCGAGTCCGCCCGGGGTGGCAGCCGCAGTGCGATCACCATGCCGACCAGGAAGATCACCGAGGCGACCCGGAGCGGCCACTGCGAACCGAACCAGAACGCGGCCAGCCCGAGCGGTGCGACCAGCCCGCCCGCGATCGTGCCGTAGACGCTGGCCCGCGCGCCCGCCTGGGAGAGCCCGAGCCCTTCCGGCAGCAGCCGGGGAACCGCCGCCGAGCGGGCCACCCCGTACGCCCGGGAGAGCGCCAGCACACCGAAGGCCGCCGGGTAGAGGCCGAAGCCGTTCATGTGGTCGGAGATCATCCAGGCGAGGAAGGCCCGGCCGAGCATGGTCGTGGCGAGCGCGTACCGCCGGCCGTGCCGGAAGTGGTCCAGCAGCGGGCCGACCACGGGTGCCAGCATGGCGAACGGGACCATCGTGACCAGCAGGTAGAGCGCCACCTTGCTGCGCGCCTCGCCCTGCGGCACGTCGAAGAAGATCGTGCCGGCGAGCCCGATCGCGATCAGGGTGTCCCCCGCGCAGGAGATCGCGTGCAGGTCGAAGAGGCGGACCATGCCGATCTCGCCGCCCGCGCCCCGGGTCCGGGCCGATCCGGCCCGCCGGGTCACCCAGCGCCCGCCGCGCGCCGAACCCCGAAAGAGCAGGCGTACGGCCCGGATGCCGGTGCCGACGGTCCGTCCGAACAGGGACCCCTCGGAGCGGTAACGCAGCGGCATGTGCACCATCCTCGCCCATCCACCCCACCCCCGCGCTACCACTGCCGGAGAACCTGCTTCGGGGAGTGCCTGTCGGCCTTCGTCAAGCATGGGGAACAATGGTCGGGTGACCAGGCTCGCCTCCGCTCGTGCCGCCCGCCTCGACCAGGTCTGCGCCGCCGCCGTCGAGGCGGCCCGCGACGCCATCACCGAGGTGGAGCCCTCCGACGTCGTCGGCGACCACCTCCAAGCCGTGGCGGAGGCCGACCGGGTCGTCACCCACTACTTCGAGTGTCTGCTCGCCGGTTACCGGGGTTGGCGGTGGGCGGTCACCGTGACCCGGGTGCCGCGCAGCCGCAAGGTCACCATCTGCGAGACGGTGCTGCTGCCCGGCCCCGACGCGTTGCTGGCCCCGGGCTGGCTGCCCTGGCAGGAGCGGCTCCAGCCGGGTGACCTCGGCCCCGGCGACCTGCTCCCCACGTCGGCGGACGACGAGCGCCTGGTCCCCGGGTACGTCCTCTCCGACGATCCCGCCGTCGAGGAGGTCACCTGGGAGCTCGGCCTCGGCCGGCCCCGGGTGCTGTCCCGGGAGGGGCGGGCCGAGACGGCCCAGCGCTGGTACGACGGCGACCACGGCCCCTCGGCGTCGATCTCCACCGCCGCCCCGGCGGCGGCCCGCTGCGGCACCTGCGGTTTCTACCTGCCGTTGGCCGGCGCGCTGCGTCAGTCCTTCGGCGCCTGCGGCAACCTCTACGCCCCCGACGACGGCCGGGTGGTCAGCGTCGACCACGGCTGCGGCGCGCACTCGGAGACGCTGATCGAGACGGCCGACAGCCCGGTCGTCGAGCTGCCCACGGTGTACGACGACAGCGCCGTCGAGGAGATGCCGGTGAACCGGCCCCCGGTGGACCCGGCGGCGTCAGCGGAGCCGACGACCCCGGAGCCGGAGCCGGAGCCGGAGCCGGAGCCGGAGCCGGAGCCGGAAGCGGCTGTGGCGGAGGCGGCTTCGACGGAGGCGGCGGCGTCGACGGAGGCAGCGGCGGCGTCAGCGGAGCCGACCGCATCAGAGCCGGCCGGGCGCTGAGGTGCCGGCCGGGCGCTGAGGTGCCGGCCGGGCGCTGAGGTGCCGGCCGGTCAGGGAGTCGGCCGCGCGCCGGCCGGTCAGCGGTCGGTGTCGGCGGGGTGCGTCGGCGGGGCGGCCGCGCGGCGGCGACGCCGGTGTGCGTCGTGACGCATCATCACCGCCAGACCGGGGAACCCCCAGAGGAACCCGGCCAGGCACGTCCATAGCCAGTCCTGGCGGCCGTGCTCGGTGAGCCAGTCCCGAAAGAAGATCAGCAGCACCAACCCCGCCACGGCCCAGGCCACCAGCCCGGCGACCGCGAACGGCACCATCGGCGGGTCGACCGGGTCGGGTCGCGGCTGTCGCTGCTGTGGCACGGGGGCAAGCGTACGCGATCAACTCTTGGCGAGTGGCCGGTGATCTGCGACGATGCCCGCGACAACGGAAGATCACTTACGAGGACCGCTGATGGCCATTGCGCCGCCGGACAACGGCACACCACCCGATCCCGCTCACCCCCGCAACGGGTTCGATCGCTTCTTCGAGATCACCGCCCGGGGCTCGACGCCGAGCCGCGAGGTCCGGGGCGGCCTGGCGACGTTCTTCACGATGGCGTACATCGTGGTGCTCAACCCGCTGATCCTCGGCAGCGCCGTGGACGGCGACGGCAAGAAGTTGGCCATCCCCGCGTTGGCCGCCGCGACGGCGCTGGTCGCCGGCCTGATGACCATTCTGATGGGGGTCGTCGGCCGGTTCCCGATGGCGCTGGCGGCGGGCCTGGGCGTCAACGCGCTGGTGGCGTACGAGATCGCACCCGAGATGACCTGGGCCGACGCGATGGGCCTGGTGGTGATCGAGGGTGTGCTCATCGCGATCCTGGTGCTCACCGGCCTGCGTACGGCGGTGTTCCGGTCGGTGCCCACCCAGCTCAAGACGGCCATCGGCGTCGGCATCGGGCTCTTCCTGACCATCATCGGCCTGGTGGACGCCGGCTTCGTGCGGCGGATCCCGGACGCGGCCAACACCACCGTCCCCGTGGGGCTCGGGATCAACGGCAAGATCGTCAGCTGGCCGATGCTGGTCTTCGTGCTGGGTCTGCTGCTGACCATCGTGCTGGTGGTCCGCCGGGTCCGGGGCGCGATCCTGATCGGCATCCTCGCCTCGACCGTGCTGGCGATCGTGGTGGAGGCGGTGGCGAACGTCGGCCCGTCCGTGGTCGACGGCAAGCCCAACCCGCACGGTTGGTCGCTGAACGTGCCGGAGCTGCCGAAGCAGGTGGTGGACCTCCCCGACCTGTCGCTGCTGGGTCAGTTCAACGTGCTGGGCTCGTGGAGCCGGGTCGGCTGGCTGATCCCGTTGATGTTCGTCTTCACGCTGCTGATCACGGACTTCTTCGACACCATGGGCACGATGGTGGCGATCGGCCAGGAGGGGGACATGCTCGACGAGCAGGGCACCCCGCCGCGTACCAAGGAGATCCTGCTGGTCGACTCGATCGCCGCCGCCGCCGGTGGCGCGGCGAGCGTGTCGAGCAACACGTCGTTCACCGAGAGCGCGGCCGGCGTCGCCGAGGGCGCCCGGACCGGGGCGGCAAACCTGGTCACCGGCGTCCTGTTCCTGCTGGCGATGTTCCTCGCGCCGCTGTCGCTGGTGGTGCCCTTCGAGGCGGCGTCGACGGCGCTGGTGGTGGTGGGCTTCCTGATGATGACCGGGGTGCGGACCATCGACTGGACCGACTACGAGATCGCCATTCCGGCGTTCCTCACCATCGCGTTCATGCCGTTCACGTACTCGATCTCCAACGGCATCGGCGCGGGCATCATCAGCTACGTGGTGATCAAGCTGGCGAAGGGGAAGGCCAAGCAGGTCCACCCCCTGCTGTACGTGGTGGCCGTGCTCTTCGTCCTCTACTACCTGCGCGGGCCGATCGAGTCGATCGTGCTCTGACCACCGCTCGTGGTCGGCTGTGGCCGGGGTGTCCTGTGCGGATACCCCGGCCACAGCGGCGCTAACGCCCTGGTGAGCATGGTCATATCGGTCGCCGCCGGGCAGACTCCTTAGTTAGGCTAACTATCGTGACGGAGCGGACGGTGACGGCGAAACGCGTGCCACCGGCGCAACTGGCCCCCCAGTTGCGGGATGCGATCACCCGGCTCAACCGGCGGGTCCGACAGGCCCGCCCGGTGGGCGACCTGACGGCCACCCAGCTCTCCGCGCTCACCAGCCTCCGGCTGGCCGGCGCGTTGACGCCCCGGGAGTTGGCCGACGTCGAACGGGTGCAACCGCCGACGATGACCAAGATCGTCGGGAAGCTGGAGGAGCGCGGCCTCGTGCGGCGTACCCCCCACCCGACCGACGGCCGGCAGGTCATCCTCTCGGCGACCGGGCAGGGTGAGGCGGTGCTCGACCAGTTCGAGCGGGCCCGCGACGAGTGGCTGACCCGCCGGCTGGCCGAGCTGACCGAGCCCGACCGGGAGACGCTGCGGCAGGCCGCCGAGATCCTGCAGCGACTCGCCCGCGCCTGACCGCGCCACCGCGCCCGCGCCGTCCGCCGTCGATGACGCGTACGACCGAGGGAGGCGCTTCAGGGTGCGGGCGAAGCTGAGCACGATGTTCCAGTCACTGCAGGTCCGAAACTACCGGCTCTTCGCGTCCGGGCAGCTGATCAAACTGGTCGGCGTCTGGATGATGTTCATCGCCCAGGACTGGCTCGTCCTCGAGCTCTCCGACGACTCCGCCACCGCGCTCGGCGTGGTCACCGCGCTCCAGTTCACCCCGGTGCTGCTGCTCACCCTGCTCTCGGGGCGGCTCGCCGACAAGTACGACAAGCGGATGCTGCTCTTCGTCGCGAACGTGTTCTGGACGGTGCTGGCGTTCGGGATGAGCCTGCTGGTGCTCAGCGGCCTGGTCCAGCTCTGGCACGTCTTCGTCTTCGCCGCCCTGCTGGGCGTCGCCAACGCGGTGGAGACCCCGGTCCGGCAGGCGTTCGTCTCCGAGCTGGTCGGCACCTCCCTGCTGCCCAACGCGCTCTCGCTCAACGCGGCCGTGTTCAACTCCGCCCGTATCGTCGGCCCGGCCGTGGCCGGCCTGGCCATCGCCGCCGTTGACGTCGGCCCGGTCTTCCTCTTCACGGCGGTCACCTCGCTGGCCCCGCTGGCGAACGTGGTCCGGATGCGCCCCGCCGAGCTGTACCGCAAGGACCTCCCGCCGGTCGGCGAGCGGGACTCCGCGAAGGTCGTCGACGGGCTGCGTTACGTCGCCCGCCGCCCCGACCTGCTGCTGCCGATGGCGCTGATGTCGGTGATCGGGATGAGCCTGTTCAACTTCCAGCTCACCCTCGCCGCGCTGGCCAAGACCGTGTTCCGCACCGGCGCGGCCTCGTTCGGGCTGTTCAGCACCGCGCTGGCCGTCGGCGCGCTGGTCGGCGCACTGGCCGGCACCGGGCGGCGCAGCCGCCCCTCGGTCTGGCTGGTGCTGGGCGCGGCGATCGGCTGCGCCGCCTTCGGCACCCTGGTCGGGCTCGTCCCGGCGTACTGGATGGTGGTGGCGTTGCTGCTGCCCGCCGGCTTCTTCATGGTGTTCTTCGCCCAGGCCGCCAACCAGCGGGTGCAGCTCGGCACCGACGCGGCGTTCCGGGGCCGGGTCATGTCGCTGTGGGTGCTGGTCTTCCTCGGCACCAACCCGGTCGGCGCGCCGGTGGTGGGCTGGGTGGCCGAGACCTACGGCGCCGGGGCGAGCATCTGGCTGGGCGGGCTTCTCTCGCTGGCCACCGCGCTCTTCGCGCTCGCCTGGCAGCTGCGCCGCTCGGGTGCCCGGTTGCGCCTGCGGATGCTCCCGATGCCCCGCTTCTACGTCGTCTCGCCCAAGTGAGGGCGATGCGGCCGGGGCCCTCCTGATATCGACCATCTCGAATATCGACAAAGCGGTGGCGGCGCGGCGCGCGACGGCTTAGCGTCGATACGTGGAGGTGGGTGGTGCGGTGGTCCTGATCCTGGCGATCGTCGCCGTCGCCTGCCTGCCCGCCGCCTTCGCCCTGCTCTTCTGCGCCGACGAGATCATCGACCGGGTCGCCTGCGGATACGCCGAGTGGCGCGAACGCCGCCGCGAACGCCGGATGATCGCCCGGCTCGACCGGGCCGTCGAGGCCGACGCGCTGACCGCCGGCGTCGACCTCACCGAGTTCGACCGACCCGACCGCCGGTCGTTGCAACAGATCGCGGCCGACCTGCGCATCTTCGCCGGGCACCGGGCCGCTCCGGGCCGCCGGGCGGCGATCTGGCACGCCGGCCTCCTCGACGCGTACGACGAGCACCTGCGCGCGGCCTGCCGGTGCCTGGGGATCACCGAGCACCTGGGCGAGCTGACCGGCGTCGACCGGCAGATCGAGCGCGTCCGCGTCGAGGGGGCGCTGCACGCCGCCGGGCTGACCCTGCCGGCCGCCCGCGCCCCGCACCGCGAACGGCACCACTGAGCGGCGACACTTGTCCCCGTGCGCCTCTTCGCCGCAGTCTTTCCGTCGCCCCACGCGGTCGCCGACCTGACCGCCGCGGTGGCCCGGCTACAGGTCGGCCGGGCTGCGGCGGCCGGCACCCCGGTCCGCCTCTGCGACCCGGCCCGCGCCCACCTCACCCTCGCCTTCCTCGGCGACGTCGACGCGAGTCGCCTGGTCGACACCGAGAGCGCCCTGGGCCTCGCCGCCGAGACGTTCCGTGGCCGGCCCGGCGCTGCGGCCCTTCCGGGCCGGCCCGGTGCTGCGGCCTTCCCGGGCCGGCCCGGTGCTGCGGCCTTCCCGGGCCGGCCCGGTGCTGCGGCCTTCCCGGGCCGGTCCGGCGGTGCTGCCTTCCCGGGGTCCGCTGAGGCGGTCGAGGGCCAGCGCGGCGCGGCGGCTGAGGGCCGGTTGGGGGAGGCGTCGCAGGGGCGGCCCGGCGAGCCGGGTGGGTCCCCGGTGTTGCGGCTCGGCGGTGGGGGCAGCTTCGGGCGGGGCCGCTTCACGGTCCTCTGGGTGGACGTGCGCGGCGAGGTCGAGTCGCTGCGGGTGCTGGCCCGGCTGGTCCGCTCCGGGCTGCGCCGGGCCCGGCTGCCGCACGACGAGAAGCCGTTCCGCCCGCACCTGACCATCGCCCGGCCCGGCGACCGGCTCGACCCCGCCGCCGTGGCCGCCGACCGGGAAGCCCTGGACGGATACCTGGGGCCGAGCTGGCCGGCCACCGAGCTGGTGTTGATCCGCAGCCACCAGGGCCCCCGACCGACGTACGACCGCCTGGCCGCCTGGCCCCTCTGAGCCGGCCCGGCCTGAGCTGAGCTGAGCTGAGTGGCCTGGTCTGGGCCGGGCCACTCAGCCGTGCGTCAGTGGGCGGTCACCAGGCCCAGGCCTCCGGGCCCGGGCCGCCCTTGCCCACCGGCGGGAAGAGCTCGTCGAGCCGGGCCAGGGCGGCGGCGTCCAGCCGGACGTCGAGCGCACCGAGCGACCGGTCGAGCTGGTCGAGGGTGCGTGGGCCGATGATCGGGGCGGTCACCCCGGGGCGGGAGAGCAGCCAGCCGAGCGCCACGTCCGCCGGGTCGTGACCGAGTTCGGCGCAGAACTTCTCGTACGCCTCGATTGTCGGCCGGTGCTCCGCCAGGCCCTCGGCGGCGCGGCCGCTGGTGCCCCGCGCGGCCCCGTTCTCGGCCATCTTGCGCAGCACCCCGGAGAGCAGCCCGCCGTGCAGCGGCGACCACGGGATGATGCCGAGGCCGTAGTGCTGGGCGGCCGGGACGACTTCCAGCTCGACGTGCCGGGTCAGCAGGTTGTAGATGGACTGCTCGGAGACGAGGCCGAGGAAGTTGCGCCGCTCGGCGGCCGTCTGGGCCTGACCGATGTGCCAACCGGCGAAGTTGGACGATCCGACGTAGATCACCTTGCCCTGGGCGACGAGGGTCTCCATCGCCTGCCAGACCTCCTCCCACGGGGTGACCCGGGAGACGTGATGCATCTGGTACAGGTCGATGACGTCGGTCTGCAGCCGGCGCAACGAGTCCTCACAGGCCCGGACGATGTGCCGGGCGCTCAGCCCCTGCTCGTTGGGCCACTCACCCATCTTGCCGTAGACCTTGGTGGCCAGGACGACCTTCTCGCGCCGGCCGCCGCCCTGGGCGAACCAGCGGCCGATGATCTGCTCGGTGAGCCCTTCGCCGGGCTGCCAGCCGTACACGTTGGCGGTGTCGAAGAAGTTGATGCCGTGTTCCAACGCCCGGTCCATCACGGTGTAGCTGTCCGGCTCGCTCGTCTGCGGCCCGAAGTTCATCGTGCCGAGGCAGAGCCGGCTCACCGACAGGCCGGTGCGTCCCAGATTCGTGTACTCCATGGACCAACCCTGCCACGAAAGGCCGGTGGGCGCTGTGGCTGCGCTGGGCCCGCGCAGCCTGCGGTGCTGTGGACGGGCCGCGCTGTGCTGGGCTGCCGTGCGTGCTGGGGCACCCCGCCTAGGGTGCCGTACTCGCTGCTTCGGGTCCCCGCTGGACAGCGGGAGCGGACTCAACCGAGGGTTGTCGATCTTTGGGTGCAGTTCCTGTCGCTACAGCGACAGGAACTGCACCCAAAGACGGCCGGGCTCCTCGCCGGAGGCGGAGGCATGGGAGGACCAGGTCTGATATGAGGTAATTGATTATTATTTGCCCGTTAGCTTCGACGGGCCTGGCCGGTCAGTGGGTGGAACGGCCGAAGACGCCGCGGCTCCGCCGGCCAAGGGACCTGGGGTGGTCCGAGGGCTGCCGGGCCAATGACCGGGCGGGCGAGTGGGGCCTACCGGCACCGGGACGGGAACCGCCACCGAGAAGACGATTGGGCCTGGCCGGGCCGCTCGTAAGCGCCGGGTCGACCACGCACGCCGTTCGTAAGCGGCGGGTGGTCCACGCCCGTCGGCGGCAGCGGGGTGGCCGCCGCCGCCGACGAAGCGGATACGTCTGTCGTCGCCGAGATGTAGCGGGTGGGTCAGGAGGACTCGCGGGCGGCCGGGCCGGTGCCGAAGAGCACGTCGTCCCAGCTCGGCAGGCGCTTACGCGGCTTGCCGGTGGAGTCCGTCGAGTCGTTCGCGCCGGCCGCCGCCGCGGCGGCAGCGGTGCCGGTGCGGCGCGGGCGCAGCACCGCCAGCGACGGCACGGCCGGGATCTCCTTCGGCGCGTCCGAGTCGTCGTCGAACGCCGAGCCTTGGCCGCCGCCGAGCAGGGCCGCTGCTCCGCCGCCGACCGGCCGGGGCCGGGGCGTCTCGCCGCCGAGCGCGGCCGGGCTGCGCGGCTCAAGGCCGCGCCCGGACGTCGAGCCGAGCGGTCGGTCCAGCGACGCGAGCAGGGCGTCACGCCCGGCGCGGATCGGGTCCCGGGCCGGACGGCCGTGCTCGCCCGCACCGGCGGGCAGCCCGTGGCCACCCCGGCCCGGCTCGACACGCGACGGGCCGGGCAGCGCGTGGCCGCCCCGCTCCGGTGCCGGCTCCTGGCCGAGGATCGGGGTGGGACGCTCGGCGCAGAGGTATTGCGCCATGTCGTCGTGGGGGGTGACGTTCTGCCGGGTCTTGTCGAGGTCCCACACCGCCTGGGCGGTGGCCTTGCCCGACGGCCAGGTGGCGATGATCCGCCAGGTGCCGTCGTCGCGGCGGTACGCGTCCCAGGAGATCTTCTCGGTGTCGATGCCGTGCTGGGCCAGCCGGCCGCTGACGACCTCGGCCAGCGGGGTCGGCTTCTCGGCACCCTTGAGGCGGGTGCGCCGGGCGTGCTGGGCGAGCATCGCCCGCTCCTGCAGCACCGGGCCGGCGTAGCGCAGCACCCGGTCGACGGGGACGCCCGCGATGCGGGCCACGTCCTCTGCGGACTCGCCGGAGCGGATCTTGGCCTGAATGTCCCGTGGGGACAGCGACGGCACCGGATCGGCGTTGTTGGGCACCACGGCGAGCGGGGGCGCGCCCGGCTCTGCGTGCAGTGCGCCGGCGATCCGCTCGTCGATGGGCAGGGCGAGCAGTCGCCCGACCTCGTCGGCGAGCACCAGAGCCTGGCCGTCCTCCGAGAGGGCGACGAAGCGTACTGGGCGCATGAGCCTTGCCTCCGTCCCGCTCCGCTGGCCGCACGCCACGAGTCGGCCACCCGGGCGTCTCGCACCACGGTACGCCCATCCGCCGGCAGGTGGGGGATGTGACACCCGCATGTTCGCGGTGGCTGCGGCAATGATCACAGTGGGTGGCCGGCCGCCGGGGCGACGGCCACCCACCGTGACGGTGGCTAGAGTCGCTCGATCACGTAGTCGATGGAGGCGGTCAGGGCCTCCACGTCGGCCGGCTCGACCGCCGGGTAGAGCGCGATCCGCAGCTGGTTGCGGCCCAGCTTCCGGTACGGCTCGGTGTCGACGATCCCGTTGGCCCGCAGCGCCTTGGCGATCGCCGTGGCGTCCACCCCGTCGGCGAAGTCGATGGTGGCGACCACGTTGGAGCGCAGCCCCGGGTCGGTGACGAACGGGGTGGCCACGGCGGAGCGCTCGGCCCAGCCGTACACGATGCCGGCGCTCTCGGCCGTGCGCTTGGCCGCCCAGGCCAGCCCGCCCTGGGAGTTCATCCAGTCGGTCTGCTCGGCGGCCAGGAAGATGGTGGCCAGCGCCGGGGTGTTGTACGTCTGCTCCAGCCGCGAATTGTCGATCGCGGTGACCAGGTCGAGGAACGCGGGGATGTACCGGCCGGAGGCCTTGATCTCGGTCGCCCGCTCCAGCGCGGCCGGCGACATCAGGGCCAGCCAGAGCCCGCCGTCGGAGGCGAAGCACTTCTGCGGGGCGAAGTAGTAGACGTCGGTCTCGGCCACGTCGACCGCGAGCCCGCCGGCCGCCGAGGTGGCGTCGACCAGCAGCAGCGAGCCGGCGTCGGCGTCGGCCACCCGGCTGATCGGCACGGCCACGCCGGTGGAGGTCTCGTTCTGCGGCAGGCCGTACGCGTCGACGCCGGCCTCGGCGACCAGCGTCGGGGCGGTGCCCGGCGCGGACTTGCGCACGGTCGGCTCGCCGAGGAACGGCGCGGCCTGGACGGACTTGGCGAACTTCGCGCCGAACTCGCCGAAGCTGGCGAACTGGGCCCGGTCCCGGATCAGGCCGAAGGTGGCGACCTCCCAGAAGGCGGTGGTGCCGCCGTTGCCGAGGATCACCTCGTACCCCTCGGGCAGGGAGTAGAACTCGGCGATGCCGCGCCGCAGCCGGGCGACCTGGTCGCGGACGGTCTTCTGCCGGTGCGAGGTGCCGAGGAAGCCGCTCGCCGCGTCGGCGAGGGCGGAGACGGCCGCCGGACGGATCTTGGACGGCCCGCAGCCGAACCGCCCGTCTTCGGGCCTGAGGTCGTCGGGAATCCGGATGGTCGGTTCGTCAGCCACGGTTGTCGAGATCCTTCCGCGTGGGTTTGGCCCGTTGTGGCCCGGCGGCGGGGCGCGTGCGCGGGCGCACGGGCGGCCCGGGAGCCGGGCCCGGTCCGGCGGCACTGCCGAGCCCTCATCCTTGCACCCGGGCCGTGCCGCACACCCCGGCGTCCCGCCGCCGGCGCTGAGGCGTGTGCCACATCGAACCGCCGCCGCCCGTCGCGCCGCCGAACGCCCGTGGAGCCGCCCGCCGCGGTCGCCGGCAGTCGGGGCACCGGCCCCGGTACGCGAAAGGGCCCCGCCGACCGGCGGGGCCCGACGCGTCGTCCGGGTGGACTACATCCCGTGCGGGATGGCGTCCCAGCCCTCGACCTCCTGCGGCTTGCGGGTGCCCGGGCCGATGTACTCGGCCGAGGGGCGGACCAGCCGCTGGAGCTTCTTCTGCTCCAGGATGTGCGCGCTCCAGCCGCCCATCCGGGCGCAGGTGAACATCGAGGTGAACATGTGCGCCGGCACCTCGGCGAAGTCCAGCACCACGGCCGACCAGAACTCGACGTTGGTGGCGAGCACCCGGTCCGGGCGGCGGGCCTTCAACTCGGCGAGGGCGGCCTTCTCCAGCGCCTCGGCGATCTCGAAGCGCGGGGCGCCCAGCTCCTTGGCGGTGCGCCGCAGCACGCGGGCGCGGGGGTCCTCGGCCCGGTAGACCCGGTGGCCGAAGCCCATCAGCCGCTCGCCCCGGTCGAGCACGCCCTTGACGTACCCCTCGGCGTCGCCGCTGCGCTCGACGGCCTCCAGCATGGTGAGCACCCGCGACGGGGCGCCGCCGTGCAGCGGCCCGGAGAGGGCCCCGATGCCGGAGGAGATGCAGGCCGCGGCGTCCGCGCCGGTGGAGGCGACGATCCGGGTGGTGAAGGTGGAGGCGTTCAGGCCGTGCTCGGCGGCCGAGATGAAGTACGCGTCGACGGCCTTGACGTGTCGGGGGTCGGGCTCGCCGCGCCAGCGCTTCATGAAGCGCTCGACGATCGTCTCGGCCTTGTCGATCTCCTTCTGCGGCACGGCCGGCAGCCCCAGCCCACGGGCGGACTGGGCGACGAAGGACAGCGCGGTGACCGAGACCCGGGCCAGGTCCTCGCGGGCCTGCTCGTCGGAGATGTCGAGCAGCTGGTTGAGCCCCCAGTACGGGGCGAGCATGGCGACCGCGGACTGCACGTCGACCCGGATGTCGCCGGAGTGCACGGGCACCGGGAACGGCTCGGCCGGCGGCAGCCCCGGCCCGAAGCGCCCGTCGACGAGCAGCGCCCACACGTTGCCGAAGGAGACCTGGCCGATCAGGTCCTCGATGTCCACGCCGCGATAGCGCAGCGCGCCCCCCGCCTTGTCCGGTTCGGCGATCTGGGTCTCGAAGGCGACGACGCCCTCCAGCCCGGGTTTGAAGTCGGCCATGTCGATCTCTCCTGGATCTGCTCGATGCGCCCGCCTGGGCTCAGCCGGGCCGGCCGGTCGAGCGCCTTAGGCGATCCTCAGGGATGTGTTCGTGACATCTTGCCTGGTGGGTAATCGACCGCGCGACCCACAGCGACTGTGCTGCACGCGACATCCCCGCCGGTGGACGTCCGTGGGGCGTCGGTGAGACTGGGCGGTGCGGGGGGTGGCCAGGGTGCGGAGGCGACCGCCCCGGCGAGGGGGAGACTGACTGTGACGGGTGACACACCGATGCCGGCGGCGATGCGTCACGAGTACGCCGCCGACCTCGGCCTTTCCGAGGCGGGGCTGGCCGGCGACTGGCACACCCAGTTCGCGCGCTGGTTCGCCGACGCCGTGGCCGCCGCCGCGCTGACCGAGCCGAACGCGATGGTGGTCGGCACCGCCGACGCCACCGGGCGACCCAGCGGCCGCACCGTCCTGCTCAAGGCCTACGACCCGCAGGGCTTCGTCTTCTTCACCAACCACGGCTCCCGCAAGGGCGTCGAGGCGCTGGCCAACCCGTACGCCAGCCTGGTCTTCGCCTGGCTGCCGTTGCACCGGCAGGTGGTGGTGGCCGGCCGGATCGAGCCGGTGGACCGGGCCGAGACCGAGGCGTACTTCGCCAGCCGGCCGCGCGGCTCGCAGCTCGGCGCGTGGGCCAGCGCCCAGTCCCGGGTCATCGCCGACCGGGCCGCGCTGGAGGCCGGCTACCGGGCGGCGGCGCAGCGCTTCGCCGACGTGGAGTCGATCCCCGCCCCGCCGCACTGGGGCGGGCTGCGGGTGCGCCCCGAGACGGTGGAGTTCTGGCAGGGCCGGGCCAGTCGGCTGCACGACCGGCTGCGGTTCCGCCGCACCGGGGCGTCGCCCGGCCGGGCCGACGACGGCGGGTGGGTCGTGGAGCGGCTGGCACCGTGACCGCCGTCAAGGAGACCGGGGCGCGCGGGCTGCGCCGCTGGGCGATCGACGTGCGCCCGCTCGGCGTGCCCGAGTACCGGCGGGTGTGGCTCGGCAACGGCGTGGCCATGTTCGGCTTCCAGTTCACCGCGGTCGCCGTGCCGGTGGAGATGTACGCGCTGACCGGCGGCTCGCTCTGGGTGGGGCTGCTCGGCATCGCCGGGTTCCTGCCGCTGCTGGTCTTCGGGCTCTGGGGCGGGGCGGTCGCCGACGCCCTGGACCGCCGCCGGGTGCTGCTGGCCGGCGGGGCGCTGCTCTGGGCGTCGACGCTCGCCCTGCTGGTGCAGGCCCTGCTGCGGGTGGGCAGCCCGGTGCTGCTGCTGACCCTGGTGGCGGTGCAGTCCACCGCCTTCGCGATCACGTCGCCGACCCGCAGCGCGATCCTGCCCCGGCTGGTGCCGACGCACCTGGTGTCGGCCGCCAGCACGCTCAACTTCACCACCCACACCGCCGCCTCGGTCTTCGGGCCGCTGGCCGCCGGGCTGATCTTCGCCGCCTGGGGCACCGAGGTCGGCCTGCCGGTGGCGTACGCGGCGGACGCCCTGTTCTTCACCGTCTCGCTCTGGGCGACGTTCCGGCTGCCGGCGCTGCGCCCGGAGCCCGACCCGGACGCCACCGCGCCCGCGCGGGCGGGGCTGCGCAGCATCGTGGACGGTTTCCGCTACCTCGCCGCGACGCCCGTGCTGCTGCTCTCGTTCGTCATCGACCTGATCGCCATGGTGCTGGCCATGCCCCGGGCGCTCTTCCCGGAGATGGCCCAGGAACGCTTCGGCGGCGGCGCGGCGGTCGGCTGGCTCTACAGCGCGATCGCCATCGGGTCGATGCTCGGCGGGCTCACCTCCGGCTGGATCGGCCGGCTGCGCCGGCAGGGCCTGGCGCTGGTCCTGGCCGTGGTCGGCTGGGGAATCGCCATCGCCGCCGCCGGCCTGGCCCGCCAGCTCTGGCTGGTGGTGGGGCTGCTCGCCCTGGCCGGCGCGGCCGACCTGGTCAGCGCCGTGCTGCGCCAGACGATGCTGTTGGTGTACGCGCCGGACCGGATGCGCGGCCGGCTCCAGGGGGTCAACACGGTGGTCGTCGCGGGCGGGCCCCGCCTCGGCGACCTGCGGGCGGGGGCGATGGCCGCCGCGATGGGCACGGGCGTGGCCTGGGTGGGCGGCGGCCTGGCCGCGGCGGTGCTGGCGGTGCTGCTGGTGGCGGTCTTCCCGGCCCTGCGCCGCTACCGCGCCGCGAGTGCCCCGCCCAGCGGGGCGAACGGCTAGGGTCACCGGCATGCCGAACGTCGCATCGCGCCCGCTCTCGGGCGCCCAGTGGACCATTTCCGCAGCCGGCCACGAGGCCGTCGTCGTGGAGGTGGGCGGCGGGTTGCGCAGCTACCGGCACGACGGGACCGACTACCTCGACGGGTACGAGCCGGACGAGCTCTGCCCCGGCGGGGCCGGGCAGGTGCTGGCGCCCTGGCCGAACCGGATCCGCGACGGGCAGTACGCCTTCGGCGGGCAGTCGTTGCAGCTCACGCTGACCGAGCCGACCCGGAGCAACGCCCTCCACGGCCTGGTCAACTGGGTGCGCTGGCACCTCATCGCCCAGGACGACGACGCGGTGACCGTCGGCTACGACCTGCCCGCACAGCCCGGCTACCCCTGGCCGCTGCGGCTGCGCACCCGGTACGCCGTCGGGGCGGACGGACTGTGCGTCGAGCACGAGGCGACCAACGTCGGCGCGGAGCCCTGCCCCTTCGGCTACTCGATGCACCCGTACCTGCGGTTGCCCGGGGTGGCCGTGGACGACCTGGCGTTGCGGGTGCCCGCAGAGCTGCGGGTGCTGGTGGACGGTCGGCTGCTGCCGATCGGCGCTGCCCCGGTCGCCGGCACCGACTTCGACTACACCCGCCCGCGCCGCATCGGCGACGCCGTGCTCGACATGGCGTTCGGCGACGTGCTGCGCGACGCCGACGGCGGTTCCTCGGTGACCCTGGCCGCCCCGGACGACGCCGCCGCCGTGCACGTCTGGGCCGACCGCGAGTTCGGCTGGTGGCAGGTCTTCACCGGGGACACCCTGCAGGGGGAGCGGCACCGGCGGTCGGTGGCCGTCGAGCCGATGACCTGCCCGCCGGACGCGTTCCGCTCCGGCAAGGACGTCATCACGCTGGAGCCGGGGGACACCTGGCGGGGCGTGTGGGGCATCCGGCCCGGCGGCTGACCGGGCCGGCACGAGGGCCCGAGGGCACGAGGGGAGCGGCATGGAATTCGCCGAGGTGCTCCGGCGCCGCCGGATGGTGCGCAACTACGACCCGGACCGCCCGGTCCCGCCCGACGTGGTGCAGCGGTTGCTCGACCACGCCGTCCGGGCCCCGTCGGCCGGGTTCGCCCAGGGCTGGGGGTTCCTGGTGCTGGACGCCCCGGCCGACCGGGAGCGGTTCTGGGCGGTGGCCACCCCGGGCGGCGGTGGGCGCGAGCGGTGGCTGACCGGGATGCGCCGGGCCCCGCTGATCGTCGTGCCGCACGCCAACCGCTCGGCCTACCTGGAGCGCTACGCCGAGCCGGACAAGGGCTGGGCGGACCGTTCGACGGAGCGCTGGCCGGTGCCGTACTGGTACGTCGACACCGGCTTCGCCGCGCTGCTGATGCTGCTCACCGCGGTCGACGAGGGGCTGGGGGCGTGCTTCTTCGGCATCCCGCCGCAGCGCCTCGACGCGTACCGGGAGGCGTTCGGGGTGCCGCAGGAATACCATCCGATCGGCGCGATCACGGTCGGTTACCGGGCGCCGGACCACCGTTCGCCGTCGCTGCGGCGGGGGCGTCGCCCGGTCGACGAGGTGGTCCACCGTGGCCGCTGGGGCTGACCGCCCGCCGCTGCGGTAGGCCCCGCCCGATCTCACGGCCGCTCGCCCGATTCGAGTGGCCCGCCGGGGGTACGGACGGTGCAGGGGCCGCCACGAGGGAGTCGAACGCGGTGTGGTGCGTGCGGCTACGCTGGCATGGTCGTCGTGCCGCCACGCGGTGCCGTGCCGCGTCCAGCAGCGGGGGCGGTCGGTCGGAGTGGTCCGGAAAGGGGAGCGTGTCGTCGTGATCTTCAGAGCGGTTCGGGACGGGCGTCCCTACCCGGATCACAATCTGACGCTCAAGCAGTGGTCGGAGATCCCGCCGCGCCCGTTGCGGCTCGACCAGTTGATCACCACCAAGCGCGAGTTGGCGCTGGACAAGCTCCTCGCCGAGGACTCCACCTTCTACGGTGACCTCTTCCCGCACGTGGTGCAGTGGAACGGCGGGCTCTACCTGGAGGACGGGCTGCACCGGGCGCTGCGCGCCGCCCTCCAGCAGCGCAACCAGATCCACGCCCGGGTGCTGCCGCTCAGCGACCAGGCCGACTGACGGCCGAAGTGGTCGCGTCGTCGGGGTCGACGCCGGCACCTGAGGATTCGTTAGGGTGGCAGGCATGAGTCCCGCCTCGCCGTTCGACCTGCTGGACCTGGGCGCCCTGCTCGACGAAGAGGAGCGGCAGGTCCAGGCCGTCGTCCGCCGGCTCGTCGCCGACCGGGTCCGCCCGCACGTCGCCGAGTGGTACGAGCAGGGCCACGTCCCGGTCCGGGAGCTGGCCCGCGAGTTCGGCGCGCTCGGCCTGCTCGGCATGCACCTGACCGGGTACGGCTGCGCCGGCTCCTCCGCCGTCGCGTACGGGCTGGCCTGCCTGGAGCTGGAGGCCGGCGACTCCGGCGTGCGCTCCCTGGTCTCCGTGCAGGGCTCCCTGGCGATGTACGCGATCTGGCGCTACGGCAGCGAGGAGCAGAAGCGGCGCTGGCTGCCCCCGATGGCCGCCGGCGAGGCGATCGGCTGCTTCGGGCTGACCGAGCCGGACCACGGCTCCGACCCGGCGTCGATGGCCACCCGCGCCCGCCGCGACGGCGGCGACTGGGTGCTGCACGGCGGCAAGATGTGGATCACCAACGCGCCGGTCGCCGACGTCGCGGTGATCTGGGCCCGCACCGACGAGGGGGTGCGCGGTTTCGCCGTACCCATGGAGACCCCCGGGGTGTCGGTGCGCGAGATCCGGCGCAAGATGTCGCTGCGCGCCTCCGCGACCGGCGAGATCTCCCTCGACGAGGTCCGGCTCCCGGCGGACGCCCTGCTCCCCGACGCCGCCGGGCTCAAGGCCCCGCTGAGCTGCCTCACCGAGGCCCGGCACGGCATCGTCTGGGGTGCGCTCGGCGCGGCCCGCGACTGCCTGGAGACCACCCTGGCGTACGCGACCAGCCGCACCCAGTTCGGCCGGCCGCTGGCCGGCTTCCAGCTCACCCAGGCCAAGCTCGCCGACATGGCCGTCGAGTGGCAGAAGGGCCTGCTGCTGGCGCTGCACCTGGGCCGGCTCGCCGACGCCGGCAAGCTGCGCCCCGAGCAGGTCAGCGTCGGGAAGCTGAACAACGTCCGGGAGGCGTTGGCCATCGCCCGGCAGTGCCGCACGATCCTCGGGGCGAACGGCGTCTCGGGGGAGTACCCGGTGATGCGGCACGCCAACAACCTGGAGAGCGTGCTCACCTACGAGGGCACCTCCGAGATCCACCAGCTGGTCATCGGGCAGCGGCTCACCGGCCTCTCGGCGTTCGCCTGACCTGGCACGACGACCGCCTCGGCGCCGCAGGGCACGCCCCCGCGCGGCGCGACAGGTGCGGATCGCCGGGCGCTTGCCGCGCGCGTGTCGCACCGGGGCCGTACCGTCATCGGCAGACGATGTGTCCGATCGAGGATGGTCGAGGATGGTGAGCGATGTCCCCTGACGGTGAGGTCGACCGGCCGGTTCCGCAGGGCTACTCCGAGCGGGACCTGCGGGGTCCTGCCGAGCCCGCCCCCTCCCGTGGTCCCTCCGGGGCCGCGCGAGGGCTGCTGATGGTGCTCGGCGTCGCGGCGCTGGCCGTGGTGGTGTTGCTCGGGGCGCAGGCCACGGGGGTCTTCCCGGACTTCCGCAACCCCTTCACCAAGGAGCAGACCAACCGCAGCCAGCCGCCGCTGCTCAAGTCGATCCAGGACCTCAGCCGCTACGTCGCGGCCGAGGGCAACTTCCAGGTCGTGGTCGACCTGCAGAACGACCGGAAGAACGTGCCGGAGTTCCTGCTCAACCAGCGCACCCTCTTCGTCGGCGCGGGCAGCGTCCAGGCGTACGTCGACTTCGGCAAGATCGCCGAGGGGGCGCTGACGGTGTCGCCGGACGGGAAGTCCGTCGAGGTGAAGCTCCCCGCGCCGCAGCTCGACCAGACCAACCTGGACCTGGAGAAGAGCTACGTCGTGTCGGAGCAGCGGGGCCTGCTCAACCGGGTCAACGACCTGGTCAAGGGCGATCCGAACCGTCAGCAGCAGGTCTACCGGATGGCCGAGGAGCGGATCACCACGGCCGCGCGGGACAGCGGCCTGCAGGCCCGCGCCGAGGAGAACACCCGCAAGATGCTGGAGGGCCTGCTCCGCTCCCTGGGATACGAAAAGGTCACGGTCACCTACACCGCCCCCTGACCGGGTGCGACCACCACGGCGAAGCGCCCGCCCCCGAACTTGCGGGGCGGGCGCTTGGCAGTTGACGGGCGGGTGGGGTCAGTAGCGGGCGGCGTAGCGGTCCTCGTTCGGCATCAGCACCCAGAGCACCAGGTAGACGATCACCTGGGTGCCGGGCAGCAGCAGCGACAGCAGGAACAGGAACCGGATCATGCCGGCGGACGTGTTGAACCGGCGAGCCAGGCCCACGCAGACCCCGGCGAGCATGCGCCCCTCGCGGGGCCGGACCAGTTTGCGACTCATCGTCGTCTCCCACTCTGCGGCGTACCCGCCGCCTCTGCACTCCACGGTAGGGGCGCGGTGCCAACCCGCCCTGCGTTTCGAGGGGGATTGCACCGGCCCGTACCTGTTGCGTACCCGGGCGGCCCCGCCCTGACTCCCCAGGTCCCACCCGTTCCCCCGGTCCACCCGCTCCCCAGGTCCCACGCGTGAGGTGGGGGGTGCCTGAGCTGGGCGGGTATCGTCGACGGTCGGGCCGTCCGCACCCAGACCGGCGGTGGGACGCCCCACCTCGACCGGCGCAGCCGCGATCCGGCCGCGCGGCGGGGACGACGGCGAGGACGTACACATGATCAGTGTTTTCGATCTCTTCAGCGTGGGCATCGGGCCGTCCAGCTCGCACACGGTGGGGCCGATGCGGGCCGCCCGGATGTTCGTCGCCGGGCTCAAGGCCGACGGGCTGCTGGCCGAGACGACCCGGGTGCGGGCCGAGTTGTTCGGCTCGCTCGGCGCCACCGGCCACGGCCACGGCAGCGACCGGGCGGTGCTGCTCGGGCTGGAGGGGGAGGCCCCGGAGGCGGTCGACACCGACACCGTGGGGCCCCGGGTGGCCCGGATCCGCGCCGACCGGCGGCTCAGCCTGCTCGGCGCGCAGGAGATCGACTTCGACCCGGACCGGGACCTGGTGCTGCACCGGCGGCGGTCGCTGCCGTACCACCCGAACGGGATGGTCTTCACCGCGTACGACGTCGACGGCGCGCAGGCGCGCGAGCGGACGTACTACTCGGTCGGCGGCGGGTTCGTGGTCGACGAGGCGGCGGCCGGGGCGGACCGGATCGTGGCCGACGCCACCGCGGTCCGGCACCCGTTCGGCACCGGGGCGGAGCTGCTGGCGGTCAGCGCCGGCAACGGGCTGTCGATCAGCGAGGTGATGCTCGCCAACGAGTGCTCCCGGCGCACCGAGGGCGAGGTGCGGGCGGGGCTGCTGGGGATCTGGCGGGCGATGCGCGAGTGCGTGGAGCGGGGCTGCGAGCGCGACGGCGTACTCCCCGGGGGGTTGAAGGTCCGGCGGCGCGCGGCGGAGCTGCGGCGCAGCCTGGAGGCGGACACCGGGACCGCCGACCCGCTGCGGGTGATGGACTGGGTGACGCTCTTCGCGCTGGCGGTCAACGAGGAGAACGCGGCCGGCGGCCGGGTGGTCACCGCCCCGACCAACGGCGCGGCCGGGATCATCCCGGCGGTGCTGCACTACTACACCCGGTTCGTGCCGGGGACGTCCGAGGAGGGCGTGGTCCGGTTCCTGCTGGCGGCCGGCGCGATCGGCGTGCTGTTCAAGGAGAACGCGTCGATCTCCGGGGCCGAGGTGGGCTGCCAGGGCGAGGTCGGCTCGGCCTGCTCGATGGCGGCCGCCGGGCTGGCCGAGGCGCTGGGCGGCACCCCGGAGCAGGTGGAGAACGCCGCCGAGATCGGCATGGAGCACAACCTCGGGCTGACCTGCGACCCGGTCGGTGGCCTGGTGCAGATCCCCTGCATCGAGCGGAACGCGGTGGCTAGCATCAAGGCGATCACCGCCGCCCGGCTGGCGCTGCGCGGCGACGGGGTGCACCACGTCTCGCTGGACAAGGTGATCAAGACGATGCGCGAGACCGGCGCCGACATGAAGGTCAAGTACAAGGAGACGGCGCGGGGCGGCCTGGCCGTCAACGTGATCGAGTGCTGAGCGCCGAGGAGACGTGATCGAGTGCTGAGCGCCGAGGAGGCGAGGTGACATCGGCCGTCGGGGCGCTCTGGGCGCGCCGCAACGCGCTGCGCATCCTCGTCCGGCGCGACCTCGCGGTGAAGTACCGGCAGTCGGTGCTCGGGTACCTCTGGTCGCTGATCGAGCCGCTGGGGATGAGCGCGATCTACTGGTTCGTCTTCGGGGTGCTCTACTCCCGCGACACCAGCCGGCACCTCGGGGAGGCCGCCGGGTCGTACCCGTTGTTCCTGATCACCGGGATCTTCGCCTGGATGTGGGCCAGCTCGGCGCTGACCGAGGCGACGACCGCGCTCACCGGGCAGGCCCGGTTGATCACCACGATGAACGTCCCGCGTCAGGTCTTCCCGATCGGCCGGATCGTCGGCCGGTTCGCCGAGTACGCCGCCGGGCTGCCGATCCTGGTCGCCATCGCCGTGCTCTACGCGGCGCGGGGCGAGGTGCGCCCCGGCTGGTCGATGTTGGCCCTGCCGCTGGCCGTGGCCGTGCAGGCGGTGCTGCTGGCCGGCCTGGCGCTGCTGCTGTCGGCGGTCAACGTGCTGATGCGTGACGTCGAGCGGTTCATGCGGCTGGTCATCCGGCTGCTCTTCTACGCCACCCCGATCATCTACCCGCTCAGCCTGGTGCGGGAGTCGGGGATGCCGGGCTGGGTGAAGGCCGCGTACGAGCTGAACCCGCTGGTCGGCATCTTCCAGCTGCACCACGCGGTCTGGTATCCGGGCCAGTTCCCGGACGCCCGGCTGCTGGCCGGCACGGTCGCGGTCAGCGTGCTGGTGCTGGTGACCGGCTGGTGGGCGTTCCGCCGGCTGGAACCGGCCGTGCTCAAGGAGCTGTGATGACGACGGTGGCGACGACGCGCGGGGGGCGGTGATGGCGGAGCCGATCATCTCCGCCGAAGGGCTGGGCATCCGCTTCGTGCGCAACCGGCGGCGACAACTGCGGCTGCGCGAGTTCTTCATCCGCCCGCCGGGCCGCGCCGCCGACGAAGGCCGCTCCGCCGACAAAGGCCGCTCCGCCGACGACGGGCGGTTCTGGCCGCTGCGGGACGTGTCGTTCGACGTCGCCGCCGGGGAGACCGTCGGCGTGGTCGGGCGCAACGGCACCGGCAAGAGCACCCTGCTGCGGCTGATCGCCGGGGTGCTGATCCCCGACGAGGGGAGCATCCGGGTCCGGGGCGACGTCGCGCCCCTGCTGGAACTCTCCGCCGGCTTCTCCAACGACCTGACCGGGCGGGAGAACCTGTACCTCGTCGGCGGGCTGCACGGGCTGTCGCACGGCTACCTGCGGCGGCACTTCGACGAGATCGTCTCCTTCGCCGGTGAGCAGGTCGAACGGTCCATCGACACGGTGGTGCGGCACTACTCGTCGGGGATGAAGGTGCGGCTGGGGTTCGCCATCATCGCCCACCTGCCCCACCCCGTACTGCTGATGGACGAGGTGACTGCGGTCGGGGACGCCGAGTTCCGCAAGAAGTGCTATGCGACGATCGACCGATTGCTGCGGGAGGGACGCACACTGGTGCTGGTGTCACACAACGAAAAGGATCTGACCCGTTTCTGCCGTCGGGGGTTGTACCTCGACGCCGGACGGCTCACCGTCGACGGGACGATCGCCGAGGCGATCGACGCCTACCACACCGCGGTTCCGCGGTGACGCTCGTGATCGTGCTCGCCGCCGGTGCGCCGGCCGCGAGCCTGCCGACCCGGGCCGGGGCGACGCTCGCCGACCGGCTCGCCGACCAGTGGCACCGGGCCGGGGCGACCCAGGTGCGCCACGCCGCCGACCTGACGGAGGTGGCGGCCCTGGCGGACGCCGCCGACGGCCCGGTGATCGTCAGCGGGGCGGACCTGGTGGCGCACACCGCCGTACTGCGGCACCTGGCCACCAGCCCGGTCGGGCCGACGGTGGCCCTGGTGCTCACCGACCCGCCGGCCGCCGGCCGGGCCGTGGTCCGCGAGGAGCGCGGCCAACTGGTCGCCGCCGCCGTGACCGGCCAGCCGGCGGGGCCGCCAACCGGCCAGTCGGCCGGGCAGTCGGCCGGAGATCCGGCCGGGCAGTCGGCGAATGATCCGGCCGGGTTGCTCGACGGCGAGCCGACCGGGGTCTTCGGCGGCGCGCTGCGGGTGGGGCGCGCCGACCTGCCGACCCTGGCCGAGGCGGCCCGCGCCGCCGCCGCCCGCTCGGCGGCCGCCCGGCTGATGGCCGGCCCGGAGGCCGGGGGGCAGGGACCGGCCGGGCCCGCCGTGGACCGGCTCCTCGCCGGCCTCACCGCGCGCGGCACGCTGATCTTCGCCCACCGGGTACGCCTGCTGGTCGCCCACCGGGTCGTCGACCCGGCCGGGCTGGCCGCCGCCGAGGACGCCCTCAGCGGGGTGGACGAGGACCGGGCGGAGCTGCGGCTCTCGGTGAAGGAGCGGGACGACTTCTTCACCACGTACTTCGTCAGCACCTGGTCGCCGTACGTGACGAAGTGGTCGGCGCGGCTGCGGCTGACCCCGACCGGGGTCACCGCGATCTCGGTGCTCTTCGCGGTGGCCGCCGCGGTGCTCTTCGGCGTCGGCGGCCGGCCGGCGCTGGTGGCCGGCGCGGTCCTGCTCTACCTGGGCTTCATGCTGGACTGCGTGGACGGGCAACTCGCCCGCTACACCCGCAACTTCAGCGCCTGGGGCGGCTGGCTGGACACCATGGCCGACCGGGCGAAGGAGTACGTGGTCTACGCCGGCCTCGGCTACGGGGCGACGGCCGCCGGGTTCCGGTACGGCTGGGCGCTGGCCGTGGCCGCGATGACGTTGCAGACCGTCCGGCACATGACCGACACCTGGTACGGGGTGCTGCACGACGAGGCGGCCCGCCGGCCGAAGGCGGCCGGCACCGGCGGTGGCGGGATCGGCGACAAGCTGAACGCCGCGTCGACGCGGGTGCAGGCCGACACGGGTTCGCTGTCGTACTGGCTGAAGCGGACGGTGGTGTTCCCGATCGGGGAGCGGTGGGCGCTGATCGCGCTGGCCGTGGCGTTCTTCAGCCCGCTGGTCGCCCTGGTCGCGGTGCTGACCTGGGGGGTGCTGGCGTTCGCGTACACGGGGGCGTTGCGGACCCTGCGGGCCCGCTGGATGCGGGTGCCGGTGCTGGGCACGGTCGACGCCACCTTGCACCGCGACGACGGGCCGCTCGCGGCCCGGCTGCCGGCGCTGCGGGCGGGTGGCCCGCTGGTCCTCGCGGTGCTCGCCGCCCTCGGCCCGGCGGTGCTGCTGGTCGCGGCCGGGCTGCGCGAGCGCGCCGACGGTGACCCCGGCGGGCTGCGCTGGGCGGTGCCGGTGGCGCTGCTGGTGCTGCTGGTCGCCGGCCTGGGGGCGCGAGCGGGGCACGACGGCCCGCTGGACTGGCTGGTCCCGGCGGCGCTGCGGGCGGGGGAATACCTCTTCGCCGTCGCGGTCGGCGTGGTCGGCGGCGTCCCGGCCTGGGTCGTCTTCGGGTACGTCTTCGTGCTCACCCTGCACCACTACGACCTGACGGCCCGGCTGGAGAAGCGGCAGGCGGCCCCGCCGCTGCACCCGTGGACGCTGGGCTGGGAGGGGCGCTCGGTGCTGCTGACCGTGGCGGCAATTGCCGGCTTCGCGGCGGTGGGGATGGCTACACTCGGTACGTACCTGTTCGTGGTTTTCGTCGGGAGTGTGGTCCTGGCCTGGGTCGTCCTGCCGGCCCGCGCCCGACGGGCCGTGGAGGTCCCGGCCGGCGGAGGCGTCCGCCAGCCGAGCTGACGTGGGGGGCCGGCCGATGACGCTGATCAGCTTCGTCGTGCCGGCCTACCGGGTGCAGGCCTACCTGGGCGAATGCGTCGACTCGATCCTCGGCCAGCCCTTCGACGACGTCGAGGTCATCGGCGTCGACGACCACTCGCCCGACGGCAGCGGCGACATCCTGACCGAGTACGCGGCCCGCGACCACCGGGTCCGCGCGCTGCGGCTGCCCCGCAACGTCGGCCTCGGCGCGGCCCGCAACGCCGGGCTGGACGTGGCCTGCGGCGAGTACGTCTGGTTCCTCGACGGCGACGACTGGCTCGCCCCGGACTGCCTGATCGAGGTGGCCGCCCGGCTCCGGGCCACCCGCCCCGACGTGCTCCTCGTCGACCACGTCCGGGTGCGCTGGAACGAGCGGGCCACCCGCAGCGCGATGCGCGACGTCTTCCCCACCCCGCCCGATCCGGCGGCGACCTTTCGGCTGCGGGAGCGGCCGGAGACGCTGCGGCTGCTGCACACCGCCTGGAACCGGCTGGTCCGCCGGGACTTCCTCACCGCCCTGGGGCTGCGCTTCGAACCCGGCTGGTACGAGGACGTGCCCTTCAGCTACCCGGTGCTGCTGGCCGCCGAGCGGATCGGGGTGCTGGACCGGGTCTGCGTGAACTACCGGCAGCGCCGGGTCGGGGCGATCACCCGCACCCGGGGGGACCGGCACTTCGAGGTCTTCGACCAGTGGCACCGGGTGTTCCGCTGGCTCGACGAGCGCGCCCCGGGCCCCATCCTCGACGACCTGCGGCCGGTGCTCTTCGAGCGGATGATCTGGCACTACCTGACCGTGCTCGGCAACGGCGAGCGGATCGCCCCCGAGCTGCGGCCCGCCTTCTTCGCCCAGATCACCGCCGATCACGCCCGCTGGCTGCCGCCCGGCGGCTACCCCGCCCCGGAGGGCGTGGAGGGGCTCAAGCACCGGCTGGTCGCCGCCGGCCGGTGGCGGACCTTCAGCGCGCTGCGCGCCGCCAACCGGGCGCGCGACGGCGTGCGGCGGCGCGTCCGCCGGGCCAAGCCGGTGCTGCGGCGCAACGCCAGGCGGGGCCGCGACGCGCTGCTGCGCGAGTACTACCGGGCCCAACTGCGCCGGCCGCTCGACCCGGACCTGGCCGTCTACGCCGCCTACTGGTATCGCGGCTACGCCTGCAACCCGGCCGCGATCTACGAGGCGGCCCGCCGGCTCGCGCCGAGGGTGCGCGGGGTGTGGATCGTCCGCCGGGACGCCGTCGACGCCCTGCCGCCGGGCATCGAGTACGTGGTGGCCGGCACCCGCGAGTACCACCGGGTGCTGGCCCGCGCCACCTGGCTGGTCAACAACGTCAACTTCCCCGACTTCGTACGCAAGCGGCCCGGCTCGGTGCACGTGCAGACCCACCACGGCACCCCGGTCAAGGTGATGGGGCTGGACCAGCAGCGCTACCCCGTCGGCGCGGTGGGGATGGACTTCGCCAAGCTGCTGCGCCGGGTGGACCGCTGGGACTACAGCATCACCTCGAACAGCTTCTCCACCCGGATGTGGGAGCGGGCGTACCCGGCGGCGTACACCACCCTGGAGGTGGGCTACCCGCGCAACGACCGGCTGGTCACCGCGACCCCCGACGAGGTACGCGAGGTGCGCGCCGGCCTGGGCATCGCCCCCGGCGACCGGGTGGTGCTCTACGCCCCCACCCACCGGGAGCACCTGCCCGGCTACCGGCCCCCGTTCGACCCGGGGGTGCTGCTGGACGTGCTCGGCCCGACCGGCCGGCTGCTCATGCGCAGCCACTACTTCCACGACCGGGGCCGCCGGCCGGCCACGGGCGGCCCGCCGGACGACGCCCCCGGCGGGCTCCGGCTGCTCGACGTCAGCGGCCACCCCCGGGTCGAGGACCTCTACCTCGCCGCCGACGTGCTGGTCACCGACTACTCGTCGGCGATGTTCGACTACGCCGTGCTGGACCGCCCGATCGTCGTCTACGCCCCCGACTGGGTGGCGTACCGGCTGGCCCGGGGCGTCTACCTGGACCTGCTGGCCGAGCCGCCCGGCGCGGTGACGACCAGCTTCCCCGGCCTGCTCGACCTGTTCCGTTCCGGCGCGGTCGACGCCCCCGCCGCGACGGAGGCCCGGCGGCGGTTCCGGGCCCGTTTCTGCGCCCTGGACGACGGCCACGCCGCCGAGCGGGTGGTCCGCCGGGTGTTCCTTGACCGCCCCGCCCGGCCCGGCCAGTCGAGGTAATAAATCTGTCACGGGGCGAACATCAAACTTTTACCTGATGCGCGCAGGCCATGACCCTGGTCACAGTCATTCATTCGGGACTGTGCCTAGGAGCGGGGGAGGTGACGGTGACCACCGTCGCGCTCAAGGATGTGACCAAGGTATTCCGGGACGGGACGATCGCCGTCGACAAGCTCAACCTCGACGTCAACGACGGCGAGTTCATGGTCCTGCTGGGGCCGTCCGGCTGCGGGAAGTCCACCGTCCTGCGCATGATCGCGGGGCTGGAGGAGCCCACCTCCGGTGCGGTGCTGCTCGGCGGCGACCTGGTCAACGACCTGGAACCCGGCGACCGGGGGATCGCCATGGTCTTCCAGGACTTCGCCCTCTATCCGCACATGACCGTCGGCGGCAACCTCGCCTTCCCGCTGCGGCTGGCCGGGATCGAGCCGTCGCCGCGCGAGGAACGCGTCGCCGACGTGGCCAGCGCGCTGGGCATCGGCGACATGCTGGGCCGCAAGCCCAGCCAGCTCTCCGGCGGGCAGCGCCAGCGGGTCGCCATGGGGCGGGCCATCGTCCGCCGACCGGGCCTGTTCCTGATGGACGAGCCGCTGTCCAACCTCGACAGCGGCCTCCGCGCCGAGCTGCGGGCGGAGATCTCCGGGCTGACCCGGGAGCTGGGCGTCACCACCATCTACGTCACCCACGACCAGGCCGAGGCGCTGACCATGGCCGACCGGGTGGCCATCATGCGCAAGGGCGTGCTCCAGGACGTCGGCACCCCCACCCAGGTGTACGGGCGGCCGGCGACCCTCTACGTCGCCGCGTTCCTCGGCAGCCCCCGGATGAACCTGCTGGAGGCGTCGGTCTACGTCCACCTGGACCGCTACATCACGCTGAGCCTCGGCGACCAGGCCCTGCACCTGCCGTGGGACGACATCCGCAGTCGCGCGGTCGCGCACTACCACGGGGAGCGAATAGTGATCGGGATGCGGGCGGAGGCGCTCACCCCGGTCGCCCCGGACGCGCCGGGGCACGTGCTGATGGGCCGCATCCGCTACCTGGAGCACCACGGCCACGAGTCGCTGGCCTTCGTCGACATCGGCGCCACCGCGGTCGTGGTCGACCAGATGGGCACCCCGGTCCAGGACGTCGCCGGTCCGCGCGGCCGGAGCAGGCTCGGGCAGGTCATGCAGCGGCTCACCGGCCGGGGCGGCGAGGCGGAGCAGCCCGCCGCCGAGCCTGCGGGGGACAACCGGGCCAGCGTGCTCAGCGACCCCGGCCGACACCACCGCCGCCCGGCGGAGCTGGCGGTCCGGCTCGCCCCGTACCCGGCGGTCGGCCCCGGTCACCCGCTGGCCGTCTCCGTACGCATGGACGCCCTGCACTTCTTCGACGAGCGCGGCGACCGGATCGACGTCGGTTGGCGCTAGACCGTCGACGGCGGTCAACGCTGGAGCGCGCGGCGGGGCAGCCGGCGGGCCGCCGATGCCCTACGGTCAGCAAACCCAGTCCAAGGTGTACGGCAGGAGAGAAGAGGCTCGCCCGTGTCGGAGAACCGCCCCGGCCCGCTCGTCATCGAGCGCATCCTGCGTGACCGGCAGGGGATCTGGCAGCAGATCGTGGCCGACCAGGACCTCAACACCCTGACCGTACGGATGCTCGTCAGCTCCGGCATCGCCCTGGCCTGCTACGGCGCGGTGCTGGGCTCGTTCCACAGCGTGCTGATGGCGCTCACCTCGGCGGTCAAGCTGCCCCTGCTCTTCCTGGTCACGCTCGCCATCTGCCTCCCCACGCTCTACCTGTTCAACCTGGTCTTCGGGGCCCGGCTGTCGGTGCGGCAGTCGCTGGCGCTGGTGCTGGTGGCGATCACCGTCACGTCGATGCTGGCCGTGGCGTTCGCGCCGATCAGCCTCTTCTTCCTGATCACCGCCCCCGACTACGGGTTCTTCAAGCTGCTCAACGTCGCCATCCTGACGCTGAGCGCGGTGGTCGGGCTGCGCTTCCTGACGGGCGGCATGCAGGTGCTCAACGAGCACGGCCTGCTCACCCCGGAGGCCGCACCCGCCGAGTCCCCGGCCACCGTCACCCCGGCTGCCGTCGCGCCTGCCGCCGTGGCCGCCCCGGCTGCCGTTACGCCCGTTGCCGTGGGGGCCCCGGCGGTCGTGGTTCCGGTGCCGGTGGCGGTCGGGGCGAACGGCACCGACGCCGAGGCCGCCGCCCTGCCCGCGTCGGCCGGCGATGGCACTGCCGCTGCGGCCCCGGCGCAGGCACCCGCAGTCCCGCCCGAGGCCGCACCTGTTCAGGCCGCACCTGTTCAGGCCGCACCTGTTCAGGCCGCACCTGTTCAGGCCGCACCTGTTCAGGCCGTGCCCGGTCAGGCCGTGCCCGGTCAGGCCGTGCCCGGTCAGGCCGTGCCCGGTCAGGCCGGGCCGGGGCAGCTCGCGCCGGGGTACCTCGTGTCCGGTCAGGGTCAGCCCGGCCAGTTCGTGCCGGTGCAGTTCGTACCCGGTCAGGCCGGGCTGGGGATGCCGCCCGGCGGGTACCCGGCGGGGCCGTACCAGCACTGGCCCCGGCCGGAGGCCCGGCGGCCGGCGGCCGAGCGCCCGGCCAGCATGACCCTGCTGTACGTGTGGATCCTGCTCTTCGGCTTCGTCGGCACCCAGCTCGCCTGGACGCTGCGCCCGTTCTTCGGCAGCCCTGGGGAGGGCTTCGCCCTGTTCCGCAGCATCGAGGGCAACTTCTACGCCGAAATCATCCGCACCATCGGCAACCTGTTCTAGCCGACCAATTGAGTAGATCTTGGAAGCAAATGGCCCCTCCGGGGGCCGGAATCTTCCAAGATCTACGCGGTCTCGATCATGCCGTGCGCCAACTTTGGCTGGGGGTGCTGTTGCAGTCCCAGAGGCGGAGGTGGGTGCCGTTGTCGGGGCTGCCGCCGGGCACCTCGACGCACTTGACCGGGTTGAGGGCGACCAGGTCGCCCCACTTGTTCAGGATGAACTGCTGCCGGATGCTGCCCGTGCAGGCGGCGATCCGCAGCTTCGCGCCGCTGTCGGTGCCGGTGGTCTCCAGGCATCTGCCCAGCGCCCGCAGCGTGCGGTCTGCGGCGAGGGTGAATCGCTGCCCGACGACGCCCTGGCAGTCCCACGCCTGGATCGGATGAGGGCTGTCCGGGAAGCCACCGGGCACGTCGATGCACTTGCCGTTGGCGTTGTTGACGATGAGCCGGTCGCTGAACCCGGGCGGCGCGGACGTGCGGCTGTTCGCGGGGCGCGGCGTGCGCTGCGGGGTGACGGTGACGCGCGGGGAGGGCGTGGAGCTGCGGGTCGGCCGGGCCGACGCCGAGGTCGGGGCCGGCGAGGCCGTTGGCCGCTGCGCGCGGAAGCCGTCCAGGACCAGGGCGAGGGCGCTCTCCCCGGCCGCCCACCCGGCGTCGGGGGTGGTCCATTCGATCGCGTACGTCTGGCCGTTCTCGGCGGCGACGAAGGTACGGCTGAGGGCGCGCATCCGCGTACCGCTGGGGTGGGCGTAGGCCCATTCGCGTTCCACCGCCCGCGCCCGGTAGTTGACGCTGTGCAGGTGCAGCGGCTCGTAGCCCGGATACCGGCCGGTCTTGCGGTCGGCGGCCTCCGCGGCCTTGGCCTGCGTCAGCAGATCGGCCTTCGGGGTGCCGAGGGCGTCGACGGCCAACACCCGCCGGCTGTCCAGCTCGTGGAACTCGACGCGGGTGCCGTCACGAAGCTGCTGCCAGCCGTCCGGCACCGGCACGGAGAAGCCGGGACTGTCGGTGTAGTAGTGCCAACCGGCCATCGCCGCCGGGGTCGGCGACGTCGAGGTGCCGGCCACCGGCCCGTCGGTGGCGTCGTCGGCGAGGACGTTGCCGATCAGCGGCGGTACGGCGACGACACCGACCAGGACCACGGCCGCGACGGTGGCGACGGCGACCATCAACCGACGCTTCCGCTTCGCGGCAACGGCAGCGGCAACGGCAACGGCAGCGGGGGCGGCAGCGGTGGAGGTGATG
Source organism: Micromonospora sp. DT233 (assembly GCF_049841815.1). NCBI lineage: Bacteria > Bacillati > Actinomycetota > Actinomycetes > Micromonosporales > Micromonosporaceae > Micromonospora > Micromonospora sp. DT233. The sequence continues at coordinate 511,226 of NZ_JBNCLB010000002.1, read as the reverse complement.
GCGGTGGCCACGGTGGCGGTCGAGGCGGTGCTAGGCACGCCCACGGTCGAGGCGGCGGCGATGGGTGCCGTGACCGGGTCACCCGGTCGGGCGGTCGTACTGCCGGGCGTCTGCTGGGTCGGCTCCTGGCCCGGCCCCCAGCCCGCCGGGATGCCCACCGGCGTCGTCACCGTGGCCGCGCCCGCCGCCGAGGGCGGGGTGGCTGCCGGGGCGGGGTGCTCGGTGGTCGCCTGCCGCAGGAGGCGCTCGGCTTCCTCGACGTCGATGCGCTGGCGGGGGTCCTTGCGCAGCAGCCCTTCGAGCGCCGGGGTCAGCGCGCCCGCGCGCTGCGGCGGCGTCGGCTCGGCGGTGGCGAGGGCGGTCAACGTCGCGATGGAGGACGAGCGGGCGTACGGCGGTTGGCCCTCCACGGCGGCGTAGAGCGTCGCGCCGAGGGACCACAGGTCGGCGGCCGGGCCGGTCTCGCCGTCGGTGAGCCGCTCCGGGGCGAGGTACGAGGGTGACCCGAGCACGATCCCGGTGCGGGTCATGCTGGGGTCGTCGGGCGTGGTGGCCAGGCCGAAGTCGGTCAGCTTCACCCGGCCGTTCTCGCCGATCAGCACGTTCGCCGGCTTGACGTCGCGGTGCAGCAGCCCGGCCTGGTGGGCGGCGCGCAGCGCCGCGAGCACGGCCAGGCCGATCCGCGCCACCTGGGCCGGCGGCAGCGGGCCGCTCTCGGCGAGCACCGTCTGCAACGACCGGGACGGCACGAATTCCATCACGATCCACGGCTCGCCGTCGGCGTGCAGCACGTCGAAGATGCGTACCACGTTGCTCTGGTCCAGGCGGGCGATGGCCCGCGCCTCGCGCATGGACCGTTCGCGCAGCTCGCGGCGCTCGTCGTCGGTCAGACCCGGCGGCGACACCAGTTCCTTGATCGCCACGTCCCGGCGCAGCGTCTCGTCGCGGGCCAGCCAGACCCGCCCCATGCCGCCCTGTCCGATCAGGCTGACGAGCCGGTACCGGCCTGCGATCGAACGCTGTGGAGTGTCGGGCACAGAGAGACGGTACCGGCACGGAAGTCGATGAACGCGCCGGCCGTCGCCGACGGACCTGCGACGGGACCTTCGAGACGGGGCTACGGCGGGGTCGGGGGTTGGCCGGTGGCCGGGCGACGGTACGGGCCCCAGGCGACGAAGCGGGTGAAGAGGTCGCGCGGCGCGGGGCCGTCGTCGGGGTTGAGCCGGTACAGGTCCCGGGTCGCACCCCCACCGGCCCAGCCGTCCGACTCGGCGGACGCGTGTGTGTAGAGGTGTGCAGATGACCCGAATGCCGATGGTGGACCTTTTCGCCGGGGAGATGCGCCGGCTGCGCGACGACGCGGGCCGTCGCATGAGGCCCTCGGCGAGCGGGTGAGCTACTCGGCGTCGCTGGTGGCGGCGGTCGAACAGTGCCGCCGGGCTGGTCGAGGCGGCCCGCCACCCCCGGATGCACCTACACCTGGTGCCGCGCGGCGTCGCCCTGGCCCTCACCCGTCGATCATGGAGTTGTGGTGCCGGGAATCTCCGAATTTGTCGCTTGCGTCACCCACCACGACTCCATGATCGGCGCGGCTCTGCCCCGGGGCGCCGGCTTGGGTGGAATGGGTTGTCGGGTAAGTTACTGGGGAGTAGCGTTCCGGCATGAGTATCGACTCTCGGCAGGTGGCCGCCGGTGTGCTGGCGGCCGTGCCCTTCGCTCGTACGCTCGGCATCGAGTTCGTCGAGGTGGCCCCCGAGGCGCAGGGCGGGGTGCGGGCCGTGGTCCGGCTGCCCGACTCGTCGGCCCACCACAACCACATCGGCGGCCCGCACGCCGGGGCGATGTTCACCCTCGGCGAGACCGCCTCCGGCGCGGTGGTGATGGCCGCCTTCGGGGAACTCCTCGACCGGGCGGTGCCGCTGGCCGTGCGGGCGGAGATCGCGTACCGGAAGGTGGCGCTCGGGCCGGTGCTCGCCACCGCGCGGCTCGGGCGGCCCGCGCCCGAGGTGGTCGCCGAGCTGGAGGACGGTCGGCGGCCGGAGTTCCCGGTCGAGGTCGAGATCGCCACCGAGGACGGCACGCCGACCGGCGCGATGACCGTGACCTGGACGCTGCGCCCCAACCGCTGAGGGCGAACCCGGGACCTTAGTCCCGTCAGCAGGGGCGGGGTGGGAATCACGATTGCTGGGATTCCCGTGGAAGGATTCGGGGCGTGCTAGGGCTACCTGCTGACGTGACCGCCTGCCTCTTCGACCTGGACGGTGTGCTGACGCAGACCGCCCGAGTGCACAATGCCGCCTGGGCGCAGACGTTCGACATCTTCTTGAAACGACACGCCGAGGCCACCGGGGAGCCGTTCCGGCCCTTCGATCCCGGGCCGGACTACAACCGCTACGTCGACGGTAGACCCCGCGCCGACGGGGTGCGCTCCTTCCTCGCCTCCCGGGGGATCACCCTGCCCGAGGGCTCGCCCGACGACCCGCCGGAGGCGGACACGATCAACGGGGTGGGCAATCGCAAGAACGTCGTCCTGCTGGACCGCCTGCGCACCGTCGGCGTCGAGGTCTACCCCGGCTCGGTGACGTACCTGCGGGCGGTGGCCGACGCCGGCCTGCGCCGCGCGGTGGTCTCCGCGAGCGCCAACTGCCGGGAGGTCGTCGCGGCGGCCGGGCTGGAGCCGATGCTGGAGGCCCGCATCGACGGGGTGATCGCCCGTGAGCAGGGATTACGCGGCAAGCCGCACCCCGATACCTTCCTCGCGGGGGCTAAGTTGCTGGGGGTGGACCCGAGCCGGGCGGTCGTCTTCGAGGACGCGCTGGCCGGGGTCGCCGCCGGCCGGGCCGGGGGATTCCGGTACGTCGTCGGCGTCGACCGGGTGGGTCAGGCCGACGAACTGCTGGCGCATGGGGCGGACATCGTGGTGACCGACCTCGCCGACCTCATCGACAGGGGGACCCCCGCATGATCCGCGAACGCGCCTACCCGGTCGAGCCGTGGCACGTCCGGGAGACCCGCCTCGACCTGGACGTCCTCGCCCAGTCCGAGTCGGTCTTCGCGCTCTCCAACGGCCACATCGGCCTGCGCGGCAACCTCGACGAGGGGGAGCCGCACGGCCTGCCCGGCACGTACCTGAACTCCTTCTTCGAGCTGCGCCCGCTGCCGTACGCCGAAGCCGGCTTCGGCTTCCCCGAATCCGGTCAGACCGTCGTCAACGTCACCAACGGCAAGCTGATCCGACTGCTGGTCGACGACGAGCCGCTCGACGTCCGCTACGGCGAGGTGCTCGCCCACGAACGGATCCTCGACCTGCGCGCCGGCACCCTGCACCGGGAGCTGCACTGGCGCTCCCCGGCGGGCCGGGAGGTCAAGGTCCGCAGCACCCGGCTGGTGTCGTTCACCCAGCGCTCCGTGGCCGCCATCAACTACGAGGTCGAGGCGGTCGACGGGCCCATCCGGCTGACCCTCCAGTCCGAGCTGGTGGCCAACGAGGCCCTTCCCGCGCAGAGCCGCGACCCCCGGGTGGCGGCGGTGCTGGAATCGCCGTTGCAGGCCGAGGAGGACCTGACCAACGACGACGGCGGGCTGCTGATCCACCGGACCAAGCGCAGCGGCCTGCGGGTCGCCGCCGCCATGGACCACGACGTGCACGCGCCGGGCCGCACCAGCACGGAATCCGAGGGGTACGAGGACTGGGTCCGTACCACCGTCGGGTGCGTGCTCTCCCCCGGCGAGACGCTGCGGGTGGTCAAATACCTGGCGTACGGCTGGTCGAGCCGGCGGTCGCTGCCGGCGCTGCGCGACCAGGTCGGCGCGGCGCTGGCCGCGGCCCGCCTGGACGGCTGGGACGGGCTGCGCCGGGCGCAGCGCGAATACCTCGACGAGTTCTGGGACAACGCCGACGTGCGGGTCGACGGCGACCCGGAGGTGCAGCAGGCGGTGCGCTTCGGGCTCTTCCACGTCCTCCAGGCCGGGGCGCGGGCGGAACGCCGGCCGATCGCCGCGAAGGGCCTCACCGGCCCCGGCTACGACGGGCACGCGTTCTGGGACACCGAGATGTTCGTGCTGCCCGTGCTCACCTACACCCAGCCGAGCGCCGTCCGCGACGCCCTGTACTGGCGGCACTCCACCCTCGCCCAGGCCCAGGACCGGGCCCGCACGCTCAACCTCGCCGGCGCGGCCTTCCCGTGGCGCACCATCGAGGGGCCGGAGTCGTCGGCGTACTGGCCGGCCGGGACGGCGGCCTTCCACATCGCCGCCGACGTCGCCGACGCGCTGCGCCGGTACACGCTGGCCACCGGCGACGAGCAGGTGGAACGGGAGATCGGCCTGGAACTGCTGGTCGAGACGGCCCGGCTGTGGCGCTCCCTCGGCCACCACGACCGGCGCGGGCGGTTCCACATCGACGGGGTCACCGGCCCCGACGAGTACACCGCCGTCAAGGACGACAACATCTACACCAACCTGATGGCGCAGCGGAACCTCATCACCGCCGCCGACTGCGCGATGCGCTTCCGCGACGAGGCCATCGACCTCGGGGTCACCGAGGAGGAGGCGGCGGCCTGGCGGGACGCGGCGAACGCCATGTGGGTGCCGTACGACGAGGCGCTCGACGTGCACGAGCCGGTCGAGGGCTTCGGTCGGCTCCAGGAGTGGGACTTCGAGCACACCCCGGCCGAGAAGTACCCGCTGCTGCTGCACTACCCGTACTTCGACCTGTACCGCAAGCAGGTGATCAAGCAGGCCGACCTGGTGCTGGCGATGCACTGGCGCGGGGACGCGTTCACCGACGAGGAGAAGCTGCGCAACTTCCTCTACTGCGAGCGGCGGACGGTCCGGGACTCCTCCCTGTCGGCCTGCACCCAGTCGGTCATGGCGGCCGAGGTCGGCTTCCTGGAGCTGGCGCACCGGTACCTGCGCGAGGGCGCGCTGATGGACCTGCACGACCTCAACGAGAACACCCGCGACGGCGTGCACATGGCGTCGCTGGCGGGGGCCTGGATCGCCCTGGTTGCCGGGTTCGGCGGGCTGCGCGACCACGACGGGATGCTGACGTTCGCGCCCCGGCTCTCCAGCCGGCTCAACCGGCTGGAGTTCTCGTTGCAGTGGCGGGGCAAGCGGCTGCACGTCGACGTCCGGCAGCACGAGACGACGTACGCGCTGCGGCACGGCGGGGCCGACGACGTGATCGAGCTGCGCCACCACGGGGAGAAGGTCCGGGTCACCCACGCCGAGCCGGTCACCGTGCCGGTGCCGCCGTTCACCCCGCCCACGCACCAGCCGGAGCAGCCGCCGGGCCGCGCCCCCCTGATGCACCTCCCGGAAAACGTCAGCTGACCGTCGCCCCCGGCCCCCGCCCCCGGCCCCCGGCCCTTACCCAACCCCACCCCACCCCACCCAACCCCACCCCGGCCTAGGCCCCGTTGATCAAGAGGTTTGCGTCAATCTTGATCTCCCGGTTGACGCAAACCTCTTGATCAACGGGATGGGTGGGTGGGGGGGGGTGGGGCCGGGGGGTGGGGGGTCAGAATTGGGGGCCGTTGGAGGGGTGGCCGGTCGCGTCGTGCGGGGCGACCGTGCGCGGGTCGTCGGCGGTGCGGGCCTGCGCCGCCTCGTCCGCCCAGTCCCCGCCGCGCTCGGCGTCGGTTTCCGGCCGGTCGTCCCGCTCGGTGGTCTGCTGGCGGGAGCTGTCCTGCTTGCGGGCCATGACGATCCTCGCGATCGGTCGGGGCGCGGGGCGCGCCGGTGCTGCGGACACCCCCCGCCTTCCCGGTCGGCCCGGCCGCAAACGACGCCCCGACGGGGACGGCCCGTTTGCCGCGGGGGCGCCGCTTACCCCTTCAGGTGCTGGGCGAAGCTCTGCCGCAGGTGGTTCTTCGGGCGGGACCCGACGATCGAGCCGAGCACCGCACCGTCGCGGAACACCAGCAGCGTCGGCAGCGACATCACCTGGTACGCCCGCGTGGTCGCCGGGTTCTCGTCGGTGTTCAGCTTGACGATCCGCAGCCGCTTGCCGAACTCCACGGCCAGCTCGGCGAGGCTCCGCGAGATCGCCAGGCAGGGCGGGCACCACTCCGCCCAGAAGTCGACGACCACGGGCCGGTCGGCGGCGAGCACCGTCTGGGCGAACGTGGCGTCGGTGACGACGGTCAGCGGGGACGTTCCGGTGTCTTTCAGCAGGGACGCTTCCGTATCTTGAGGCATGTCTTCTCCCGGTTGATGATGGCCTGGGTGAGCTGGTCGTGCAGTTGCCGGCGGACCGACCCGAGCCGATCGAGGTAGTCGTCCACCTCGGCGAGCTTGCGGCGCAGCACGGCCACCGAGTCCGGGCAGGCGTCCCCGGAGGCGTGACCGGCCCGCAGACAGGCCACGAAGGGCCGGATGTCGTCCAGGCCGAAGCCGACCGCCAGCAGGGCGCGGATCTCGCGTACGACCCGCAGCTCCGCCTCGTCGTAGACCCGGTAGCCGTTGGCCGACCGGCGGGGCCGGACCAGCCCCTGCGTCTCGTAGTACCGCAGCGCCCGGGTGCTCGTGCCGGTGCTCTGCGCCAGCTCGCCGATCCGCATCCGGCCCCCTCCGGCCCTTCCGCCCGATCCCTGCCCGCCACGCTAAACCTTGTCGTCGGCGTCAGGGCAACACCTCGTCCTCGGTGTCGGGGCGACGACGCATCCCGGCCGCCGGGCCGGGTAACCGGGCGGGACCGGCAGCGAAAGGGGTGGGTGCGATGGCGACACGCGGAGAGGTGAGCCCGACGACCCGGGGCGAAGCGGTCACGATCCCGGCGGGGGACGCCCGGCTGGCCGCCGACGTGCTGCTCCCCGACGGCGCGGTGGGGGCGGTCCTCTTCGCGCACGGCAGCGGCAGCTCGCGGCACAGCCCCCGCAACACCGCCGTCGCGGGGGTGCTGCACGGGCGGGCGCTCGGCACGGTGCTGGTCGACCTGCTCACCGGCGAGGAGGACCGGGTGGACGCCCGCACGGCCGAACTCCGCTTCGACATCGGGCTGCTGGCCAACCGGCTGGCCGCGATCGTCGACTGGATGGGCACGGAGCCGACCCTGGGCCGGCTCCCGGTGGGCCTCTTCGGCGCGAGCACCGGGGCCGCCGCCGCCCTGGTCGCCGCCGCCGCCCGCCCCGATCGGGTACGCGCGGTGGTGTCCCGGGGCGGCCGACCCGACCTCGCGGGCCCCGCCCTGTCCGAGGTCCGTGCCCCGACGCTGCTGCTCGTCGGCGGCCTCGACGAGCAGGTGATCGCCCTCAACGAGCAGGCGATGGCCGACCTGGGCGAGGTGGGCGAGCTGCGGGTGGTGCCCGGTGCCACCCACCTGTTCGAGGAGCCGGGCACGCTGGAGCAGGTGGCCGACGCGGCGGCCGGCTGGTTCGCCGACCACCTGCCGCCGCGTCGCTGACCCGCCCCGCCGGGCCGCTTAGTCCCGCCTCGGCGGGTCGCCTACCGCCCCGCCGGGCCGCTCAGCCCCGCCGGGCCGCAGGGCCTCAGGCGGGCTCGGCCGGGCGCCGCGCGCCCTCCCGGTGCCGCTGCACGGTGTCGATCACCCGGTACGCGACCGCGGTGATCGGCACCGAGACGAACGCCCCGGCGATCCCGGCGATGAGCGTGCCGGCCGTGACCGCCACCAGGATCACCGCCGGGTGCAACCTGACCTGGCGCTTCATCACCAGCGGCTCCAGCAGGTTCCCCTCGACCTGTTGCACGACGATCACGGCGCCGAGGGTGAACAGGGCGATGGCGGGCCCCTTGGCGGCGAGCGCCACCAGCACCGCCACCGCCCCCGCCACGGTCGCCCCGATGATCGGCACGAACCCGCCGAGGAAGGTGATCAGGGCCAGCGGCAGGGCCAGCGGCACCCCGAGCAGCACCAGGGCCGCGCCGATCCCGATTGCGTCGATCGCCGCGATCAGCATCGTCCCCCGGCTGTACGAGCCGAGCGTCCGCCAGCCCGCCCGGCCCGCCTCGGCGGCGACCTCCCGCTTCGGCCCGGTGGTGCGGCGCAGCACCCACTGCCACATCGAGCGGCCGTCCTTGAGCAGGAAGAAGAGCAGCACCAGGGAGAGCAGGACGGAGCCGAGCACCTCGGTGACCGTGCGGGCCCCGCCGACCGGGTCGGGGGTGCTCCCGCCCATCCCGTCGCGGGCCTGCTGGACCAGCTTGTCGAGCTGGGCGTCGGTCACCGGGAGCGTGGAGGTGACGAAGTCCCGGGTCCGTTGCAGGCCCTGGTCGAGTTCCTGGCTCAGCTCGCCGAACTGGCTCGCCGTCAGGTTCCACACCAGCACCCCGAGGCCCACCAGGATGCCCAGCAGGAGCAGGACGCTGAACAGGGCGGCCAGCCCCGCCGGCAGCCGTAGCCGACGCAGCAGGAGCAGCACCGGGTCCAGCAGCGCGGTGAGGAAGAGCGTCACCGCCAGCGCGATGGCCAGCGGCGCCAGCAGCACGGCGATCTTCCCGACCAGGTACAGGCCGGCGACGACCACCACCAGGCAGGCGCTCCACAGCACCACCGAGCGGACCAGCCAGGGCAGGCCGGCCCACGCCTGCCGGGGACCCGCCCCGGCCGGTACCCCGGCCGCCTCGGTCCCCGCCGTCGTGGCTCCCACCGTCAGGGGTGTTGCCACCCCGGGCCGCGCCGTGGGATTCGCGTCGCCCGTCGTACCCCCGGGTGTTTGCCCGGCACCGTCCTCGACCACGTTGGCCCTCCTCGATCTCGGCGGTGTCCGTACCCCTCCGTCCACTCTGCGACACCCCGGCCGCCCGCGCGGCGGCCCCGCAGGGTTGTCGTCCGGCCGTGCGCGCGGATCGTAGGCCCTCCCGCGGGCCCGCCGTCGGAGGGGCATGAGCCGTTGAACCGTCGCGGCGACCGGGGGTGGGCGGGGTGATCAACACGGCGTCATTGACATCGCGCACGTCGAGCGGGCGGAGGCCGCCGTGTCAGGCACATGAAGTCGATCAACGGCGGGTCGAGTCCAATGGCGCGGTGATGTGAACTCTGTGGGGTCCCCGCCGGTGAGCCGGCCGGTCCGGTGCTCGGTTTGTGGGGGGTGACCTGGGGAAGGCTTTGAGTACGACCCAGTGGAGGAGGACCGCATGAGCGACTTCATGGACAAGGCCAAGAATCTCGCCGACAAGCACGACAAGCAGGTCGACCAGGGCATCGACAAGGCCGGCGACGCGGCCGACCAGCGTACCGGGGGCAAGTACGACAGCCAGATCGACAAGGGCGTCGACGCGGCCCAGCAGCGCACCGGCGAGGGCGACACCGCGCCCCGCTGACACCGCCCCCGCGTTCCGGGGTCGCCGTTCTGGGCGACCCCGGAAACTGTCTTCCGCGTGAGCGCCGCCGGAGCGCCGGTTGCGCGTCGCCCGAGCGCCGGTTGCGCGTCGCCCGAGCGCCGGTTGCGCGTCGCCCGAGCGCCGGTTGCGCGCCGGCGGGTCCCGTTCGGACGGACGAAATCCGCTCCGGCCACTGGCACGGAATCGACCTTCCTCGCTACGATCCGCATTCGTGGCATGACTCGGCGTGGGCCGCGTCCGGGTGCTCGGACGCGCGACGGAGGAGGATCAGGTGAACGCGGAGGAGGAGGCGACCGCCGCCGAGTGGCGGTTGCACGTCGACCCGACCCGGTGCATCGGCTCGGGAATCTGCGCCAGCGCCGCGCCCGAGCACTTCGGGCTGGTGGAAGGGCTGTCCCGGCCGCTGGCCGAGCGGGTGACGCCGGCGGGAGCGGTGGTCGACGCCGCCGACTCCTGCCCGATGGAGGCGATCCTCGTCTCCGACGTGGAGAGTCGTCGGCGGATCGCCCCCAGCCCCTGACCCGGCGAGCCGCCCGGGTGCCGACAGGATGCCGGCCGTCTCGCCCGCGACGGGGCGGCCGTCTTACCCGTCAGGCGCAGCGAAGCTCGCCACAGAACCGCTGACCCCGATCCGCAGGGGCGGGTCCGACTGCCGCCCGGCGTCAGGTCACTCGGCGGTGGGACTCCTCGGCGCGCGGCTCCGGCTGGCCGGGCAGTTGCCGGCGGGCGGCGCGGTGCTTCCGCACGAGCCCGCCCAGGTAGAGCACGGCGGCGGCGAGGACGCCGATGTCGTCCAGGTAGATCGGGTCGGGCAGCACGTCGACCGGGAAGATCGTGTAGACCAGCGCGCCCCAGAAGGCGACCTTGCCGCCGACGCCCAGCGTGCCGAGCATCTTGCGGGTGCGGACGAGCCGGATGGCGAGCAGGACGGCACCGACCAGCGTCGCCAGGGCGACGAGCCCGGCCAGCCCCACCAAGACCCACTGCTCCTGCGACATGCTGCCACGCTAGCCGGGATACCCCGATCGCGCTCGATCAGAGGATCGCCCGATCGGGGGACGTGGGTCGGGGCGGCCGGTGGTGTCAGGCCGGGACAGCGGCGCGGCCCCGGGCGACGACGGTGGCGCGCCCCCGAGGCGAGGTCGTCGCCTCCCGGGTGGCGGTCGGCACCGCGCGGCCGATCGCCGGCAGCGGGCGGGTCTGCTCGACGGCCGGGGACGGTTCGTCGATCACCCCGGGCAGCAGGGGCTCCTCCGGCGTGGCGGGCACGGTGGCGGCGAACGCCTCCTCCCGCAGGCTGCGCGCGGCGACGGCGGCCTGCTCGGCGGTGCGCCAGGCGGCCTGCTCCCGCACCCGGGCGGCCTGCTGCCGGGCGTGCAGATGGTCGCGCACGGCACGGCGCAGCACCAACTCCTGCTCGACCGGGTGCAACCGGGGATCCCACCCACCCCGGTGCGCGAAGACGTCGCTGAGCTGCTCCTCCGACAGCTCCCGACGCCAGTACGCGGCCAGCGCGGCCCGGTGCAGGTAACGCTCGCGGTCGGCGTACTCGGCGGGGGTGCGCTCGGTCAGCGGGCGGCGATGGGCGGCGGCACCGGCCAACCGGCGGACGGCGGCCTCGGCGGCCTCGCATGCCTGCCAGGCGGCCTCGGCCTCCTCCTGGGCGGCGAGCCATTCGGCCCGCAGCCGGCCGGCGGTGACCGCCGCCCGCTGCGCCGCGGTCGCCACCTCCTCGGCGTAGCGGAGGTGTTCCCGGTCCTGGGCCGCCTGCTCCAACGGGCTTGGCATGGCGGCGTCGCGGAACCGCCCGCCGATCGCGGAGCGGAGCAGATCCGGCCGGACGATCAGGCAGGTCACGGCGATGGCGACGATGCCGAGCAGGGCCAGCCAGATGACGGCGGCCCGGGGCACGTCGATCAGGACGGAGGAGAGTGCGGTCTGCATGAGGGGCACCTCGGGTGGGACGACGTGGGGCGGGCGGGATCAGACGTGTGCGGGCGGCGGGCCGGGCCGTCAGCGCTGCGGATGACGGCGGGTGGCGTTGCGCGTGGCCGCCGGCGGCGCAGGGGCGTCGGCACCCCTCGTGGGACCCGACGCGGCGCAGGGGCGGCGTCCACGCCGCTGCGCCGGGATCCGGCGCGGTGCCGGCGAGCGCGGTGCTCCGGCGGGGCGGAGCGGCGTGGGCGGCCCGGTCAGCGCCGGGGCGGACCGCGTCGGACGACGATGCCGGCCGTCGGGTCGACGGCGGGACGGCCGAGCGAGATGCTCTCGGCCGGGGCGCCGGTCAGCGGGGTCACGGCCGGGCGCAGGGCGGTCTCGAGGGTGCGCGGGGCCCGGCGGGCGGCCGGCTCGGCACGCAGCTCGGTGGGGCCGGGGCGCAGCGCGTCCACCCGACTGGTCACCACGACGGGGCGAGAAGCCCCGGCGTGGACGGCGGGAGCAGGGGAGGCGGCGACGGCGGGGGAGGCGGTCGTCAGGGCGGAGACGCCACCGAGGCCGACGGCCAGGACCAGGGCGGTCAGCGCGAGACGCCCCAACTCCCCGAGGCGGCGCAGCGTCGTCTGCCACGGCGGGCGGGACTCGCGCAGCAGCGCCCGCCGGGAGGGGCGGGCGAACGCTACGGACTGCACCACACCAACTTAGCCCCGTCGCGTCCGGCTCGCAGCTTCGGCGAGCCCGCGTCCCGTGGGGTGGGCGGGGGCGGATCGGTGCCGAGGGTCAGGATCCGGGGCTTGCCTCGGCCCCGTCGACCGTGAAGAGGGCGAGCAGGTCGCCGACCTGCCGGTCGGACTCGGCCGGGTGGCGGAAGTGGCCCCTCGGATTGACCGTGTACTCGTTGCGCCGGCCCACCCGGGTGCGCCGCAGGTAGCCACCGGCCTCCAGATCCGCCACGATCGCCTGGGCGGCCCGTTCGGTGACGCCCACCTCCTCGGCGACGTCACGGAGCCGTGCGGTGGGGTTCCTGGCGATGGCAAGCAGCACGTGGGCGTGATTGGTGAGGAAGGTCCAGTTTCGGGCGCTCCCACTTGCGCCTGCCGTCGTCGTCATTCCGACATGCTATGGCGCATCCGCGATTCGTATGTTCCTGGGCGGCCGAGATTCGGTCCCCGGCCGAAGATCGTTGCCGCGGTGGGACCCCTGTCGCCGCCGGGCGCAAGCCCCTCATTACGTATGAAATGCATATCACGTAAAGCTTGACGTACCTTTAACTGCGTGTGACCGTTGGGGGACTGTTCGCGCGGGCAAAAGGGCAGGTGGTGGGGCATGAGCGAGCTGAGCACGTCGATGGTGGGGTCCCCGGTCGAGTGGGCCGATCCCCCGCCGGAGGCCGCACCCCCCGGCGACCGCCGGGCCGCGTGCGACCCCGGGCGGGCGCTCGCCGAGCTGTACGACGGCAACCACCGCTTCGTCACCGGCGTGCCGCACCACCCGAACCAGGACGCCGACCGCCGCGCCGCCGTCGCCGACGGTCAGCACCCGTTCGCGGTGATCGTCGGCTGCTCCGACTCCCGGTTGGCCGCCGAGATCATCTTCGACCGAGGGCTGGGCGACCTCTTCGTGGTCCGCACCGCCGGGCACACGGTCGGCCCCGAGGTGCTCGGCAGCGTCGAGTACGCGGTGACCGTGCTGGGCACCCCCCTGGTCGTGGTGCTCGGCCACGATTCCTGCGGCGCGGTGCAGGCCGCCAGGGCGGCGGCCAGCACCGGTGAGCCACCCGTCGGCCACCTGCGGGCCGTGGTGGACGCCGTGGTGCCCAGCCTGCAACGGGCCGCCGAGCGCGGGGTCGAGGACATCAACGACATCGTGGACATCCACATCGGGCAGACCGTCGAGGCGATGCTGGCCCGCTCCTCCGTGCTGGCCGCCGAGGTCGCCAACGGGCGGTGCACGGTGGTCGGGATGTCGTACCGGCTCAGCGCGGGCGGGGTGCGGACGGTGGCTGCGGTGCCCGCCGGCATCGTCCCCACCGTCGGCAACGCCTCGGCGGGCCCGGCGGGCCCGGACGCGATGGCGGCGGCCGGCGCCCCGGCCCCGGCAGCTTCGGCCGTGGCCGCCGCCTGAGCCACCCGGCCGAGCCCGCGACGGGAATTCGGTCGGGTCCGACGACGCGGCGAGGGCCGTTCCGCTTCGGCGGGACGGCCCTCGCTGGCGTGGTGCGCTCGGTCAGAGCAGCGACATGTGCACGTGGTCGGTGTGGTCGGAGGGCCCGCTGTAGGACTTCCAACCGGTCGCCGGGAACCAGATCTGCCTGTTCCAGATGACGTAGTAGATGCCGAGCCTGTCGGCGTTGCGGATGAGGAAGGCCGCCAGGTTGTTGCCGTACATCCGGGTGTCGTTGTTGTGCCAGCGGGAGAAGCCGCTGTTCTGCAACGACCAGTCGCAGGCCCGGCCCTTGGGATGCTCCCACGGCCCGCCCGGCCGGTAGCAGCCGACGAACCGCTTGAAGTTGGCCCGCCTGGTCTCCTTGTACGCGTGCAGCGTGCGCGGGGTGATGCAGCCGGAGGTGGTCGGGTCGTTCTCGCTGCACGACTCGGGGCGCCAGCCGCCGTCCGAGTCGCGGCCCGGTGCCATCCGGGCGGTCGGTGAGGTGGCGTTGACCAGCCCGCCGGTGAACCCCTCGCCGCCGACCAGCGCAAGGGACTCCTCGGCGTCCTGCTTCTTCTTCGCCATGACCGCGGTCTGCTTCTGCTGCTCGCGGATCTCGGCGTCGAGCGCGAGCTTGGCCAGCTCCGCGTCCTTCTTGGCCCGGTTGACCTCACCGAGCTTCCGAGCATTGATCATGTTGAGCTGATCCAGGGCGGTGGCGCGCTCGACGAACGAGTCCGGGGTGCCGCTGTCCAGCAGCATCCTCATCGCGCCGATCCGCCCGGTCCGGTACGCCTGGGCGGCCATCTCGCTGACCTGCGGGGCGAGCGAGTCCAACTCCTTCTCGGCCCGCTCCACCTCCTTGGCGAGCTGGGTCTGGCGCTTCTTGGACTTGGCGAGCTTCGACTTGGCCTGGGTGTAGTCGCGGTTGGCCGCCTCGATGACGTCCGTGATCAGCTTGGGCTCGTCGTCCTCCTCGTGCCCGGAGGGTTTGGGTGCCGAGGGCGCGCCCAGCGCCGGGGCTGCCGGCCCGGCGAGGACCGCGAACGCCGCGAACACGGCCACCACGGGCGTCAACCAGCGGCGTAGGGGTGCCGTCACAGTGTTCCCTTCCGTCGACCGCCGACCGGGTTAGCTGACGGGTTCGGGGCGGAAGTGGCCCCTACCGCTGGTGCGGATTCACCCCAGTTACCTGGTTCCCCGGTTCGTCTCGCGACGATTGGGCGGCGGCACCGCAGGCGCCGCTGCGCGCCTTCGGCGGTGACCGGCAGCGAGGTTACCCGAGATCGCCGCTGGGGATCTACGTCCGGATGCCGACTAAAAGCGTCATTTCGTGTTCACCCTCGGTGGCCAGTGACGTTGCTCTCACGCGCGCCCCGCGCCCGGTCACGCTCCGCAGTGCCGTTGCTCCCCATCCGTGCACGTCGAACCTTCGCCCGCCGCGACGACGTCCTTCGTCGATCTTGGAGTCGTGGTGCCTGGCGAAAGGCGCAGATCTTCACATTCCCGGCACCACGAGTCCATGATCCACGAGGCGGGTGGGGGTCAGCCGCGCTTCATCAGGCGGCCGACGGCGGCCATCATCTCGGTGGCCACCTCGTCGGCGCGGCCCTCGGCGGCACCCTCGCGCATGCAGTGCCGGGCGTGGCCGTCGAGCAGGCCCAGGGCGACCTTGTCCAGGGCGGCCTGGATCGCGGAGATCTGGGTGAGCACGTCGATGCAGTAGCGGTCCTCGTCGACCATCTTCTCGATGCCACGGACCTGGCCCTCCACGCGGCGGAGCCGCGCGAGCAGCTGATCCTTGCTGGCGGTGTACCCCCGGACGGGGGCGGGCGTCGGTCCGGTCATGGGCCGAGGATAGCGTACCCCTCGGGGGTATGTTACGGTCGTCCGTGCCGCCAATACCCCAACGGGGTATGGGTTGGTGAGGAATGCCGGTGGTCCGCGCCACGTCTACCCCCCGGGGGTAACGTTGGGCGCGGCGGAGAGGAGATTTCGATGGTCACCACGACGTACCAGGTGCAGGGCATGACCTGCGGGCACTGTGCCAGCTCGGTCAGTGCCGAGGTGGGCGCGATCCAGGGCGTCAGCGACGTCCAGGTGGACCTGGCCGCCGGCCGGGTCACCGTCACCAGCGACGCCCCGCTGGACGCCGACACCGTGCGCGCCGCCGTCGACGAGGCCGGCTACGAGCTCGTCGGCGCGTGACGCCGCCCGACGCAAGGAACGCGGCGCGTGACGCCGCCCGAGCCAAGGAACGCGGCGCGTGACGCCGCCGGACGCAGGGAACGAGGTGCCACGATGAACACGGCGACGAAGCTGAGCGGCTTCGCCCTCGGCCTCGCGGCGATGTTCGGCGCGGCGTACGGGGCCGGCCACCTGACCGGCCCCGTCACCCCGGCCGCCGAGAGCGGCCACGCCGCCGGTGACCCCGCCCACGCCGCCGGTGACCCCGCCCACGCCGAGGGCCACCCCGACGAGGGCGCGGCACCGGCCGGCACCCGCCTGCCCGGCGGCCTCCTCGTGGCCGACCAGGGCTACACCCTCGCCCCGCTGACCGCACCGGCCGGCGAGTTCGCCTTCAAGATCACCGGCCCGGACGGCGCGGCGGTCACCCGCTACGACGTCGCCCACGACCGGCGGATGCACCTGATCGTCGCCCGGCGGGACCTCTCCGGGTTCCGGCACGTCCACCCGGAGCTGACCCTCGACGGCACCTGGCGGGTGGCCTCCCCGCTCGCCGGCCCCGGCGTCTGGCGGGCGTTCGCCGACTTCACCCCCACCGGCGGCCCGGCGCTGACCCTCGGCGTCGACGTCACCGTGCCCGGCCCGGTGCCGGCCCGGCCGCTGCCCGCCCCGGCGACCAGCAGCACGGTCGACGGCTACACCGTCACCCTGGCCGGAGCGCCGCAACCGGGCCGGGCCACCGAGCTGACCCTGAGCGTCAGCCGGGGCGGCGCGCCCGTGGACGACCTGGAGCCCTACCTCGGCGCGTACGGGCACCTGGTCGCGCTGCGCCAGGGTGACCTGGCGTACCTGCACGTGCACCCGGAGGGGGCACCCGGCGACGGGCGGACCCCGGCCGGGCCGGCGGTGACCTTCTCCGCCGATTTCCCCTCGGCCGGCGCCTACCGGCTCTATCTCGACTTCCGGCACGGCGGGGCGGTGCACACCGCCGAGTTCACCGTCGTCGTCGGCACCCCGGCGTCGGCCGCCGCCGCCACCCCGACCGCCGGACACGGCGGCACCGGGCACGAGCACGAC
This sequence comes from Micromonospora sp. DT233, assembly GCF_049841815.1. Classification (NCBI taxonomy): domain Bacteria; kingdom Bacillati; phylum Actinomycetota; class Actinomycetes; order Micromonosporales; family Micromonosporaceae; genus Micromonospora; species Micromonospora sp. DT233. The sequence goes on along the minus strand of NZ_JBNCLB010000002.1, from coordinate 494,573 downwards.
TGACCAGGAGGGCGGCGATGACCTCGCCCACACGACCGTTGCAGGTCGCACCGAACCGGATCGAGCTGACCATCGGCGGGATGACCTGCGCGTCCTGCGCCGCCCGGATCGAGAAGAAGCTCAACCGGATGGACGGCGTGACCGCCACGGTCAACTACGCCACCGAGAAGGCCACCGTCTCGTACGCCGACGAGGTCAGCACCGACGAGCTGATCGCCACGGTCGAGAAGACCGGCTACACCGCCGTCGTGCCGCCCCCGCCCGCCCCGGCCGGCGCGGAACCGGCCGCCGCCGTCGCGGTGGACGAGCTGCGCGGGCTGCGTACCCGGCTGTGGGTGTCGGTCGTGCTGGCCGTGCCCGTGATCGCGCTCGCCATGGTCCCGGCCTGGCAGTTCGAGTACTGGCAGTGGCTGTCGCTGACCCTGGCCGCCCCCGTGGTGGTCTACGGCGGCCTGCCGTTCCACCGGGCCGCGCTGATCAACCTGCGGCACGGCGCGGCCACCATGGACACGCTGGTCTCGCTGGGCACCCTGGTGGCGTTCGGCTGGTCGCTCTGGGCGCTCTTCCTCGGCGACGCCGGGATGCCCGGCATGACCCACCCGTTCCGCCTGGACATCACCCGCACCGACGGCGCCGGGAACATCTACCTGGAGGCGGCGGCCGGGGTGACCGTGTTCATCCTCGCCGGCCGGTACTTCGAGGCCCGCGCCAAGCGGACCGCCGGGTCCGCCCTGCGGGCCCTGCTGGAGCTGGGGGCCAAGGACGTCGCGGTGCTGCGCGGCGCGACGGAGACCCGGATCCCCGTCGACCAGCTCGCGGTGGGGGACCGGTTCGTGGTCCGCCCCGGCGAGAAGATCGCCACCGACGGGGTGGTCGACGAGGGCACCTCCGCCGTCGACGCGAGCATGCTCACCGGCGAGTCGGTCCCCGTCGAGGTCGGCCCCGGCGACACCGTGGTCGGCGCGACCGTGAACGCCGGTGGTCGGCTGGTGGTCACCGCCACCCGCATCGGCGGCGACACCCAGCTCGCCCAGATGGCGAAGCTGGTCGAGCAGGCCCAGACCGGCAAGGCGGCCGTGCAGCGGCTGGCCGACCGGATCTCCGGGGTCTTCGTGCCCATCGTGATCGCGCTGGCCGTCGGCACGCTCGGCTGGTGGCTCGGCTCCGGAGCCGGCGCGACCGCCGCGTTCACCGCCGCCGTGGCGGTGCTGATCATCGCCTGCCCGTGCGCCCTCGGCCTGGCCACGCCGACCGCGCTGCTGGTCGGCACCGGGCGCGGCGCGCAGCTCGGCATCCTGATCAAGGGCCCGGAGGTGCTGGAGTCCACCCGGCGGGTCGACACCGTGCTGCTGGACAAGACCGGCACCGTCACCACCGGGCGGATGACCCTGGTCGACGTGCTCCCCGCCGACGGCACCGACGCCGCCGAGCTGCTGCGGCTGGCCGGGGCGCTGGAGGCGGCCAGCGAGCACCCGATCGCCCGCGCCGTCGCCGCCGGGGCCGCCGAGGCGGGGCCGCTCGCCCCGGTCACCGGCTTCGCCAACGTCGACGGGCTCGGCGTCACCGGCACCGTCGAGGGGCGCGAGGTGATCGTCGGGCGCCTGCGGCTGCTGGTCGAGCGCGGACTCGACGTACCGGAGGCCGTCGAACGGGCGGCGACCGGCGCGGAGGCCGCCGGCCGGACGGCGGTGCTGGCCGGCTGGGACGGGCGGGCCCGGGGCGTCCTGGCGGTGGCCGACGTCGTCAAGCCGACCAGTGCGGCGGCGGTCGCCGGGCTGCGCGCCCTCGGCCTGAGCCCGGTGCTGCTCACCGGCGACAACGCCACCGTGGCCCACGCGGTCGCCCGCGAGGTCGGCATCACCGAGGTGACCGCCGAGGTGCTGCCCGCCGAGAAGGTGGACGTGGTCAAGCGGCTCCAGGAGCAGGGGCGGACCGTGGCGATGGTCGGCGACGGGATCAACGACGCCGCCGCGCTGGCCCAGGCCGACCTGGGGCTGGCCCTGGGCACCGGCACCGACGTGGCGATCGAGGCCAGCGACCTGACCCTGGTCCGGGGCGACCTGACCGCCGCCGTGGACGCGATCCGGCTCGCCCGCCGCACCCTGGCCGTCATCAGGGGCAACCTGTTCTGGGCCTTCGCCTACAACGTGGCTGCCCTGCCGCTGGCCGCCGCCGGCCTGCTCAACCCGATGATCGCCGGTGCCGCGATGGCCTTCTCCTCGGTCTTCGTCGTCGCCAACAGCCTCCGCCTGCGGCGCTTCCGGCCGGCGGCCTGACCGGCCCCGGCCCGGCGGCCTCGCTGCGACGGCGGTCACTTTCGGTGACTGATGGTTGAACGGCCGGGCTGCCGGGTACATCCAAGTCGTCGAAAGAGCTGAACAAGCCGCAATCGCTGGAGGTTCACATGGGTATCGACGACAAGATCGCCAACACGTCCGAGGACGCCGCCGGCAAGCTCAAGGAAGGCGCGGGTCGGGCCACCGACAACGAGCGCCTGGAGGCCGAGGGTCGCAACGACCAGGCCACCGCCAAGCTCAAGCAGGCCGGCGAGAAGATCAAGGACGCTTTCAAGAGCTGAACCAGCTCGTACGCGCGCCGGGCCGGCCCTTCGCCGGCCCGGCGTTTCGCGTCCCAGGCCGCCTACGGCGCGTGCGGGGTGGTGGGGGCCCGGCGGGCCCGGGTCGTGGCAGGCTGCGGCATGCTGGACGGCCCACAACCCGAACGGGGAGAACATGTCTCGTCTTGCCGTGACCATGCTCCGCGCCACCGCCCTGGTGAGCCTGGCCGCGTTCGCCGCCGGCTGCCAGTCGGGCTCCGACGGCGCGGGGGAACCGGCCGCCGTGTCGCCCACGACCGCCCCGGCCGCGCCGACCGACGACGAACCGGCCTCGTCGCCGAGCGCGGGCACGGCCGCCAACACCGACAAGGTCTGCCGGGCGGTCGACAAGCTGCTCCTGGCCGGGAGCAAGAAGCTGGCCGCCGACTCGGCGGCGGCCACCCGCGCGGAGGAGACCGGCGAGCAGCTCGAGGCCCGGCTCAAGGGGACCCTCGACGACCTCGCCGACGAGGTGCGCGCGCAGGCGAAGCGGGCCGAGGAGGGCGAGATCGAGGAACTGCTCACCGAGACCGCGAAGCAGCTCGACGCGGGCGCCCGCTCGAGCGACCCGGTGAAGTGGCTGAGCTCGACGTTCGTCGACATCCCGCCGAAGCTCACCCGGAACTGCCACGTCTGACCGGCCCTCGCCGGAGGCGGCGCGATCAGCGGGGCGGGCGGCCGCCGCGTACGGCTTTCGGTGGGCGTCCGGACGCCGCCAGCGACGCCCGGTCGGCGGCGGAGGTGCCGGAGCTCCAGCCCTCCTCGTCGGCGATGGTGAGCCGCTTGCTGGTGACGCCGGGGAAGAGGTCGTCCAGCCGTTCGCGGACCGCGTCGGTGCGGGCCGCCAGCACCGGCAGCAGCCGCTCCGCCCCGGGCTCCCGGGCCGCGTCGCGGCCGGCCTCCTCGGTTGCCGAGCGCAGCCGCTCGCCGATGCGCAGGGCGAACGCGTTCAGGAACGACTCGTCGTACGCCTTGGTGCGCCGGCTGCCGCCCTTCGGTCGGCGCTCGGTGCGGCCCCGCAGCATCGCGGCGGTGGCCTGCACCAGCAGCGAGGTGTAGAGCAGCTCGACGGCGGCCAGGTCGGCGGGGAAGCCGAGCACGGTGGCGAAGCCGAGGTCGTCGGACCAGATCGACTCGCACCGGTTCGCCGCCGCCACCTCCTGCACCAGCAGCGCCTTCGCCCCCGGGTAGGGCGGCTCCGTGCCCAGCCGCACCCCGCCGGGCCGGTCGGAGCGCTCGGCGGTCGCCGCCACCAGGGCCTCGTCGAGGCTGTGCCGGGCCATCAGCTCCTGCGCCTTGCCGGTCAGCGCCTCCGCCTCGGCCGGGAACGTGGTCGACTCGGCCTTGGCCAGCAGCGCCCGCACCCGGTCGAGCATCCGGGAACCGCTGCCGCCGCGCGGCGTCGCCGTCGCGGCGGCGGTCGAGCCGGGCGGGGGGCGGAGCACCGCGATCGGGGGCAGGCCCTCCACCAGCGCCAGCACGTCGACCGCGTCGCGCAGGGCGGCGATCCGGTCGGTGCCCTCCCGGGCCGCCCAGGCCGTCAGGTACGCCCGGTCGTCGTCCCACCACACCGCCGCGTCGAGGCCGGCGAGCTGGTCGTCCCACCATTCGGGAACCGGGTCGGGCAGGGCGCGACGCTGGGCGGCGACCAGGTCGACCGCCAGCCGCCCGGCCGGCGGGCCGAGCCGGCGGGCCGCGATCCGGACCAGGTCGGCCGGTTGCCAACCGCGCGGCCAGAGCCGGCCCACGGCGCGTACCAGGCGGGCCACCAGGGCGGCGTCGACCGCGGCGGGGCCGTCCGCGACGCCCGCGCCGACCACGAGCCGGTCCAGCTGCCGCTCCGCCGCGCGTACGTCGGCTCCGCGCGCCGCCGTCAGGGCGTCGGCGATCAACTCGTCGGCGTCCGGCACGGGGTTGTCCCTTCGTCGTTCCTGGTCCCCGATGTCCGGGCGGTGGGTGCAGTGCCCGAAGCTCCGGGCGGTGGGTGCAGTGCCCGAAGCTCCGGGCGGTGGGTGCAGTGCCCGAGGGTCGGGCGGTGGGTGCAGTGCCCGAAGCTCCGGGCGGTGGGTGCAGTGCCCGAGGGTCGGGCGGTGACCGGCGGGCCGGTCGGGCGGCGGTCCGCCCCCGCAAACCGTACCGTCGGGCCGCCCCGGGCCGGGCGTGAGCGCCGCCACCCGCGCCACCGGCGCCCGGTCGTACGCGCCGCCGGCTGTCGCACGGGCCGGGCCGTCGTCGTCGCGCCTCTCGCCCGGCGGGGCAGAGTTGATCATCGACAGCGGCTACGGTGAGGTCTATGGCACCTCCGCCCGCGCTGCCGCCGCGGCTGCCCGAGCAGCGCGGCGCTCTCGGGGACCGGCGCGACCAGGTCCTCGCGCTGCTGCGGGCCCGAGGGCTGCGGTTCCGTGACGGCTCACGATGGCGGCTTCCGACGATGCCCCCGGCCCACCCAGCGGCGGGGCGACCGTAGCCCCGTCGGTGCGCGCCCCGCGCGACCCTCGTCGATCCGTCACGCCCGAAAGGCCCCATCGTCATGCCCGCTCAGCGGATGCTCACCGGTGACCGCCCCACCGGAAGACTGCACCTCGGCCACTACGTCGGCAGCATCGCCAACCGGGTGAAGCTGCACCGGCGGTACGAGAGCTTCTTCATCATCGCCGACCTGCACATGCTCACCACCAGGAACACCCGCGACGACATCGCGGCGGCCACGCAGAACGCCCGGGACATGGTCGTCGACTGCCTCGCCGCCGGGATCGACCCGCAGACGGCCACCTTCTACCTCCAGTCGGCGATCCAGGAGGTCGGCGACCTCAACACCCTCCTGCAGAACCTGGTCAGCGTGCCGCGCCTGGAGCGGGTCCCGTCCCTCAAGGACATGGCCCGCGCCGCCGGCAAGGAGGAGATGCCGTACGGCCTGCTCGGCTACCCGGTCCTGCAGGCCGCCGACATCCTCTGCGTCAAGGCCCACGTGGTCCCCGTCGGCAAGGACAACGCCGCCCACGTCGAGGTCACCAGGGAGATCGCCCGGCGCTTCAACCACCTCTACGGCGAGGTGTTCCCCGTCCCGGAGCTGGTCCACGCCGAGACGCCCACCCTGGTCGGCACCGACGGCCGGGCCAAGATGAGCAAGAGCCTCGGCAACGCCATCGCCCTCTCGGACTCCCCGACCGAGGTCCGCCGCAAGATCATGGGCATGTACACCGACCCGAACCGGGTCCGGGCGGACGTGCCCGGCACGATCGAGGGCAACCCGGTCTTCGAGTACCACGACGTGTTCAACCCGGACCGGTCGGAGGTCGACGACCTCAAGAGCCGCTACCGGGCGGGCCGGGTCGGCGACGTGGAGGTGAAGGAGAAGCTGGCGACCGCGCTGAACGCGTTCCTCGATCCCATGCGCGAGCGGCGCGCCCGCTACGAGGCCGACCGGGGCCTGGTCGACGAGCTGATCGTCGAGGGCACGGAACGCACCCGGCGCGTGGTCCAGCAGACCGTCTTCGAGGCACGCAAGGCGATGGGCCTCACCGGGGTCTACACGCAGCTGCGCCGCAAGGCCGAACGGTCCCGCAGACCCGCAGCCACCACCTTGTAGGGGCGGAACCTCGACAGTCGCCACGAGGCCGGCCGGGTCGGCCTCGTGGCGGCAGCGGGGCGGCGGTTACCCTGGGGGGAGCCGACACCCGCCTCCCACTGGGAGGGCTCGTTGCCGGTAGTCGATTCTGGGGAGTGCTTTGTTGAGCCCCGCTACACCCATGTCCGTTCCTCCACCGAGGCCGAGTGACCTGTCGATCACCCCGCTCGCGGTCGTCGAGAACCGGGGCCGGTTGGCCGTCACCGGCGAGATCGACCTGGCCACCTCCGGCGAGCTGACGGCGGCCCTGGCCGACGCCCTGGAGGGCCCGCCACTAGCCGCGCTGGAGGTCGACTTCAGCGGGGTGCGATTCCTCGACTCGTCCGGCATCCTGGCGTTGTTGCGCGCCCACGGCCGGGCCGCCCGGCAGGGCTGCCGACTGACCGTCACCGACGTGCAGCCCACCGTGCGCCGGGTCCTGGAGATCACCGGCGTGCTGGCCACGCTGGGCCTCGACGCCACCTCCCAGGCCCGCTGACCGCACCGCATCGCCCGGCACGGCTGCGGCGTGCCCTGCGCGGCCCGCCCGGCTCTCGACGACCCGACCTCGGCCCGCCCGGCCTTCGTGGGCCAGCCCTCGGCGGCCTCGGCGGCTCAGTTCTCGGCCTGCGGGCTCTCCCCGCGCGGGAAGGACGCCCAGATGTGCTTCGTGCCGGCGGTGGCGTACCAGCCGACGTCGAGCGAGAAGGCCCGGGCGAGTTGCAGGCCCCGGCCCCCCACGTCCAGCGGCCGGGTGTCGGCCAGCTCGGGCACGGTGCTCAGGTCGTGGTCGGCCACGTCGAGGATGAGCACGTCGTCGTCGCGGAGCAGCCGCACGGTCGTCGGCGGCAGCCCGTGCATCAGCGCGTTGGTGGCCAACTCCGTGGCGACCAGCGCGATCCGCTCGGGGATGCCGTCGAGTTCCTCGCCCGCCCCGAGGGCGAGCCCGGTGATGGCCTCGTGCAGGGACGCGCGGAGGCCGCGCAGATCGGCGCCGCTGGCCAACGCCCAGCGCTTGACCTCGATGGCGTGGGGCGGTGGCGACGACGTGCGCAGCGATCCCATGATCTGGTTCTACCCCCCGTGGTTCCCGCTGACACGGCCCCGTCGCGGCGCGGTCGTATCCCTTTCTCGCCCCGCCGTCAACGGATGGGATGATTCCCCCCACTGCGACCGCCAACCGGATCACCCGCACCACTGTCCGGTGTCCGAGTTCGGCAGGGGTGGTTCGCATAATGGCCGCGACACGTTGGGAGGCGACCCGAGGTGCTTTCGGCTGTCCGAGACGAGCGCCGACGGGTCTCGTTCCGACGGGGAGGATGACGATGAGCGACAGCACGAGAGTTCCAAAGGTGAGTGTGGTGGTGCCGGCCTACAACTCGGGCCCCCACCTGGAGAATCTGATCGCCTCGCTGCTGCGTCAGTCGCTGCCGGTGGAGGAGTTCGAGGTGGTGTTCGTCGACGACGGCTCCACCGACACGACCCCCGCCCGGCTGGACGAGCTGGCCGCCGCGCACCCACACATTCGCGTGCTGCACATCGACAACTCCGGCTGGCCGTCGCGGCCGCGCAACATCGGCGTCGCCCACGCCCGGGGCGAGTACGTCTTCTTCTCCGACGACGACGACTGGTTCGGCGACGAGGCGCTGGAGCGCCTCTACGACGTGGCCGCCGCCAACGACGCCGACATCGTGGTCGGCAAGATGGCCGGACACAACCGTTCGGTGCCGCGCGAGCTGTTCCGCCGGAACCGCTTCGACGCGACCCTGGCCAACTCGCCGCTGATCGACAGCCTGACCGCGCACAAGCTCTTCCGCCGGTCCTTCCTGAACGAGCACGAGATCCGGTTCCCGGAGGGCCCGCGCCGGCTGGAGGACCACTCCATGGTGGTCCGGGCCCTGCTGCTGTCCAAGCGCACCTGCGTGCTGGCCGACTACGTCTGCTACCACCACATCCGACGCGGCGACGCCGGGAACCTGACCGCCCAGACGCTGAACGCAGCCGGCTACTACGCCAACCTCCGCGAGGTGCTCGACATCGTCGACGCGCACGTGGAGCCGGGCCCGCTGCGCGACCGGCTGCACCGGCGCTGGCTGCGCAACGAGATGGTCAGCCGGTTGCGGGGGAAGCGACTGCTGAACGCCCCGGAGGACTGGATCGCCGAGGTGGTGTCGGAGTGCGGAAAGATCATCCGGGAGCGCTTCGCGCCCGGGGTGGCCGCCGGGCTGCCGCCGCTGCAACGGACGATCACGACTCTGACCGCGCAGGACCGGCTGGCCGACCTGCGCCGGCTCGCCGAGTGGGAGGCGGGGGTCCGGGTCCGGGCCACGGTCGACGAGCACCAGCTCACCGGGTCGGTCCTCACCGTGCGCATCACCGCCCAGCTTGAGTCGGGCGACGAGCCGGTCACCCTCGCCGTCTCCGACGGGCGGTACGGGCTCGTGCTGCCCGTCGACGACGTCGACCCGGACGTGCTCGACGTGACCGACCGGGTGTCGAAGGCGCGGCTCGACATCGTCCTGCGCCGCAAGGAGGGCGGGGAGGAGTTCTTCCTGCCGGTCGAGCAGCACGCCGAGCAGGAGCCGGTCGCCTCCGCCGGGCCGGGCCGGGTGCACCTCGTGCACCACGCCACCGCCACGGTCGACTTCGCCACCCTGAACGAGGGGCGGACCGAGGGCGCTTGGATGATCAAGGCGCGGCTCACCGAGAGCGGGTGGACCGAGGACGCCCGGGTGCCGCTGACCTTCCGGTGCGCGGCCGACGGCGCGGTGCCGACCCGGGTGCCCCCGGCGGCGAAGAAGAAGCCGAGGGCCCGGGCCCGCCTCCGCCGGGCCCTGAAGCGCCTGCTCGGCCGCTGACCGCCGGCCCGGCGAGGCCGTTGACCGCCGGCCGGGCGACGTCGGGAGCCGGGGCCGTGCGGTCCCGACCCGGCAGCGGGTTGCCCGCGCGTCGTCGGTCGCGGTGCGCGGGCCGTCGCGGCGGGGGTACGGTCCCTCGGGTGACCGTCCTGCGTTCCCTGGCGCTCTTCGCCCTCGCCGCGCTCGCCGAGATCGGCGGTGCCTGGCTGGTCTGGCAGGGCTGGCGCGAGCACCGCGGCCTCTGGTGGGTGGCCGCAGGCGTCGTGGCCCTGGGCGCGTACGGCTTCGTGGCGACCTTCCAGCCCGACCCGAACTTCGGCCGCATCCTGGCCGCCTACGGCGGGGTGTTCGTGGCCGGGTCGCTCGGCTGGGGCGTGCTCGTCGACGGCTTCCGCCCCGACCGCTGGGACCTGACGGGTGCGGCCCTCTGCCTGCTCGGCGTCGCCGTGATCATGTACGCCCCCCGCGACGCCTGAGCCCTCGGCTGTGCCGGCCTGGGCCCCTCGGCTGTGCCGGCCTGGGCCCCTCGGCTGTGCCGGCCTGGGCCCCTTCGGCCGGCGAGGTGCTGGCGGCGGCTTCGGGGCCACCCTCGGGTGGGCTAGAATTGCCGGCGCAGGGCGTAGATGGGGACGAGTACGGTCGCACGCAGCCAGGAGCGACCCGGGGGCGGTGGAAGCCCGGGGGTGTTGCGCGACGGGAAGATCACCCCGGAGCCGTCGGAGGAAAGGCCGCGAGGCCGAGTAGAACCGACCGCAACCGAACGAGAGGGCCGCGACTGCGGCCAAGGAGGGTGGTACCGCGGGGCCGTAAAGGCCTCGTCCCTCTGCCGGAGCATTGGCACAACGCCCGACGGAGGAACGATGTACCGCAGCGTACCGACCCAGATCGACCTGCCCGGCCTCGAACACGAGGTGCTGCACTTCTGGCAGGCCAACAGCGTCTTCGCCCGCAGCCTGGAGCAGTCCGACGGCCGACCGGAGTGGGTCTTCTACGAGGGCCCGCCGACCGCCAACGGGATGCCGGGCGCGCACCACATCGAGGCGCGGGTCTTCAAGGACGTCTTCCCCCGCTACAAGACGATGAAGGGCTTCCACGTCGCCCGCAAGGCCGGCTGGGACTGCCACGGCCTCCCCGTCGAGCTGGCCGTGGAGAAGGAGCTGGGCTTCACCGGCAAGCAGGACATCGAGGCCTTCGGCGTCGCCGAGTTCAACGCCCGCTGCCGCGAGTCGGTCACCCGGCACACCGACGCCTTCGCCGAGCTGACCCGGCGCATGGGCTACTGGGTCGACATGGACGACGCCTACCGCACGATGGACCCGGAATACATCGAGTCGGTCTGGTGGTCGCTCAAGCAGATCTTCGACAAGGGCCTGCTGGTGGAGGACTTCCGGGTCGCCCCGTGGTGCCCCCGCGACGAGACCGGCCTGTCGGACCACGAGCTGGCCCAGGGGTACGAGACGGTCGTCGACCCGTCGGTCTACGTCCGCTTCCCGCTCACCTCCGGGCCGCTGGCCGGTCGGGCGGCGCTGCTGGTCTGGACCACCACCCCGTGGACGCTGGTGTCGAACGTCGCGGTTGCCGTGCACCCCGACGTGACGTACGTGGTGGCGACCGACGGCACCGAGCAGCTGGTGGTGGCCGAGCCGCTGCTGGCCCAGGCCCTCGGCGAGGGCTGGGAGCTGACCGGGGAGTCGTTCCAGGGCAAGGAGCTGGAGCGGTGGGGCTACCGGGCCCCCTTCGACCTGGTCGAGGTCACCGGCGCGCACATCGTCATCCTGGCCGACTACGTGACCACCGACAGCGGCTCCGGCCTGGTGCACCAGGCCCCGGCGTTCGGCGCGGACGACCTGGTCAACTGCCGGGCGTACGGGCTGCCGATGGTCAACCCGGTGCGGCCCAACGGCCGCTTCGAGGCCGACCTGCCCCTCGTCGGCGACCTGTTCTTCAAGGACGCCGACCGGCCCCTGATCGACGACCTGACCGCCCGGGGGCTGCTGTTCCGGCACACCCCGTACGAGCACAGCTACCCGCACTGCTGGCGCTGCCACACCGCGCTGATCTACTACGCCCAGCCCTCCTGGTACGTCCGCACGACCGTGGTGCGCGACGCGCTGCTGCGCGAGAACGAGCGCACCAACTGGCACCCGGCCACCATCAAGCACGGCCGGTACGGCGACTGGCTCAACAACAACGTCGACTGGGCGCTGTCGCGGCGGCGCTACTGGGGCACCCCGCTGCCCATCTGGCGCTGCCCCGACGAGCACCTGACCTGCGTCGGCTCGCTGGCCGAGCTGAGCGAGCTGACCGGCTCCGACGTGACCGGGCTGGACCCGCACCGCCCGTTCATCGACGACGTCACCTTCGCCTGCCACTGCGGGCAGACCGCGCGGCGGGTCCCCGAGGTCATCGACGCCTGGTACGACTCGGGTTCCATGCCGTTCGCGCAGTTCGGCTACCCGTACCGCAACGCCGAGCTCTTCGACAAGCGTTACCCGGCGCAGTTCATCTCCGAGGCCATCGACCAGACGCGCGGCTGGTTCTACACGCTGATGGCGATCGGCACGCTGGTCTTCGACCGGTCGTCGTACGAGAACGTGGTCTGCCTGGGGCACATCCTGGCCGAGGACGGCCGCAAGATGTCCAAGCACCTGGGCAACATCCTCGAGCCGATCCCGCTGATGGACCGGCACGGCGCGGACGCGGTGCGCTGGTACATGGCCGCAGTCGGCTCGCCCTGGTCGGCGCGCCGGGTCGGGCACACCGCCCTGCAGGAGGTGGTCCGCAAGATCCTGCTGACCTACTGGAACACGGTCTCCTTCCAGACCCTCTACGGCGCGACCGCCGGCTGGTCGCCGTCGGCGGCCGACCCGGCCCCGGCGGACCGCACGGTGCTGGACCGCTGGGTGCTCTCCGAGCTCAACAGCCTGGTCCAGCAGGTCGACGCCGCGATGGCGGCCTTCGACACCCAGCAGGCCGGCCGGCTGCTGTCGACCTTCATCGACGACCTCTCCAACTGGTACGTCCGGCGCAGCCGGCGGCGGTTCTGGCGCGGCGACCCGGCGGCGCTGGCCACCCTGCACGAGGCACTGCGCACCGTGACGCTGCTGCTGGCCCCGATCACCCCGTTCATCACCGAGCGGGTCTGGCAGGACCTGGTCGTCCCGGTCACCCCGGACGCGGCGGCGTCGGTGCACCTGGCGACGTACCCGAGCGCGGACGAGTCGCTGATCGACCCGGCGCTGTCGAGGCAGATGGCGTTGGTGCGTCGCCTGGTCGAGCTGGGCCGCGCCGCCCGCGCCGACTCGGGGATGAAGGTTCGCCAGCCGCTGTCGCGCGCGCTGGCCTCGGCCCAGGGCTTCGCGGAGCTCGGCCCGGAGTTGCTGGGCGAGATCGCCGCCGAGCTGAACGTCGGGTCGGTCACCGCCGTGGGCGCGGCCGGGGGTTCCCTGGTCGACACCACCGCGAAGGCCAACTTCCGCACCTTGGGCAAGCGGTTCGGCAAGGCCGTGCAGCAGGTGGCGAAGTCGATCGCGGCGGCCGACGCGGCGGCCCTGCGCGACGCCCTGCGGTCCTCGGGCACGGCGACGGTGCTGGTGGACGGCGAGCCGGTCACCCTCGGCCCGGACGAGGTGGTCGTCGTCGACACCCCGCGCGAGGGCTGGGCGGTGGCCAGCGACGCCGGGGCCACCCTGGCGTTGGACCTGCACCTGACGCCGGAGCTGCGCCGGGCCGGGGTGGCCCGGGACGTGATCCGGCAGGTCCAGGAGGCCCGCAAGTCCAGCGGCCTGGAGGTCACCGACCGGATCGTCCTGCGTTACCGGGCGACCCGGGAGGAGACGGTGCTGGCGCTGGCCGAGCACCGCGACCTGGTCGCGGAGGAGGTGCTGGCGGCGGAGTGCGCCGACGGCGAGCCGTCGTGGGCCGACGCCGAGGCGTTCACCGACGAGGCGCTGGGCCTGACGTTCTGGCTGCGCCGCGCCTGACGGCCCGACCCGAGCGAAAGCGCGGCGGGTTGCCCGGTCGACCGGGTGGCCCGCCGCGTGCCGGGGCCCCGGCGCTCAGCCGATGGTGGCCAGCAGGTCCCGGCAGGCCCGCTCGCAGGCGCGGCAGGCGTCGGCGCAGATCCGGCAGTGCTCGTGCATGTCGGCGTGGGCGGCGCACTCGTCGCCGCAGGACTTGCAGGCCGTGGCGCACGCCTCGAGCAGGGATCGGCTGATGTTGGCGTCGTAGCCGGTGTGCCGGGACAGCACCCGGGCGGTGGCCGCGCAGATGTCGGCGCAGTCCAGGTCCGTGCGGATGCAGGTGGTCAGCTCGGCGACCATCTCCTCGCTCAGGCAGGCGTCCGCGCACGCGGTGCAGGCCTGGGCGCAGTCGTTGAGGGCGTCGATCGTCGCCGCGAGCTTCGCCCGATCCAGGTTGATCGACTTCGGGTACGCCTTGAGCATGGGCATCGTGGTGCTCGACATCGGCTGGTCCCTTCTCCGGTTTTCCCTCACGTACCCGTCGACCGCCGGCGTACACGAACGGGCCGGGGTGGTCAGGGCACGCCCCGCGTGCCGCTGGCCCGGTCGACGAGGGCCTGCGCCACCTCGCGGACCTTGCGGTTGGAGTCCTGCGACACCTTCGACAGGACCGCGAACGCCTCGGCGGGGGAGCAGCGCCGGTCGGCCATGATGATCCCCTTGGCCTGCTCGATCACCGCGCGGCTGGCCATCGCCTCCTGCATCCTTCGGGCCAGGGTGGCGGTGCTCTCGTAGAGGTGGGCGTTGGCGAGGGCGACGGCGGCGTACGCGGCGAAGGTCTCCAGCACGGCGATGCTGTCGTCGTCGAAGGCGTGCGGGGTCGGGGCATAGACGTTGAGCGCGCCGACGACCGCCTCCTGGATGGGCAGGCCGATCGACAACGAGCTGCCCACCCCGGCCTTCTGGCCACGTTCGAGCCAGTCGGGCCACCGGTCGTCGGCGGCGAGGTCGGGCACGGAGATGACGACACCGCCGGCGGCGGCGTCCAGGCACGGGCCGTGCCCCAGGGCGTACTGCCGCTCGTCCATGTCGCGGGAGAGCCCGTCGGTGAACGCCGCAGTGTGCCCGGTGCCGTTGCGGGTCAGGGTGACCGACACCTCCACCGGCATGGGTAGGACGTGTTTGGCCAGCTCGGCGACGCGCTGCAGGACGTCGTCGAGGGAGACCTCGGCGAGCTTGATGCGGCCGAGCTCGGCGAAGGCGTCGGTGGGGTCGAGCGGGCTGGTCATGGCACCGGGTCCTCAGGCTGGCGCGCCCCCGCCACAACGTGCTGGAACCGGCGTGGGGCGCGGATGGCAGCCCGCCTGACGCGGGCTGCTGCACGAACCCGCCGAGGCGGAGCCGGGACCCACGCCGCTGGCTCGACGCCGGTTCGCCGCAACCGCTGTCGCGGACACGGACTACAGGTCCGCCAGAGTACTCCTTCCTGTGCTAAGCACCCCGACGCGCGGCTGCGGCCGACCAGGAGGAAGCCCGTGGTCGTTTGCGCCGGCCCCGGCCGGGAAGTCGACTCGCCCGGCGGCGGGAGCCCTCGCCCGGCGGCGGAGCCCTCGCCGGTGACGAGTCGCCGGGGACGAGGAGATGCCGAGGATGACCGAGCGCCCGGCCACCGCCGCGCCCCCGCGCGCCGTGGAGCCGACGGCGCGCCTCACCCTCGGGGTGGAGGAGGAGTTCCTGCTGCTGGACCCGGCCACGGGGGAGAGCCTGCCGGTCGCCGACCGGGTGCTCACCGCGCTGCGCGGCGCGGCCCGGCAGCAGAGCCGGCAGGAGTTCCGGCACAGCATGGTGGAGATGGTCACCCCGGTCTGCGCGGACCTGGCCGAGCTGCGGGCGCACCTGGTGGCGCTGCGCCGTGCCGCCGCCGACGCGGCGCGGGCGGCCGGGGCGCGGCTGGTGGCGGTGGGCGCCACCCCGGTCTGCGAGGCGCACCGGACGGTGCCCGACGAAGCCCGCTACCACGCCATGTCCCGCCGGTTCGGCCCCGTCGCGCACGACCCGGCCGTCTGCGGCTGCCACGTGCACGTGGGCGTGCCCGACCGGGAGCTGGCGGTGCAGGTCTGCAACCACCTGCGGCCCTGGCTGCCCGTGATGCAGGCGCTCACCGTCAACTCGCCGCTGCACGACGGGCGGGACACCGGCCACGCCAGCTGGCGGTCCCTGCAACTGGAGCGCTGGCCCAGCATCGGCCCCACCCCGTACTTCGCCTCCGCCGCCGACTACGACGCGACCGTGGCGGCGCTCGTCGACGCGGGCATCATGCTGGACCCGGCGATGGTCTACTGGTACGCCCGGCCATCGGCCAGCTACCCGACCGTGGAGGTCCGGGTCGGGGACGTCTGCCCCGCCGTGGACGACACCGTCCTGGTCGCCGCACTGGTGCGGGCGCTGGTCGCCACCATGGTCGAGGACGTGCACGCCGGCCGCCCCGCGCCCCGGCTGCGCGGCTGCCTGGTCGCCGCCGCCCACTGGCGGGCCGCCCACGAAGGGCTGGACGGGCGGCTGATGGACCTGCGCGCCGGTGGCGCGCGCCCGGCCTGGGAGCTGGTGGCGGAGCTGCTGGCCACGGTGACGCCCGCGCTGGCCCGGCACGGCGACCTGCCGTACGTCGGCGAGCAGCTGGCCCGGCTGCGCCGCGAGGGCACCGGCGCGGCGCGACAGCGGCGGATCATCGCGCGCACCGGCGGCGACGTGCGCGCGGTCCTGGACCACCTCGCCGCCCAGACCACCGCCGGCTGAGCGGCCGGCACCGGCGCGTCCGTCAGCGGATGCCGTGGGTCTGCAGCCAGAGCTCCAGCAGGCCCAGCTGCCAGAGCTTGTTGCTGCCCGCCGCCGCCTGCGCCCGGTCCGGCGCGGCGAGCAACTGATCGACGTACGCCGGCCGGAACAGCCCCCGCTCCCGCGCTGCCGGCGCCCGCAGCGCCCCCACGACCAGGTCGCGCACCGGCCCGTCGACGTTGCGCAGCGTCGGCACCGGGAAGTAGCCCTTCGGCCGGTCGATCACCTCCGCCGGCAGCACCTGGCGGGCGACCTCCTTGAGCACGCCCTTGCCGCCCTGGGCGACCTTGTGCTCCGGCGGGCAGGCCGCCGCGAGGGCGACGAGGTCCTGGTCGAGGAACGGGGTGCGGACCTCCAACCCCCACGCCATGCTCATGGCGTCGATCCGCTTGACCGGGTCGTCGGGGAGCATCAGGTGGGTGTCCAGGCGCAGCACCGCGTCCAGCGCGGTCTCCGCGCCGGGCGCGCCGAGATGCGCGACCACCAGCTCGCGGCTGGCGTCGGCGTCGATGGCGTACGCGGGGCCGACCAGCCCGGTCAGCTCCGCGTGGTCCCGGTCGAAGAAGGCGGACGCGAACGCCGCCGCCGCCGTCTCGCGGGGCACCCCGGGGAAGGGCTGGTGGTAGCCGTACCCGGCGAAGACCTCGTCGGCGCCCTGCCCGGACTGGGCCACCTTGACGTGCCGGGCGACCTGCTCGGAGAGCAGGTGGAAGGCGACCACGTCGTGGCTGCCCATCGGCTCGGTCATCGCCTCGACGGCGTGCCGCAGCGCCGGCACCAGGTCGTCGTCGGAGAGCCGGATGCGGTGGTGGTCGGTGCCATAGGCGCGGGCCACCAGGTCCGAGTAGTGGAACTCGTCGCCGGCCTCGTCGCCCCGGCTGTCGAAGCCGATGCTGAACGTGCGGAGCTGCTCCTGCCCGGCCTCGGCCAGCAGCGCCACGATGAGGCTGGAGTCCAGGCCGCCGGAGAGCAGCAGGCCCACCGGCACGTCGGCGACGAGCCGCCGCCGCACGGCGGTGCGCAGCGCGTCACCGATCGCGCCCCGCCAGTCTTCGGCGTCCCAGCCGGCGTGGGCGGGATCGCGTACGTAGTCGGGCCGCCAGTAGACGCGCTCGCGGCTGCGCCCGTCGGCCTCGACGACCCGCACGGTCGCCGGGGGCAGCTTGCGGACGCCGCGCAGGATGGTGCGGGGCGCGGGGACGATCGAGTGCCACGACAGGTAGTGGTGCAGCGCGACCGGGTCGACGCCGGTGTCCACGTCTCGTGCGGCCAGCAGCGCCGGCAGGGTGGAGGCGAAACGCAGCCGGCCGGGCGTCTCGGCCAGGTACAGGGGCTTGATGCCGAGCCGGTCCCGGGCCAGGACCAGCCGCCGCCGGGCCCGGTCGACCAGGCCGACGGCGAACATGCCCACCAGGTGGTCGACGAAGTCCTCACCCCACTGGGCGTACGCCACCAGGATCACTTCGGTGTCGCTGGTCGAGTGAAAGGTGTGCCCGGCGGCCCGCAGCTCCGCGCGTAGCTCCGGGTAGTTGTAGACGCAGCCGTTGAAGACCAGCGCCAGGCCCAGGTCGTCGCGCGCCATCGGCTGCCCGCCCGCGTCGGAGAGGTCGATGACGGTCAGCCGGCGGTGCCCGAGGGTCACCCAGCCGTCGTCGCGCCACAGCCCCTCGCCGTCGGGGCCCCGGGACCGCATCGCCGCGCTCATCCGGGTCACCGCGTCGGCGTCGGGCCGGGTGCCGTCGAACCGCGCCTCACCACCGATCCCGCACATCAGCGGTGCCCCCGTTCCGCTGTCAGGCGCCCGAGCCGCCACCGCGGATCAGGCCGGTCGGGACGGCGTGCCGCTTGCCGGCCCCGCCGGGCCGTGGGCCCGTGCCTGAGGGCGCCGGCCTGCCCTGACGGTACGTCCGGCACGTCCCGGACGAGGGCGGATCGGCGAGATGCCCGGGAGTGGCAACATTCGTGCCCGGTACGAGGAAGCGGCCCGGGTCGTCGGCGGCCGGGCGCGACGCCTTGTCACCACCTCCACCCGCACGTCCGACCCGCCCACCGCTCGGGAGTCCTCCTTGCGCAGCTCCGCACTGAAGATCGAGACCCGCTTCGCCAGGCACGGGTCCGTGACCGACCCCGGGAGTCGGGTGACGACACCATGACGGATGGCGAGGCTCCGGTCCGGACCCTGCTGATCGACAACTACGACTCCTACACCTACAACCTCTTCCACCAGCTCGCGGGCGTGAACGGCGGCGAGCCGACGGTGGTGCGCAACGACGAGTGCGACTGGGACGTCCTGGCTGCGCTCCGGCCCGACAACATCGTCATCTCGCCAGGTCCCGGTCGGCCCGAGGTGCCCAGCGACTTCGGACTCTGCCGGGACGCCATCGCCACGGCGCGGGTGCCGATCCTCGGCGTCTGCCTCGGCCACCAGGGCATCGCGGTGGGGTGGGGGGCGCACACCACGCCCGCCCCCGAGGTCATGCACGGCCGGATCAGCACCGTGCGGCACCGAGGGCATCCGCTCTTCGCCGGCGTACCCCAGGACTTCGAGGTCGTGCGGTACCACTCGTTGGTCATCGCCGAGCCGCTGCCACCGGGCCTTGTCCCCATCGCCTGGGCGGACGACGGCGTGCTCATGGGCCTGGCCCGCGAGGACCGGGCGCAGTACGGCGTGCAGTTCCATCCCGAGTCGATCCTCACCCGGCACGGCGACCGCATCATCGAGAACTTCCGGGACCTGACGCTGGCCAGGGCGGGGCGCCGCGGCCGGGGCCGGCGCGTGGCACGCCGCTCCCCGGCGGCACACCCCGAGGCTCCCCGTCCCGGTACGCCCGACCGGGCCCGCCGCAGGCCGTACGTCGAGCACCGGCGGATCCCCGGCCCGTTCGACCCCGAATCGGTCTTCCTTCGACTGCGCGCCGGTGCCGAGGCCGTCTGGCTGGACAGTGCCCGCACCGGCGTGCAGACCGGCCGGTTCTCCTACCTCGCCTTCGTCCCCGGCGGGCCGTTGCACGAAGTGGTGCGCTTCGACGCGGCCAGCCGCCGGGTGCGGATCGACGGCCCGGAGGGGCGGCGGGTCCTGCCGGACACCGACATCTACCAGCACCTGGCCGAACGCCTCGACGAGCTGCGGGTGGACCCGCAGGACGCGCCGGAGCTGCCGTTCGACTTCGTGGGTGGCTACGTGGGCTGGCTCGGCTACGAGTGCACCCCGGAGCCGGTCAGCAGCGCGCTGCACCGCGCCCCGACCGACGACGCCGCCCTGCTCCTGGCCGACCGCCTCGTCGTGCTCGACCACGCCGGCGGCGACGCGTACCTGGTGGCGCTGGTCGCACCCGGCGGGGCGAGCTGCGCGCAGCGGTGGTTGGCCGCCACCGCCGCCCGCCTCGAGCAGTGCCGGGCCGAGGAACCCGGACCGCTGCCGCCGGTGCCCGGCCGGGCGGTCGCCCACCCGACCCGGGGCCGCCGGCAGTACCTGAAGGACGTCGAGGTGTGCCAGGACCTGCTGCGCGCGGGTGAGACGTACGAGGTCTGCCTGACCACCCGCTTCGAGGCCTCCCTGCCGATGCCGCCGGTGGACGTGTACCGCCGGCTGCGCCGGCTGAACCCGGCCCCGTACGCCGCCTTCCTCGACTTCGGTGACACCCAGGTCTCCTGCTCCTCACCGGAGCGGTTCCTGAGGGTGGACGCGGCCGGGCGGGTCAGTGCCAGACCGATCAAGGGAACCCGTCGGCGGGGCGGTGACGCCGCCGAGGACCGACGCCTCGCCGCCGACCTCGCGGTGGACCTGAAGGAACGCGCCGAGAACCTGATGATCGTCGACCTGCTCCGCAACGACCTCGGCCGCGTCTGCCAGCCCGGATCGATCGAAGTCAGCCGGCTGATGGAGGTGGAGTCCTTCGAGACGGTGCACCAGCTCGTCTCGACCGTCGAGGGTCAGCTGCCGCCGGACCGGAGCGCGGTGGACTGCGTGCGGGCGGCCTTTCCCGGCGGCTCGATGACCGGTGCGCCGAAGGTACGGACCATGCAGATCCTGCGCCAGCTGGAGGGCCACGCGCGGGGCGTCTACTCCGGCACGATCGGGTTCCTCAGCGTCAACGGCGCCGCCGATCTCAACATCGTGATCCGGACCCTCGTGCAGCAGGGTGATCGCATCCACGTCGGCGCCGGTGGCGCCCTGACCGTGCTGTCGCAGGCCGAGCAGGAGTGGGCGGAGATCCGGCTGAAGGCGGAGGCGGTCCTCGCCACGGTCGACGTCTCGGTGGCCGACGAAGGGCCACCGGCATGACTGACGGGTCAGGCGGGGCGGTGCACCCGGTGCTCGTCCCAGACGGCTTCCGTGGTCTCCACCACCGTGCCGTCGGACCGGAAGAGCAGGAACCGGTCGAACGACTCCGCGAACCACCGGTCGTGGGTCACCGCCATCACGGTGCCCTCGAACTCCTCCAACGCCTGCTGCAACGCCTCGGCGGAGACCAGGTCGAGGTTGTCGGTCGGCTCGTCGAGCAGCAGCAGGGTGGCGCCGCCGAGCTCGAGCAGGAGCACCTGGAAGCGCGCCTGCTGACCACCGGAGAGCGTCTCGAAGCGCTGGTCGGCGGCGCTCGCCAGCTCGTAGCGGGACAGCGCGCCGACGGCGTTTCCCCGATCCAGACCGTCGCGGGTGCCCTCCCCACGACCCATGATCTCGACCAGCGTGCGGCCCACCCACTCGGGATGCTGGTGCGTCTGCGCGAAGAAGCCCGGCACGACCCGGGCACCCAGCTTCCAGCTGCCGGAGTGCCGGACCTCGTCACCGGCCAGCAGGCGCAGCAGATGGCTCTTGCCGGAGCCGTTCGACCCGAGCACGGCCACCCGGTCGCCGAAGTAGATCTCGGTGTCGAAGGGCTGCATGAGGCCGGTCAGCTCCAGGCGCTCGCAGGTGATCACCCGGCTGCCCGTCCGCCCACCGGTGAGCCGGGGCACCACCCGCTGCTCCCTGGGCAGCTCGGGCGGGCCACCGGCCTGCTCGTACTTGGCCAACCTGGTCTTCGCCGCGCGGTAGCGGCTGGCCATCGCGGCGCTGATCTTCGCCTGCTCGCCGAGGATCCGGACGAGCTCCTTGAGCCGCTCGTGCTCCTCGTCCCACCTTCGGTGCAGCTCGGCCAGCCGGTCCCGGCGGGCCTGCCGGGCCTCCTTCCAGCCCGAGAAGGACCCGCCGTGCACCCAGACGGTGCGCCCCTCCAGCGTCACGATCTTGGTCGCGGCGGTGCTGAGCAGCTCCCGGTCGTGGCTGATCAGCAGGACCGCCTTGTCGGTGTTGCGCAGCTGGTCCTCCAGCCACCGCTTGCCGGGCACGTCCAGGTAGTTGTCGGGTTCGTCGAGCACGAGGACCTGCTCCCGCCCCCGCAGGAGGACCTCCAGCACCAGTCGCTTCTGCTCGCCGCCGGAGAGGGTGTTGATCGAGCGGCTGCGGGCCTTGTCGTACGGCAGGCCCAGGGCGGCGACGGTGACGACGTCCCACAGCACCTCGAGCTCGTACCCGCCGGCCTCGCCCCAGTTCGTCAGCGCCTCGGCGTAGCGCATGTGGGTGGCCACGTCGTCGCTTCCGGTCAGCTCCCGCTCGGCCGCGTCCAACTCGGCGGCGGCCTCGGCGAGACGTGGCGGAGCGGCGGCCAGCAGCAGCTCCCGCACCTGCATCCCGTCCCGGATGGAACCGATGAACTGCGGCATCATCGCCAGGCCGCCCTGCACGTGGACGTTGCCCTGTTGGGACGGCACGCGATTGCACGCGATATTGACCAGGGTCGACTTGCCGGCGCCGTTCTGGCCGACCAGTGCGGCGACTTCGCCCGAGCTGACCGAGAAGCTGACATCGGTGAGCAGGGTGCGGCCGTCGGGCAGCTCCCACCCGACGCTGTTGAACTGGAGGAAGCCCATTGACCGACCTTCTTCGCGTAGTTGCTCCGATCGGGCGGGACCGGCGTGGGTCGTGCCGACCGGCGGGGCGCGTACGGCTGCCTCAGAACCTCCGTGCGACCGGCGTCAGAGGCCCGATGCCCGCTTCCCAGTGCTCGTCCGCGAGGGCCATCGCCGCCGCCACGTGCGGCGCGGCCGGGGTGTCGGCAGCCAGAAAGCCAGGCCCGGCCAGCAACGAGACGAAGCCCCCCAGATCACCGTTGCGGGAGTATATCAAGCAAGCAGCACTGCGGTCGCTCCCGCGAGTCGGCCGAATGCGCTGGGATTCCCGCGTCAACCACAGCACCTTCTTCTCCTCGCGAGGAGCCGCCCGGGAATGGAGCATTATCGCCGCGCCCGGATCGGCGTCCAGCGGGCCCCGCAGATCCCGTTCCAGATCGGCCGCCGTCACCGCGACGTCGTGCCCCGCCATGAGGGCGGCCTGGAGCAGTCGGATCGGCACACCGGGCAGGTGCCGGGACAGCAACGCGTGGGCCGGGCCGGGCCGCAGCGACAGCGAGTACGGCAGGAATCCGGCGGCCCGGAGCGTGCCACTGACCGAGAACGCGCCCCGGAAACCGGCCCGGTCGGCCAGTTGGTCGCCGATCCCGACGACCAACTGGCGCAGCCGCTCCAGATCGGCCGGCCCCGGCGAGTAGTACAGGGAGCAGCCCGCGAAGCGGAGCCGATCACCCTGCCGGTACAGCAGCTCCTCGCCGGGACGCAGGGCGACGGTGCCGGTCGGCAGGACGATGCCGTTCAACGCCAACGGCAGCCCCTCGACGAAGGTGGTGACCCGGACCTGCGGACCACCGGTCTGGGCCCACCGGACCGCCCTACCGAACGAGGCGCCGTCCTGCACCAGTCGCGCCTCGTCCGTCGCCACGTGGACGGTGCTGCGGTGGTCGGCATGCCACACGGTGCCGTGCCCGAAGTCGTACCGCTCGTGCGCCGCCGCCAGGTCTTCGGGGGTCGTCGGGACCATGCCGGACGGGGCGCCCGACACGCCGAGCGAGGCCCAGGGAGCGGACTGGTCCTCCCCGGTCAGCAGGCCCCACCAGTCCTCGGGGATCGAGTCGACGATCCGCCGGCCGCCCAGGTGGCTGCGGGACACGTTGGTCTCGGCGAGCACGAGCGCCGTGGCCTGCGGGTCGTACCGGTCGAGCGCGGCCCGCAGCGCGGCCGGGGGGTTGGCGAGCAGCCCCTCGGTCGCCCGCGCGACGGCGGTGTGACTGCCGCCCCCCATTGGTACGAGGTGGAGACCGGCGATCGGGGCCTCGGCCAGGGCCCCGGCCCGGTCTGGTCCCGCGCTGCCCGCGACCACGAACGGCGGCGCTGCCCCGAAACGGTCGAGTGCCGCCAGCAGCGGCGGGCAGTAGGACAGGCAGGGCGTCACGACGACGACCTTCCGGCCGGCGAAGAACCCCGCCACCGCTTCAGCGAGGGCCGCGCCGGTCAGCACGACCCCGCCCGGCGTCCGCTAGTCATCGGCTCGATGCTCGCCGATGCTGACCGTGTACCGGCCCTGCCCCGCGCCCCGGAACGGCTCCACCCAGTGCCAGCACTCCTCCCGGATGGGGATGATGGAGAAGCTGTTGAACAGGGGGTCGACGTGGAATTCCTGGCCCCTCTCGTTGCGGTAGCCGAGGCGGCCACCGGTGCCCGGCTGGTACGCCTCGTCCAGGTAGAAGTTGACCGCCATCACCCGACCGGGAAGCAGGTCCTGGTGCGGGCGGATCTCGTCACCGGCCTGGTAGCTCGCGAACTCGACCGAGGTCCGGCTGGTCAGCGAGACGCCGGTGCCGGCCGAGAGCCAGCTCCGAAGCGGGCCGCTGACCACGGCGAAGGCCAGGAACTGTTCGAGCACGGCGCGCTGGGCCTCGGAGAGGGAGTGCCCGGGTTCGAAGACCCGGGTGAGGGGCCGGGCCACGAAGTGCCGGGCGGCCCGGTCCGGGTGGTCGGGCCATTCCTCGTCGGTGATCTCGGCCGAGCCCTGCGTCCCGTGGTAGGTGGTCGCGCACCGGGACCACACGTCGATGTCGCGCATGGCGTCGGCCACCCCGAGGGCCCAGCGGTCCTTCAGGAAGTTCCGGATCACCAGGGGGCGCGACGGCTCGCTGTGGTACCAGTCGGCCAGCTCCTCGAGCGCCTGCGGATAGAGGTGTTCCGGGCGGACGAAAGTGGCACACTGCCGCAGCAAGCGGTCGGTGGTCACGGGGCTCTGCGGCGTCGTTGTCATGCCCATTCTCCTTCGGCTAGGCCCGGGCGTACCGGAAGCGGACCGGCAGGGCGCACCAGATTTGGCCAATCTTGAGGAAGAGACCGCGCTCGGCCAGGATGCCGACCGCGGCCAGTTCGGCGCGGGTGAGGTCCGCCTCGACGACCCGGGCCATGGCGGGGTCCATCAGCAGCCGCGCCTCGTTCCCGTCGTAGAGCGTCCGCGAGATCCCGTCGGGGGCGCGGCGGTCCTCCACGAGGACGTAGCCCGGCCCGTGACGCATGGTGAGCAGCGGGCGCGTCGGCACGGGCCACACCGGGGCGGCGTCGGGCACCCGGGGCGGATCGAGGTGGGCCAACGGGTCGACGGGCAGCCCCTCCACCGAGCCGTGCCAGACGACCCGCAGCCCGACTCCGGCCGCGTCCCTGAGGAAGCAGAGGTGCCGAGTGGCGGCCTCCGGAGCCGAGCTGGTGAGGTGGGTCCGCCCGGTGAGCCGGATGCCGCGAATCCCGGCCCGCACCAGGGCGACCAGGTCACCGCGGGTGTACGGGAGGTCGGGCGGTCGGCTGACGATCAGGCCACGGCGGCCCTCGGGCCCACCGGTCGCCGCTCGGCCGCGGAGGGTGTCGGCGGAGCCGGTCATCGGTACCCCAATCCGGTGGCCAGTGCCACGTGGTGATCTCCTTCGCGGAAGACCAGGCCGAGCTCGAGCCAGTCGTCGAGCAGCTGCCGCACCGCATCCTCGGACGGGGTGACGCCGGTGGCGGCCCGGAGCTGGTCCAGCAGGGCCCGGAACGACCGGCCCTTGAGCAGGGCCCGGTACGCGGCGACCTGGACCGGGTCGCTGAGCAGGTGCTCCCGGCTGGTGCCACGGCGGCGCTCGTCGATGATGCGCAGCCCGTCCCCCTCCGCCAGCGACACCAGCCGGGCACCGGGGTGGGACTGCTGCCACCGGGAGACGCCCTCCTCCAGGGCCCCGGCCACGTCGCGCGGTATGCCGGCGTCGGCGCTGTCGAAGATGTAGACGAGGTCGCGCAGCTCGTCGGCCGGCAGCCGGTAGACGTGGGATAGCAACCGCGACGGCCCCTCGTTGCGCATTCCCAGGCTCGGGTCGTCGAAGTACGGGCTGAACCGGGTCAGCATGATCCGGCCGACCCGCTCGGGTGGGAAGAGGTGGGTGAGGTTGTCCAACTGCCGCAGCAGCGGGTCGTAGTCCTGCTCCGTCTCGCCGGGGAAGCCGTAGAGCAGGTTCCAGCCCGGATAGATCGCCAACGTCCGGCAGTCCCGCAGCAGCCGGATGTTCTGCCAACCGCTGACGCCCTTGCGCATCAGCTTCAGCACCCGGGAGCTCAGGTTCTCGATGCCCGGCTGGATCTGGGTCACCCCGCTGTCGGCCAGCCCCTGCAACTGCGGGTAGGTCAGGTTCGACTTGACCTCGAAGAACATCCGCAGGTCCCAGCCGAGCTCGCCCAACTGGGGCAGCAGGGTCTTGAGGTAGCCCATGTCGAGGATGTTGTCGGCGAAGACGACGTCCAGGACCCGGTGGCGCTGCACCGCGCTGGAGATCTCCGCCAGGACCCGCTCGGCGGGCTTCGACCGGTGCGTCATCAGGGACCCGTTGAGGCCGCAGAAGGTGCAGTGGTGCTTCTCGCCCCACCAGCAACCCCGCCCGCCCTCGACCTGCACCTTGGGCAGGACCTCCCGGACCGCCGCGCAGTTGTGGAAGGCGCGGAAGTAGTCGGAGAAGTCCGGGTGCGGGACCTTCGTCATCGGGACCATGGTGTGACCGAGCCGGTTCGCCACCGCCGTGCCGTCATCGGTGCGCCAACAGAGGCCCGGGATGGCCGCCAGCCGGGTCGCGGTGACCGGGTCGGCACCGGGACCCGAGCCGCCGTGGGCACCGGAGAGCGCCTGCAACAGCTTGGGGAAGACCAGCTCGGCCTCGCCCCGCACGACGTGGTCCAGCGCCGGGAAGTTGCGGTGCAGCGCCTCGCCCTGCACGCCGTCGCAGTTCGCCCCGCCGAGGATGACGGTGATGCCGGGATCGAGGCGTTTGATCTCGGCGGCCAGGGCGATCGAGGGGATGTTCTGGTCGAAGGTCGAGGTCAGCCCCACCACGTGCGGGGCGTCCGCGACCACCTCCCGGGCCAGTTGCCGGACGAAGTCGGGGGCCAGCCCGTACATCTGCACCGCGTGGGCGAGGTCCGTGGGGTCGGCCCCGTTCGCCGCCGACGCCCGGTAGAAGGGGGTCTGCTCCGCCGGCTCCGGGCCGTACAACGCCGAGGAGAAGATCCACTCACCCATCGCGACGTAGTCGCCGCGGGCGATCTTGTCGTACGCCTGCTCGTCGATCCGGCCGGCGCTGGCCGCCAGGACGTGGTCGGCCCACTCCAGGTTGCCGTACCGGACGCTGACCGATTCGACGTCGGGTGACGCGTCGGCCAGTGGCCGGATGGTGCTCAGCGCCAGGGATGGCATGTCCAGGGAAGCCCATGGCATGCACACCAGCAGCACCCGCAGCTTGACCGCCGACGACGGCACAACAGCACTCGTGGTCATGATCCTCGCTCCTTGCGCCTCAGTAGTCGCGATGGATCTGCAGGTTGGCGGTGTAGCGGCCGGGTATCTCCGCCGTGTAGGGCTCCACCCAGTGCACGCAGCCCACCCGGATCGGGATGAGGGTGAGGCTGTTGAACGTCGGCGTCGCGACGTGTTCCGTGCCGTCGGCGGCCCGGAACCACAGCCGGCCACCGGCGGACGGGTGGTACAGCTCGTCCAGGTAGAAGTTGGCGGCGAGCACCCGGCCGGGCAGCAGGTCGTGGTGCGGGGTGATCTGGTCGCCGGGGCCGTACCGGGTGAACTCGAAGGAGGTGCGCTGCTCCAGCGACTCGCCGATGACCGAGGAGACCCAGGAGAGCAGGTACGGCCCGGTGATCGCGAAGGCGACGAAGCGCTTGAGGACGGCGCGCAGCTCCGCCGGCACCTCGGGGGCCTCCAACGCCTGCACCAGCGGCTGGAGCTGGTAGTGGCGGGCGGCGCGGGCCGGGTTGTCGGCCCAGTCGCGCTCCGGCACGTCGTAGGAGCGCAGGTCACCGTCGTAGGCGGTGGTGTGCCGCCGCCAGTAGGGGTGTTCGCGCAGGGCCCGCCCGAGAGAGCGGGCGAATTCCTCGTCGAGGAAGTCGGGCAGGGTCAGCGGTCCACCGGTGCCGCTGCGGTACCACTCGTTGAGCTCCTCCCCACGCTCGGCCGTCAGGTATGGCTGGCTGATGAACCGGGTGGCCGTTCGTCGCCAGTTGTCCATCGTCGCATCTATCTTCACGCGGGTTCCCTCCTTGGGCGCGGCTCACGCGGTCATCGGTCGGCTGGGGACGGCAGGCTCACCAGGCGTACGCCTCCGGGGCTGGCCCACCGGGGCCGGGGAAGATCGCGTCGAGCGCGGTGAGCTGGTCCCTGCTCAGGGTCAGGTCGGTCGCCTTGACGGCACCCTGCAGGTGCGCCAGGGTGCGCGGCCCGATGATCGGGGCGGTGACGCCCGGCTGGCGGAGCAGCCAGGCCAGGCCGACGGTGGACGGTGCCTGGCCCAGCTCGGCGCACCAGTTCTCGTAGCTCTCCAACCGGTCGCGGTGTCGGGCGAGCAGTTCCTGGGACTTCTTGTCCGCGCCCCGTCCGGTCGCCGTGCCCCGCTTCACCGCCCCGGCCAGCAGGCCCCCCTGGAGCGGGCTGTACGGCAGCAGGCCGATGCCGTACTCGCGGCAGGCGGGAAGCACCTCCAGCTCGACCGTTCGCTCCATCAGGTTGTAGACCGACTGCTCACTGACCAGACCGAGGAACCGGCGTTGCCGGGCGATCTCCTGGGCGCGGGTGATGTGCCATCCCGCGAAGTTCGACGACCCGACGTAGAGGACCTTGCCCTGGGCGACCAGCAGCTCCATGGCCGGCCAGATCTCGTCCCAGGTCGTCGAGCGGTCGATGTGGTGCATCTGGAGCAGGTCGATGTGGTCGGTCTGCAGGCGGCGCAGCGCGGCGTCGCAGGCGCGCCGGATGTGCAGGGCGGAGAGCCGGCTCGTGTTGAGCGTCGTGCCCATCGGGCCGTACAGCTTGGTCGCCAGGACGACCTGGTCGCGCCGGGCCGGCGACTGCGCGAACCAGCGCCCGATGATCTGCTCGGTGAGGCCCGCGCCGGTCTCCCAGCCGTACACGTCGGCCGTGTCGAAGAAGTTGATGCCCAGCTCGAGGGCCGCGCTCATGATCTCGTGGGCCTCGGGCTCCGGCGTCAACGGCCCGAAGTTCATGGTGCCGAGGCCAAGTCGACTCACGACGACCCCGGTGCGGCCCAGGTTTCGGTACTTCAACGGGTCTCCGTCCAGTGCAGGTGGTGACGCCCACGACGGGGTGTCCGGGGCGGGTGCGCGGGCCAGGTCCGGCTCATCGGCGGGCCACCAGGAAGACCCGGTCGGTGTGCCGGCCGGCCGCCGGGGTGGCCAGGTCCTCGACGTGGGCCTGGTGCACCTGTCGGAAGCCGGCGTCGAGCAGGTCCTGCTCCACCTGCTCCGGTACGAAGGCGTACCGGACCGCGTTGAGGTCGAAGCGTTCGTAGAGGCCGTCCTTGCGCCGGAGGAAGCCCGTGGTCCGGGTGTAGGACCGGGACTCCTCCGGCAGGTAGAGGCCGCGACTGATGACGGCGGAGTCCGGCATCACGGTCGCCCCCACCTGGTTGGCGTCGACCAGCCCGGTCTCGGTCAACAGGTCGAAGATGAAATGTCCCCCCGGGACGAGCAGCGCGGCCACCGTGTCGATGCATTCGCGCAGCGCGTCCGGGCCGGCCAGGTGGTTGAGGGCGTCGACGGTGGAGACGACCAGCCCCGCCGAGAGGCCGGGCGGGGGACGGAACCGCGAGACGTCGGCCTCGACGAGGTCGAAGCGGTCCGGGTCGACGTGCCGGAGGTTCTTGCGCGCCTGGTCGAGCATGTCGGGCGAGCCGTCCACCCCGTAGGCCCGGTAGCCCTGGCCGAGGAAGTGGCGGAGCAGCTGGCCGTTGCCGCAGCAGAGGTCCACGATGGTCGACGGAATGCGGGCGGGCCGGTCCGCCTCGTGGAACGCCTGGATCAGCGGCGCCCAGCGCTGGGCGCGTCCCGAGTAGACCTGGTCGTAGACGCGGGCCGCGGTCCCGTCGTACCCGGTGCCCCGCGGGCCGACCGCTGTGCTGCCCTCCGCGTGGTCGATCACGGTGCCTCCCCGGATTCGCCGACCCCGGCCTGCACCGGGGTGT
This sequence comes from Micromonospora sp. DT233, assembly GCF_049841815.1. Taxonomy (NCBI): domain Bacteria; kingdom Bacillati; phylum Actinomycetota; class Actinomycetes; order Micromonosporales; family Micromonosporaceae; genus Micromonospora; species Micromonospora sp. DT233. The sequence goes on along the minus strand of NZ_JBNCLB010000002.1, from coordinate 465,297 downwards.
CTTCGGACGACGACGTGATGTCCCGCACCCCGCGCACCGCGCTGAACAGCGGCCACAGCCCGGAGAGGGTGATGCCGGCCGCGGCCAGGGTGAGCGTGGCGGGAATCCCGATCACCTTCGCGGCCAGCGCGCCACCGACCAGCGCGCCGAACGGCTCGACGCCCCAGGCCACGAAGCGGAAGGTCGCGGTGACCCGGCCCAGGTACCGGTCCGGCACCAGGGCCTGCTTGATCGTTTCACTGAGGATCAGGTTGATCACCACCGCGAACGACCAGAAGAAGGCCGACACCGCCACGAAGAACATCGCCAGTGGCCGGTTCACGGTGACCGCCGCCGGCACCAGCAGCCCGGTGATGCCGGGGAGGGTGAAGGCGCCGATGAGCGTCGGCCCCAGGCCGAAGCGGCGCCCGAGCCGGGCGGCGATGGCCGCGCCGATCAGGCCGGAAACCCCGCCGATCATGGTCAGCGCACCGAAGAGCAGCGAGTTGATGCCCAGCACCCGGATGACGAAGAGGGTGTAGAGGGCGAAGAACATGGCGGTGAAGAAGTTGAAGTGCGCGGCGGCGAGCACCAGCGGGCCCTGCACCCGGTCGTGGCGCAGCATCCGGAGCCCGGCGAGGATCGCCTTCAGGTGGGACTCGGAGTGGTCCGCCGCCGTCCGCTCGGGCTCGGCCTTCGGCAGGGTACGCAGGGTGGCGCTGCTGACCAGATAGCTCAGGCTGTCCACCAGGAGCGTCAGGGGAGCGCCCAGCACCTGGACGAGGGCCCCCGCCAGGCCCGGCCCGGCCACCTCGCCGACCGAGACCGTGCCCTGCATCCACGAGTTGGCCGGGGCGAGCTGCTGCTTACCCACCAGGCGCGGAACGTAGCTGGCCATGGCGCTGTCGAAGAGCAGGCTCAGCGCCGCCACGACGAACGCGACGGGCGCCAGGACCGCGAGGCTCAGCGAGTCCAGCAGGTAGAGGACCGGCACGATCAGGAGCACCACGGCGCGGAGCAGGTTGGCGAAGAGCATCACCGCCCGCCGTTCGTAGCGGTCGGCCCAGGCCCCGGCGGAGAGCCCGAAGACCAGGACCGCCGCGGAGCCGGCCGCGCTGAGCAGGCCCATCTCCCAGGCGCTGGCGTCCAGGGTGAGCACCGCGACCAGGGGGAGGGCGAACGCCGTCACCTGGGCCCCGGCCAGCGAGACCGCTTCGGCCGACCAGAGCCGGAAGAAGCCGGTTTCCCGCAACGGAGAATTCTTGAACACGCGCCGCTACCTTTCGTCCACACGGGGTGGAGCCGGGTTCGCAGCCTCGACGGAACCACCGGCAGCCGGGGAACAACGGCACGACTGGCCTGCGAAGTACGAGATCCGGCCCTCGGAGAGCATGAGTTGTCCCCGACGGTTCAGCGCCGGAGAGTCTCCCGAGGCAAGATAGCGGAGCACATCGTGGGCGAGCAGCGCAGCGACGGCCGTGTTGCTCGGGCCGAACGAGTAGGGGGTCGGCCCGAGCCCACGCTCCTCGAGATCGACCTGGTCGGCGGGGAGCGCGTCCCGCCGGTCCCGGCTGAAGCAGTCCCAGCAGTGCGCGCGGGCCGGCACGAGCAGCGGGCCCCAGTAGCCGGTCTCCAGACCCACCGCCGACATGTGCAGCGGGATCCGCCGCCCCCGGGCCCACTGCCAGGCGAAGTCGTGGATTCCCGGTGGGGTGTCGGCGGCGACCACCAGCAGGTCCAGCTCTGCGGGCAGGGCCGAGAGGTCGGCCGCCCCGGCCACCCGCGCGTCGACGGTGTGGACGACGAGGGCGGGCGCGAGCCGCCGCAGGGCCCGGGCGGCGGCCTCGGTCTTGGGCACGCCGATGTCGTCGTACGCGAAGAGGAACTGTCGGTTGAGGTTGTGCGGGGCGACCCGGTCGAAGTCGACCAGCCAGAGCTCACCCACCCCGGCGCCGGCAAGGTGCTGGGCGAGGACGGTGCCGACCCCACCGACCCCGAGGATCGCGACCCGGGCGCCCTCGATCCGGCGCTGCATGGCGGCCGCGTCCGGTCCGAAGACGGACAGGTAGCCGACCTGTCGTTCGACGGTCGGGTTGGTCGCCGCGGCAGCCGGCTCGCTGGTCATCCAGCCGAGCCCGGTCAACTCGCCGACCAACCGACCCAGCGCGCTGGTGGCCGGCGTGGCCCGCAGGGTGGCCTCGTCGAGCCCGGCGCGCAGGGCCGCGACCGCCCGGGACAGCACGTCGGCCGGGCCCCTGACCGTCAGCGCCCGGCTGCCGAGACAGAACCGGACACCGGCCTGGCCGGGCACCACCGTGACCGCGTCGACCAGGCGGCTGACCGGCGGGACGCCGGACGGCTGCGCCGCCAGCGGCTCGGAGCCGGTCATCCCCGTTCACCGCCCGCGACGGCGACCGGGGCGAGCAGGTGCGCCGACAGCAGGTTGCGCATCAGCACCTCGGCCCGGGCGGCACCCAGGCGGCCGGCCAGGTCGGCCAGCGTGAAGCGGGAACCGTCCAGGTAGGGGGCCAGCGCACCGGCGAAGGCGGCCGGAATGACGACCCGCTCCCGGGTGCCCACGTGGGTGCAGACGAGTTTCCCGTCCGCCTCGACGACGTCCAGCTCCTCCCCGGCGAGACGCACCCCGGAGCGGGCCCGAGCCGCGTGCAGGTCCAGGCTCTCCCGCACCGCGTCGCGGGTGTTCACCCTGGTGGCGTACGCCCGGTACCGGCGGTGCACCTCGGCCCGCTGCTCGGGGGTCATGCCCGGGTCGACGTTGTCGAAGTGGTTGAGGGCGTACTGCGACTGCCCGGCGGCGTCGGTCACCGCGACCGGGATCAGCCCGAAACTCCCCGGCTTACGGCCGACGTTCGAGGAGCGGGTCGCCTCGAAGGGGAAGACCGAGACCCCGTCGAGGCAGTCGGTGAGGCTCTCCACGTCGGCCAGCGCCGAGAGCGCCTCCTCGTACGTCGTGGAGGGCAGGTCCGGAATGAGGTTGACGCGCAGCCGCATCCCCACGTCACGGGCGTCCTTGAGGAAGCGGATGTTCTCCTCGCGGTCCGCGGACTTGTGCACGAGCTTCAGCACCCGGGTGACCATCGTCTCCATGCCGATGACGAGGAACTCGCAGCCCGCCTCGACCATCAGCGCCAGGAGTTCCCGGTCGAACCGACGGTCCACCATGGCGAAGGAGTTCCAGCTGATCGAGACCCCCCGGTCGAGCAGCAGCCGGCACATCCGCCGGGCGAAGGCCGGCGGGATCGACTCGGTGACGAAGCTGAACCGCCGCACGCCGAAGGTCGAGACCAGCCACTCGATCTCGTCGACGAAGTTCGCCGGATGCCGCCCCCGGAAGGGCTGGCTGCCGTCGTACAACTCCACGAAGTCGCAGTAGTCGCACTTCCCCCAGTAGCAACCGCGCGCCTGGGTGATGCTCAGCGTCGGGTTGGCCAGCCGGGCGAGTGCCTCGACGGGATACTCCGGGTAGGGCATCCGATTGAGGTCGGGCCCCGGCCCCGGCGCGGCGTGCAGGACCTGGTCGTCGTGCAGGCACGAGACACCGGGGACGCTCTGCGGTGCCCAGCCGCCGTCGCGGGCCTGCTGCGCCAGGGCGAGCAGGGGCCGCTCCCCGTCGAAGCGTACGACGCAGTCGACGGCGCGATGGTTGCGGAGCAGGGTGTCGAGGCTGGCGAGGTCCATCAGGCTGAGGGCGGGGCCACCGAGCACACAGCGCAGGCCGGGACGCGCCGACTTCAGGTGTGCGGCGAGAACCAGGGCCGGGAGCAGTTGGGGCCCCATCGGGACCGAGATCCCGACCAGTGCGGTGCCGGCGTCCACCCGGTCGGCGACCCCCGACCGCTCGTAGAACTCGAAGTAGGTCGACGCGGGCTGCGCACCGCTGGGTAGCCGGCCGAGCACCGTCGCGTCCGGGTCGACCGAGAAGGGCTTGGCGAGGATCTCGAGGAGATAGCCGTACGTGGACTGCGGGCTGAACTCGTGCCGGCCCTCCGCGTCGAGGAAGCGGCCGGGGTTGCGGGCGCTCCACCGGGCGACCGCCGCGCAGAGCGAGTCCGCCGGCACCCCCGGCAGCCGGCCCGCGCTCAGCGCGGCGGTCATCTCCGAGCTCAACAGGTGTTCCGCGAACTCCTCGTTGAGGTCGAGCTGCTGGCAGCGGATGCCCTCCGCGCCGAGGAAACCGGCCAGCACGGCGGGCGCCGGGTAGAGGCTGCCGAAGTTCGACTCCACGAGCGGCGGGAAGATCAGGGTGACGTGGGAGGACGACGGCGTCGCCGCCGCACGGTCGATCGAGATGTCGTCGGTCATCCTGCGGCCCTCATTCCTTCGTCGCGTGGACGGTCGCCGGCGCGGTCGTCAGCAGGTCGAAGTCCACGAAGCCGGAACCGGAGAGGGCCAGGGCCCCGACCCGCTCCGAGCACAGGACGTGCGAGCGGGCCCTGACCAGGGGGATCCGTGGCATGAGCTCCAGCCAGCGCTGGTTGGCGGCCCGCCACGCGGCGTGCCGCTGCTCCACCGAGAGGCAGCCCGCCGCGACACCGATGAGCCGGTCCAGCTCCTGGTCGGCCAGCCCGGCGCGACGGGCCGCCGGGCTGCTCGAGCGCCAGGGCGTCAGCAGTGCCGCCGGATCGGGGAAGTCCGCGGTGGTGAGGGTGTACAGCAGGTCGTGCTCGCCGGTCGCGGCGGCCCGGACGTACTGCGGGAAGCTCAACGGGCGAGGGGCGAGGCGTACGCCCAGCTGCGCTTCGACCTGCCGGCAGACCGCCTCGACCACCCCGCCGTTGGGGGCGAAGTCGGCGTAGGCGAGCTCAGGAGCGGCGGTGAGCGCGCTACGCAGCTCGTCGAGCTCGTGAACGGTGGCCGTCGACCGGCCCCCCGGTGGGTCATCGCTCAACGGGGCTCCGGACCACGGGTCGACCTGCTGCCGCCAGGGGGAGAGCAGGTCCGAAAGCGAGGCGACCAGGTCGTCGCGGTCCAGCAGGCCGCTGAGCGCGCGTCGTGTCGCGGGTGACTCGCGCAGCGCCCCGGCGCGGCGGCCGAACTCCAGGCTGCCGAAGAGCGCCAGGTCCCGACTGGTCAGCCGCGGATGGTCGCGGAACGCGTCGATCCCGGCCTGGTTGAAGCCCAGGGTCGGCGTGACGTCCAGGGTGCCCGCCTCGAAGGCGTCGAGCGCCTCCCGGAAACTCGCGAAGGCGCGAAAAATCAACTCGTCGGGGCGGTCCGGGCTGTCCCACGCGAACGGGTGCCGCGCGAGGCGGATCGACCGCGCGGCCCGGTGCACGGGAACGTGGGAGCCGAGGACGGGCCCGTCGCGGTAGGGCGCGAGGCGGGGGAGCGTGAGCAGCGCCGGCGCGAAAACGGTCGGGCAGGCGAAGTGGATGTCGACCGTGCCCTCGTCGACCGCGTCGGCGCCGGTGGGCAGGAAGTCCACGGGTCGCTCGACGGAATCGGCCCGGACGCCGATCGTGTCGACCAGGTGGGCCGCCCGCAGCGGCTCGCCGTCGGACCAGCGCAGGGAGGTGTCCAGGTGGACCCGGAGGCGTCGCCCGTCGTCGAGGGTCTCGGCGTGCCGCGCGGCCCGGGGCACGGGCGGTCCGTCGGCCTCGGTGAGCAGGGTGCGTACGACGGCCTCGCCGACGAACCGCGAGTCGTAGTCGATTGGGCGGTGGAAGGTCCGCGAAAGCGGCATCGAGTCCAACGCAAACACAATGGCGGGTGACAAGATACCTTCCCCTGGGGTTTCTGTTGGGAGCGGAAATCCCTGGGCGGGCAGCACGCCCGCCCAGGGATTTCGGACTAGCAGCGATGCACCATGGCGAGATAGTCGCTCAGCGTCTCGCGGTCGAACTCGAGCTCGTCCGCCTCATCGGCGACGTTCTCGATCTCGACCTCCTGAGCGAGGCCCACGATCTGCTCCATAGAATCCTCCTTCCCTGGTGAGTGACAACCTGTGGCCAGACTAGACGGATATTGCTAGATATGAATGTGACCTGGATCACACCTTAATTGTGTGGCAGTCATGTGGCGGTGCGGCATCATGTCGCAAAGACCGATATCGTTTTCCGGTTTCGTTTTTCCTGCTTTTTCCGTCGCTCTGTCGCCCTGTCGCCCCGTCGCCCGGCGTGCCCGCGGCGGGCTCCGGCGGCCCCCCAAGGGCGGCCCTCGGTCACGCTCCCGGCTGCCGCCGGGGCAGCGGGAAGTGTGACTTTTGGGTTACGATCCGTTGGCACGGGGTGGGCGGTGACGCTTGGACCTGCCCCTTCAGGCGACCACGGGGGTCCGTATGACGAGACCGAACGCCGGTTCACTGCTGACTGGAGGGCCGGGCCCCGCCGTCCGGCCCGGCGCGCTCCGGGCGCTGCACCCGCCCGATGTCCCTGGTGCTGCGGATGCGCAGCTGCGCCCGCCGCGCTCCTAATCCGGCCCGAGCCACAGCGGCACTGGCTGAGCGGCGCAAGCCCGGACATTGACCGGGAACCCTCGGGTCCAGGTCCACGTCCTCGGATATCTCCGCTATTCGAGTCGTCGGTCCCGTTTCCTGGGTGATGTTTCCGAGTGGCCCTTGGGGTTCTTGGCGGGGTGGCCGCTCCGCCTTTCGTCATGGGCCGTCAAAGCAATTGCGGCGCCTTACGTCACTGTGCCCTCGGCTTGCCTGTCTCCTGGCGCCGGCCGGGCTTCCACGCCTGCGCCGATTGCCGGTGGCATTGGAGTCGTTCGAGCTTTGTGGCGCTGCTCCTCGATGAGTTGGCGGACGAGATCGTCACCCGATGAACCAGCCGGGCGCGGGTGGCTCGCTGCCGGCCGGACAATGCCGCTTCGACCCGTCGTCCGGGCGCGACGTCGACGTCGTCTTCCTCGACCCGACGGACCTCACCCGCGACAACGGCGACCGCGCCACCGCGCGGATGGACGCGGTCGAACTGCAACTGCAGCAGGTGCAGCCATGACCGGCATGGCGCTGCCCCCTCGGGCGCTGATGAGCCTCCCCGCCCACGGCACCAAGGCCATCGATGCACTGGAACCTCCCTGGCCGTCGGACTGCTCGACGCTCTGGACCCAGGCCCGGTACGGCTCGGCCAGCTCAGCGCGCGCTTCGGCCTGCGCCCCGGCAGGCTGCCGCGGACGGGTCGGCAGAGTTTTGGCGCGGCGGTGGCGCGGATGCCGAGGCTGCGGGACCAGCCGGGGATCCGCTTGATCAGGAAGATCTCTTCCAGGGCATGGAGGTAGCGGGCGATCGTTGGCCGGCTCAGTCCGAGGGCGGATTCGAGGGAGCTGGCGGCGATGACGGTCGCGGACCTTGCCGCGAGGAGGCGTACGAGCTGCCTAGCTCGCCCTCGTGCTGGATGTCGGACAGCTGCCGGACGTCGCGGTCGATGAGCGCTTGGACATAGGCGTCGAGGAACCGTTGGCGGCGGCGCGGGCCGGTGCGGGTGGTGGCGCGAACAGGGCGTCAACGAACCCGTCCGGCTCGCCGTCGAGTTCGCCTTGGGACAACGGCCAGAGCTCGACGGTTTCCATCCGGCCGGGCAACGCGTCCGGGGCAGCCACCATGCCGAACAGGCGAGACGAGCCGGTGAGCAGATACGGCCCGGGCGGGGATCCTCGTCGACGCTGCCTTGATGGCCAGCAACAGCTCCGGAGCGCGGTGGATCTCGTCGATGACCAGGAGCTCGGGCGAGTCCACGAAGCCGACCGGGTCGGCGAGCGCCGCCGCCCGGTCCTGCGCCCAGTCGAGATCACGGCGCTCGGCGAGACGATCGCCGGCGACGACGCGAACCCCGCTGGTTTCGATCTGCGAGAGCAGACGCATTCGATTTGCGGCACAGCTGCGTGCTGAAATGCGGGCCCTTGGTGTCGACTCGCGGGGCCTTTGAAGCGTCCGTGAGAGGCCCACCGCTGTGCCGCGTCGCTGCGGGTCGCGGCGAGTTCGGGAAAGGATTCCTCCCAGCGTCGGCGGAGCTGGGTCGGCGGCCAGAGGGTGGGCCGGCTGTACCCGGTGATGCGTTGCAGGTCCACCGGCCGCCAGCCGGCCGCGTGGAACGCCCGCAACTGCTCGTCCCGCTCGGTCAACGCGGCCGCCCGCGTCGCCTCGTACCTGGAGACAACCGCATGCAAGCTCGTCCTCGGAGAACTGGTCGAGCGCCGCGCCGCCCCCGGCTCACTGCGGCCGACCACATCGAGAACGGCGAGGCCAGGATCGTGGTCCTCGCGGCGCTGCTGTTCGGCGCGATCGCGACGGTTCCCCCGCTGGTCGGGTTCAGCCTCGGCCTGACCCGGTCGCCCACGCCCAGCATCTCGATCATCGGCGCGATCGCGATCGTGGCGCTCACCGTCGCGCTCTCCTGGGGCGCGATCGCGATGGCCACCCGGTTCGCCATGCGACCCGCGCCGATCGACGCCATCGGCGGGCGCGAGTGAGCAGCCCGGCCGGCGGCTGACACCGCCCGACGCGACCCCGGTTTCGCCAGCCGTACCACCCTGCCCACCAAGATCAACCAAAGCCACATGGAGACTCCGGATGTGCTCCTGGGCTGGGCGAACGGCGGGCCGGGTGCCGTGGTTGGGGGCCGCTGCGGCACGAGGCCACCGACCCACCGCCGCCTCTGCGCGGTGCCGGTGCTCCCCGTACTGTCGATGGGGTGAGCAGCACCTCGCCACCGACGGTGGCCCTCGACGGCCGCTTCGCGCGTGAGCTCGCGGAGCTGGCCGTGCCCTGGCAGGCCGACGAGCCAACCGACCCGCGGCTGCTCGTCCTGAACGAGCCGCTGGCCGCCGCGCTACGCCTGGATCCGGCCTGGCTGCAGACGCCTGCGGGGGTGCGCCTGCTGGTCGGCGTCGGTGTGCCCGACGACGCCACACCGGTGGCGCAGGCCTACGCCGGGCACCAGTTCGGCCAGTTCGTCCCGCGTCTCGGGGACGGGCGGGCGCTGCTGCTCGGCGAGCTCGTCGACATCGACGGTCACCTCCGCGACCTGCACCTGAAGGGCTCCGGGCGGACCCCGTTCGCGCGCGGCGGCGACGGCCTGGCCGCGGTCGGCCCGATGCTGCGGGAGTACGTCGTCAGCGAGGCCATGCACGCCCTCGGCATCCCCACGACCCGCTCCCTAGCCGTGGTGGCGACGGGGCGTGCGGTGCGGCGGGAGACCCTGCTGCCGGGCGCGGTGCTCGCCCGGGTCGCCAGCAGCCACCTGCGAGTGGGCAGCTTCCAGTACGCCCGGGGCACGGGTGACGTGGACCTTCTCCGCCGCCTCGCCGACCACGCGATCGTCCGGCACCACCCCGCTGCCGAGGCCGAGCAGCCGTACGTCGCGCTGCTCGACGCGGTAATCGCCGTCCAGGCGTCGCTGGTGGCCCGCTGGATGCTCGTGGGCTTCGTCCACGGCGTCATGAACACCGACAACATGACGATCTCGGGCGAAACCATCGACTACGGTCCGTGCGCCTTCCTCGACGCCTTCGACCCAGCCGCCGTCTACAGCTCGATCGACCACGGTGGACGCTACGCCTACGGCAACCAGCCGCTGGCGGCCCAGTGGAACCTCGCCCGGCTCGCCGAGGCCGTCCTGCCCCTCCTGCACCACGATCCGGAGCGGGCGGTCGTGCTGGCGACGACGGCGCTCGACCGGTTTCCCGGTCGGTACGAGGCCGCCTGGTCGCTCGGCATGCGGGCCAAACTCGGGCTGCCCGAGGACCTTGATCCCGCCATCGTGGTACCGCTGGCCGAGGAACTGCTCGCCCTGCTCCGGGACGACCACGTCGACTTCACGTCGTTCTTCCGCGTGCTGGCCGGTGCCGCACGCGGCGACGCGGAGCCCACGCGGCGTCTCTTCCCGGACCACCGCGCGATCGACGCCTGGCTGACGCGCTGGCTCGCCCTAAGCCCAGCCGCCGACGCAATGGACCGGGTCAACCCGGTCTACATCCCCCGCAACCACCTCATCGAAGAGGCCCTGGCCGCGGCGACCGATGGGGACCTGACGCCGCTGCACCGGCTGGTCGAGGCCGTGACCGCCCCCTACGACGAGCGCCCCGGGTTCGAGCGCCACGCCGCTGCCGCCCCACCGGACTTCGGCGCCTACCGCACCTTCTGCGGCACCTGAGCACGGCCCCGGGCGGCGGCCCGGTGCCACCCGGCACGAGTCAGTGTCGAGTCGTCCGGTCGGCGAGGGTGGTGGCGGTCACCAGGGCGAACCCGCGGGTTAAGCGCCGCGGCACACCGCCGATCGCAGCCCGGGGCTCGTGTGCTCCGGGTTTGGTCCTGGGCTGGGCGAACAGGGGTCCGGAGAACGTGGGCCACTCCCTGCCATCCCAGGTGACCCCCAGGTCGCTAGACTAGGCCCTCGCGCCCTCGTAGCTCAGGGGATAGAGCATCGGTTTCCTAAACCGTGTGTCGCAGGTTCGAATCCTGCCGGGGGCACCTCCAAGATCAGCCAAAACGCGCCAACAGGTCATCTGCGTTGCTGACTCCCTGTCCCTGCGCTGTCGGCCGTGTGACCATGCGTCGGCGCGGACTCGCCAGGCCAGTCCCGGAGAGCGTTCCTCAGGCGGGTGTTCTCCTCGCGAAGGCCCGCCTCGACGGCGTTCCTGGCGGTCAGTTCGTCGACGACGCGGCGCAGAAATGCGTAGACGTGCTCCTCGGCCAGGCCGCGTCGCCCGAGCGCCGCATGTCGGAACCGCAGTCGTCGCACTTGCTCGGGATGTAGCGGCGTGAGCCGCGATGCCGTGTGAAGGACTCTCACTGCCATCGAGTTCTCCGATCGAGGCCGCCCGTACGTGCTCACCGCCGGAGGGTGTTCCTGGCCGTGGCGCGGGCCGCCGGTCTGGGTTGCCGGACCGTGACCGGTGGCGGGGCCGCCCGCTGGAGGCCCGCCTCCTGGACGTAGATCTCTCGCCGGTCCAGCGCGTTGCCCTTCGGGTCGAGCACGTAGCCGGTCAGCCAGATCCAGCCGTAGTAGGTCGGCTGGTCGGAGACCTTGATGACCCGGAAGGTCAAGGCCCTGTCGCCGCCGAACTGCACGGACGCGTGCCGGTTGACGTACAGCACGTCTCCCGGCTTCGGAATCATGCCGTACCACTGGCGGTCTCCAGCGGTCATGAGCCGTACGCCGCCGGACAGCCGCGCCGAGGGTGTTGCCGAAAGCTAGGAGACGTCGAAAAGCCGGAGGCCGTCATACTCGGCGAAGTCGGCGTAGTCCTTGCCGTTGAAGGTCGCCAGCGGCAGGCGGTCGACCAGGCAACAGGCCGCAATCCACGAGTCGTTCGTCGGCCGGGGCCGCCCGCGATGCTGCGCCCGCGCCTGGAGGTGCCCCCAGGTCGTCGCCACAGCCTCGTCGAAGGGCAGCAGCACGACCCCAGACCGCCACTGGGCGAGGTCGGCCAGCTTGCGTGGCCCCCAGCTCCGCAGCGCGGTCCACTTGGTCAGCTCCCCGAGCGTCACGAAGGTGATGCAGAGGGTCTTACCGGCCAGCCGGGCACGAAGACGGTCAGGCAGCCGCCCCCGGAGGATCGCCGACGCTACGTCGGTGTCCAGGACGACGAGGCTCACGCGGCGCCGGCCCGCCTGGAGGCGTACAGGTCGACGAGGAAGTCGTCCAGCTCGTCGTCGGACTCGAACAGGTCCGGCCGGGCCAGGTCGTCGATGGAAGCGACCGGGCGGACGCCCTGACGGCGGGCCAGCTCCGCCGCCGGTACGTGCTCAGCGGTCGGCCAATCAGGCACCTGCTCGGCGTTGCTCGACGTCACGGCTCACCTCCTGCTCTCCGGTCGTCGTCAATTCTCGCACCTTCGACGTCGAAACGGCGCACGTCACGCCGGCTGTCGGGCACATCGCCCGCCGTGCAGAATACGTGCAATGATCTTGATCGGCCGGCGGCGTGATCCTGCCCGTCCGGGCCCCGGTAGCGAGCCGCCAACGGCCGGAGGGCAGTTGCCGAAATCTGCCGGATCGGCGCTTCTTCGCGGCCGGCATCCCTGCTGGCGACCTTCGGCTGGCATCGGCCGGGCCGGCCGGCCACGCTGGACGGACACAAGCCCTTGAAGACCTCGGGGCTCTGCCCCGAACCCCGGCCCTCCTCAGAGATCCGCGACCGTTACCCGCACTCACCTCGATGCATCAACGGCTGCCATTGGCGGTTGAGCACGGCGTGTGCCAGCGGTCGAGAAAGTCATTCGTTCCCGGGGCGCTTGTGGCCGAGAAAGTGTGCGAGTCGTTCCGTCGGGGATGCGGTGTCGACTCCAATGACCGGGGCGTCGTACATGACGCCCCGCAGCCGGTCCGGGATGACTGCGGCGGCGTACCCGAGGCAGCGGTCCGCGATGCCGTTGGGTGCCTCGCTGCTTTGCCCGGTGGCCACCGCCAAGTCCCATCCATGCGTGATGGTTTCGACGGTGAAACCTCGAGCGGCCGCCAAGGCCGTGCCCGGTCCCCACGGCGCAATGACGGGGTCGGCAGCAGCCATCTGCGTCCACGTCTCACAGATTTCACTGGCCAAGGCGGTGTACGTCGCGGCCAGCTGGTCATCGGCGACATCGGTGATCACATGGGGAATCCCGCGCGTCGAGGCGCCTCGTGCCGTACCGAGCGCGCGGTGCGCGGTGCCGAGAAGGTGCCCCAGGAGGCTTCGTACGTCGAAGTCTTCACAGGGAGTCGGGGCGTCGAGCTGTCGGGTCTGAGTTGCGGCCGCCAGCGCGCCGACCCAGTAGCAAGCGTCGGAGTAGTCCTGAAGTTGCTGCGCGAAAGTCACGGTCCGTGATGTTATCTGCCGGCGAAGTCGATGCCCGGCCACCGAGTAGTGCAGTACGGCGTGGCATTGGGGCAGGACAAGCAAGGCCAACCGAGGCCACGAGAGACCGTGGCGGCCAGGCAGCTAGGCAGTCCCTCATCGGCAATTCCCAAGCTGACAGTCGGCCCGTGCCCAGCGTGCCCGTTGCGTGCCCGGCCCGAGGAAGCGTCGGGCCGGGCACGTCGATTGGGCTACGCCACGAAACGGGTACGGCGTCGGCGTCCGATCAGGTAGGCCGCGCCGCCGAGGAGCAGAAGCCCACCGGCAACGCCGGCCACGGTCGCGGTGTTGGCGCCGGTCACGGGGAGCCCGCCGCCCTCGCCGCCGGGGGCGGCGGCCGGGCTGCGGGAGGAGGAAGGGGTCGGTGCGCCGGTCTTCGTGGCGCTCGGTGCCGTGGTGGGCTGGGACGTCGGTGCCATGGTGGGCCGGGACGTCGGTGTCGGCGTGGGCTGGGACGCGCAGTCGAGCTCACGTGCGACGTACAGGCCGTCGTTCAGGTAGGCCAGGTAGGCATCGATGGTTGCGTCGTCGAGCGTCTTTTGCGCGGCCGCCTTCACGTTGGTGCCAGCGCCCGTCAACGTCCGGACCACCGTTATCCGCAGATCCGTCGACCAAACCTTCTGCACGTCCGCCTTGAGGAATGCGCGGAGATCGTCCTTGGTGCCGTCCAACCGCTCCTGTAGTTTGCGAGGCAGAATGGGCAACGAGTTGACGGTTGCCGCGTGCAGGATCTGGGCCGCCAGCACCCGCACCTGCACATCAGTGGCGGTATCCAGGTCGATGGTGAGCAGCTCGCGGATGTCCTTGTATACCTTGCGCTCGACCGTCTGGCAGGCGTCGTTCGGCCCAGGTGACGCGGTTTGCGCCATCGCAGGTGCTGCCGGAATCAGAAAAGCCAGCGCCATCAGGACGCCGGCCGGAATTCTCCATCGCATGTGGTCTTCCTCCCCGTTGCAGGCCAAAACGTGCAGATACTACCGTCACTGGAGCATCTCCACGGCCCCGTGTCGCAGTGCTCGCTCAGCTTGCGTTACGAGAAGCCAGGGTCACGTCCGGGGAGATCCACCGCTCTCCAGTCAGTCCTCCGCATGGCTGCTCGACCGCAAGCAAACGCTGACCCTGACCGGACAACCACCGACGGGCTGCTTGATCTCAAGGTGGGTTGAAGTTCTAGCCTCGGTCCACCTACTTCTGAGCACCAAGGAGGGCCTGATGGCCGTCGTCTACCGAGTAGACAAGTTCGCTGTTCCGGAGCCGGTTCGAGAGGAGTTCTGGCGGCAGGTGCGGCGCACCCACGCAATCCTGCGGACGCAACCGGGATTCCTCGACGACGCCCTGCTGGAGCAGCACTCCGGCCCCGGTCGCTTCAACGCCGTGACCATTGTGCGCTGGGCGTCGGCGGACGACCTGCCCGCGGCACGGGCCGCCGTGCACGCGGCACACCGAGCTGAGGGGTTCGAGCCGGCTGTGTTCTTCGAACACGCCGGCATCGAGGCCGACTTGGCCAACTACGTCGACGCCCCGGCCGCCTAGGGGTCCAGAGGTTCGGGATGCCCATCCCCGTCAGACCCGAGTCCCGACATGGCATTGACGGCAACGGCGCTGGACGGGCAGGGACAGGCGGGGTTGGCAACAGCCGTAGAGCTAGGATCCAGCGCCGGACCAGAGGCACCGCAAGATCGGCGCTATTCCCCGAGCCCGTCCCACCCGGTCGGAAAGCGGCCAGGTTTACGCTGTCCACGCAGCCATCGGCCGGCCTGGATCACGTGCGCGGCACAAACGATCACGCGGTTGCCGCCTCGTGTCCGGCCTCTCCGCCAGCGACAACTCCAACAGCGGCTGCGATATCGAACCCAGGCCACGCCACCTCTCAGCCTGGAGAGCCAGCGCAGGGGTGGCAACGATCGAACGGGGGCAGCAGGATGAAGGAGGCCAAAGCCGCACCGGAGCCGGCCCGGTCACCGCATCGCATCGCGGGGATCCGGGCGGCAGCCACGCCAGGCGGGCCGCGGCGGCCGGCCGTGGGCGTCGACACGCCGCGTCCGGTCTCGGCCGGGCCGATCACTTGGCGTCTGCGTACCCCAGGTGCCTTCGCGCGACAGATCCGCCCGGGGCGGTCGTGAGCGCGGGCAGGGTCGGGACGGAGCCGGAGTTACGCCGGGAGCTGCGGGAGCGTACGACGACGAGCTGGGCGGTGCTGGCCGGGCTCGCCATCGGCGGCGTCATGTGCGTGTTGAACCTGTTGGTGAGCTTCAAGACCGGCATCGGCTTCGGCGGTTCGGCGTTCGTGGTGCTGCTCGGCGCGGCGTTGTTGCGCGTCCGCGACCAGCTCAGCTGGCCGCTGCTCTTCACCACCTTCTCCATCGCCTCCAGCGGGTACCTGGCGACCGCCGCCGTGGACACCGGCGTGGCGGCGATCGCCCTGCGCGGGGGCGCGATCCCGCCGGTGGCGGTGCTCGTCGGGCTGGCGGTCGCCGCGAACCTGCTCGGGGCGCTGCTCGGCATCCTGCTCACCGGCTCGGCACTCCGTCAGGGCCTGCCGTTCCCGGCGCTGGTGCCGGCGATCACCCTGATGCGTACCCTGACCGGCGAGGCGGCGCGCTCCGGCCGGGTCCTGCTGTTGGCGGTGGCGGCCGGCGCCACGGCCAGTCTCGTCGCCTCCCTCGCCGGCTCGGATGCCACGCCCGATCTTCCGGGACTGCCGCCGTACCTGAGCGTCGCGCTGTCGCCGCTGTTGTTCGGCGTGGGCGCGCTGATCGGTGTCCGCTCGGCCGCCTGGCTCCTGGCCGGCTGCGCCTACACGGTCGCGCTGTGGCTGTTGCTGCCGACGGGGCCGGTCAGCTATTCGCAGCACCTCGCCGATCCGTGGATCCTGCCGGTCGGGGTGGGCGTGGTCCTCGGGTACTCGGTGGCCACGCTGCTGCGCGGCAGCCGGATCGCCGGCGGCTGGTCCCGGGGCCCCCGGGACGCCCGCGCCGGCACGGCACGGTTGCTCTTCGCCGGCGTCGCCGTGCTCGGTACGGTGCCGCTCGGTCTGCGGTACGGCCCGGCGCGTGGGGTGGCGCTGGCCGCGCTGCTCGCCGCGATGGTGCTGCTCTTCGCGCTCTTCCTCGTCCGCGCGGGAGCCGAGATCGGCATTGCGCCGATGGCGCCGGTGCTCTTCCTCGGCGTCGTCGTGCTGCGGCTGGTGGGGTTGCCGTCCACCGACGCGGTCCTGCTGGCGGCGTTCGTGACGTGCACGGGGATCGCCTCGGTGTACTACGTCTACGCGGCGCGGATCGGGATGCAGGCACCGCCGGAGGTGGAGCGACCGCCACGGCGCACGGTGACCTGGACACAGGCGGTCGGTGGGGTGCTCGGCGCGCTGGTGGGCATGTTCGCCGTCGTCCTGCTGGTCCGTTACGGGGCGGTGGGCAGCGCCAGTTTCCCGGTGCCGGTGGTGCAGACCGTCGAGTTCATCGCCACGTCCGAGTTGGACAGCCGGGCGTCGCCCGCGTTGGGGATGGCCGCCGCCCTCGGCTTCGGCCTGGCCTTCAGCGCCGCCCCGGTGACCTCGATCGGCCTGGGCGTGCTGCTGCCGCCGGCGTACACGGTGGCCATGGCCGCCGGCGGCGTGGCCAGCTGGCTGCTGGTACGGCGTCGGCCGGAGCGCGCCGTCACGGTCAGTACCGTCGCCTCCGGGCTGGTCATCGGCGAGGGGCTGGTGATGACGGCCGTCGTGGCGGCGCGGGTGCTGTGGTGAGACGCCCTCACGCAAGAAACTGTCGCATTGTTGACAGTAAATGTCCTGCGGGTCGCTGACCTGCTCTTCCGGCCGGGCGTGCGACAAGGCGTCAGGCTGGACAAGCATGGCCATTGAGTTGCTACGGTGATCCGACGTGCAGTTCGATGCCGTCCGGCCGCCCATTGGCGCGGTCGGAGCCGGAGACTGACCTCCGGGCGGCGTTCGGGACGACGACGGGGAGGCGCGATGACACCGCTGCCCGATGCCCGCTGCCCGGTGGTTTCGGCGTTCGAGAGCCAGGTCGACAGGAACGGCGACCGCCCGGCCGTCGTCCTGGCCGATCGCGAGCTGCGCTACCGCGAGCTGGACGATCTCGCCAACCAACTCGCCAACCAGTTGTTGGAGCGGCGCGGGCGGCGCAGCGAGCCGGTGGCGTTGGCCGTCCGCGACCCCGGGCTCATGCTGGCCGCCCTGCTCGGCGTGCTCAAGGCCGGCCGGTACTACGTGCCGACGAATCCGGCCTTTCCGGTGCCCCGGCTGCGCGCGATCTTCGACCAGGTGCGCCCCGGGGTCGTGGTCACCGACAGCCAGACGCAGCTTCCCCTCGCAGACCTCGTCGCCGATCCCGGCGCCGTCGAGCAGGTGACGATCGAGCCGGGCGTGCGACCCGACGCCGACCCGTCGCGGCCGGAGCTCGCGGTGGGCCCGGAGGAGCTGGCCTACGTGCTGTACACCTCCGGGTCGACCGGCACCCCGAAGGGTGTGGCGCAGCGGCGCGGCGACGTGGCGCAGAACGCGCTGCGGCACGCCGCCCTCGACGTCGGCTACGCCGACCGCGTGACGCTGATCAGCGCCGACGGCTTCGTCGCCGCGGTCTCCAACGTGGTCGTCGCGCTGTTCAACGGCGCGGCGCTGGCACCGTACTCGTTCCAGCACGACGGGGCGCACGGCGTTCTCGACTGGCTCGACCGGGCCGGGATCACGGTGTACTACTCCTTTCCGTCGTTTCTGCGTCAACTGTCGTCGGTGGCCGCCGAGGGTCAGGCGGCACCCGGTGTCCGGCTCGCCTACCTCGGGGGCGAGCCGGTCCTCCCCGACGACCTCGGCACCGTCGGGCGGCTCTTCCCGGCGGCCGTCGCGGCGGTCGGCCTGAACTCCACCGAGACCGGCCTGACCCGGCTGCACCTCGTGCCGCCGGGCCGACCGGCCCCCGACCGGGTCCCCGTCGGGGGCCCCGTGCCGGGGGTGGACGTCGTTATCCAGGACGAGACCGGCGCGCCGACGCCGCCCGGCGAGCCGGGTCAGATCGTCGTCCGTAGCGCCTTCGTCCGGCCACTGTGGTGGACTCCCGACGGCCCGGTCGAGGCGAGCCGGGAGGCCTCCGCCGGGCTCTTCGAGTTCCGCACCGGCGACCGGGGCGCACTGGACGACGACGGGCTGCTCTACCACCGGGGCCGCGCGGACGGCATGGTCAAGGTCCGCGGCTTCCGGGTGGAGCTCGGCGAGGTGGAGGCCGCCGTCCGGTCGCTGCCCGCCGTGGCGGAGGCGGCCGTCGTGCCGTACCAGCCGGCACCCGGGCAGACGGAGCTCGCCGGGTACGTCGTCGCGCGCGGCCCGGCGCCGAGCTCGGCGGAGCTGCGCGGGCAGCTCGCGAAGGTGCTGCCCCGGGCGATGGTGCCGGCGGCGCTGTCGGTGCTGCCGTCCCTGCCGCGTACCCCCAACGGGAAGGTCGACCGGGGGCGGCTGCCCGATCCGCGGCGGGCGTCGGCGACCTCGGCGGGCACCGTCACCGTTGCCGCCGACAGCCGGGCGGCCGGCTCGGAGACCGAACGGCGGATCGCGGAAATCTGGCAGGCGGTGCTGCGGACCCGGGGCGTCACCTCGGAGGACGACTTCTTCGACCTCGGCGGGACATCCATCTCGGCATTGACGGTGATTGCCCGGATTCGCAAGGAGCTCGGTGTGCCGGTGCGGTTGGCGGTGCTCTTCCGGACGCCCACCGTGGCCGCGCTCGCCGCAGAGGTGGACCTGCTACAGGAAAGAGCCCCGCAATGATGGGAACCACATGGCGATGACCGGGTCTGTCGTGGTGCGCCGGGCTCGGGCGGACGACATGGCGGCCTTCAGCCACATCGTCAACCACTACATCAAGACGACGAGGTTCAACTTCCGGACCGTCACCCAGAGCCCGGACGAATGGCAGCAGGACTGGCAGCCGCTGCACGAGCGGTACCCGTGGCTCCTCGCCGTCGACGGCGACGAAGCGGTCGGCCTGGCGTACGCGGTGCCGTGGAAGGCGCGCAACGCGTACGACTGGTGCGCCGAGGCGACCGTGTACGTCGCCGACGGTCAGCACCGGCGCGGCATCGGCCGGCTGCTGTACGGGCGGCTGCTGGAGGTCCTGGACCAGCAGGGTTACCGCAGCACGATGGGCGTGATCGCGCTGCCGAACGACCCCAGCGTGGCGCTCCACGAGGCCCACGGGTTCGAGCACGTCGGCACCCTGCGGTCGGTCGGCTACAAGCACGGGCGCTGGTGCGACATCGGGTTCTGGCAGCGGCGGGTGGCCCACGCCGAGACGCCGCCGGGCGACCTGCTGCCGGTCTCCGCAGTGTGGTCGACGTGAGCGGCGACGAGGTGGAGCTGCTGCGGGAGCTCTTCGAGCTGCACTCCACCTGGCGGGGGCAGCCGCTGTCGCAGCGCCGGGAATACTACGAACGGGCCGACGCCGCCTTCGGCGGCCCGGGGGTGGCGCCCGGGGAGCTCGTCGCGGTGGGCGAGTGCACGGCCGAGTGGGTCCTTCCGCTGCGACCCGGGAGCCCCGTGCTGCTCTACTTCCACGGCGGCTCGTACACGATGGGCTCGGCCGCCTCACACCGCCACCTGGTGCGCGAGCTGGGTGAGGTCTGTGGCGCTTCCGCCCTGGCCGTGGACTACCGGCGGGCGCCCGAGGCGCCGTTCCCGGCCGCCGTGACGGACGCCGTCGCGTGCTACCGGTACCTCCTCGACCGCGGCGTGCCGAGTGACCGGATCTTCTTCGCCGGGGACTCGGCCGGTGCCGGCATCACCGTCGCCACCATGCTGGCGCTGCGCGAGGCCGGCGTGGCGCAGCCCGGGGCCGGCGTCTGCATCTCGCCGTGGACGGACCTGACCTGCGGCTTCGACAGCCACCGCACCCGTGCGGCGCGCGACCCGGTGCTCGACGGCGCCGACCTGCGCGAGATGGCGGCACTGTACCACGCGGGCACCGACCCCCGGCACCCGCAGGTGTCGCCGGCGTTCGCGGAGCTGTCCGGGCTGCCGCCGCTGCTGATCCAGGTCGGCACCGAGGAGATCCTCTTCGACGACGCGCGGGCGTTGGCCGCCCGGGTGGAGGCGGCGGGTGGGCCGGTACGGCTGGAGGAGTGGCCGGACATGTTCCACGTCTGGCACTACTACTTCCCGGTGCTGGCCGAGGCGCGGGCCGCGATCGCGGCGATCGGCTCGTTCGTCGCGGAGGTGCTGGCCGACGCGCCGGCCGAGGCCGGTCCCGGGCGGAGGTGACGGCGTGACGCGCTGGTTGCAGGTGCAGCGGGTGGACGACCCGGCCGTGCGGGTGTGCTGCGTGCCGAGGGCGGGCGGCAGCGCGCGCGACTTCGACTACTGGCCGGCGGTCCTGGGGCCCCGGGTGGAGCTCTGCGCGGTGCAGTTGCCCGGCCGGCTCAGCCGGTTCCGGGAGCCGCCCATGACCTCGCTGAGTGCGGTGGCCGCCGAGGTGGCCACCGCGTTGACCGACTGCGCCGAGCTGCCGACGGTGCTCTTCGGTGACTGCATGGGCTCGCTGGTGGTCTTCGAGGTGGCCCGGGAGTTGCGGCGCCGGGGGGCCGCCCTGCCGTCGGCGTTGATGGTCGCCTCGTACCTGCCGCCGGACGAGCTGCGGAGCACGGAGCCGTACCACGACCGGGACGAGGAGGCGTTGCGGGGTCGCCTGGCCGAGGTGGGTGGAGTGAGCCCGGAGGTGCTGGAGGACGACGAGCTCTTCGAGCTCATGCTGCCCACGTTGCGGGCGGACTTCTCGCTCTTCGAGACGTACGTGTACCGGGCCGAGGATCCGTTGCCGAGTGACGTCGTGGCCCTGGTGGGGGCCACCGACCCGTACGTCGACGCGGCGGCGATGCGGGGCTGGGGCCGGCACACCGCCGGGGCGTTCGAGGTGCGGACGTTCGGCGGGGGGCACTTCTTCCTCCGGGACAGCACCGACGCCGTGATGCTGGTCCGGGACCGGGCACTGGGCCTCGCCGCCGGCGACCGGTGATCCTGGCCGGTCGGCCGGTCGGCCGGCCGGCTTTCGCGGGCCGATGAACCGACGCTTTCGACCGACCTTTGGTCGATCCACTTAGGACTGGAATGACGGTTGAGGGCAACCAGAGGGGGCGGTAGATTCAGCGTCGCGCATCAAAGGCCGTCGTTGTTCCCAATTGTGGGAGTCGTTTCTTGTCTGACATGTCTCGGCGGCCTCGCGTCGCCGCCTTCCGCGGTTCCCTGGGAGTCGCCCTGGCCATCGCCCTGCTGGGCGCCGGCTGCTCGGCCGGCGATGCCACCGGCGCCGGCGCGCGACAGACCGGGGGCACGCTCACCTTCGCCCTGGCGATCGACCCGACCTGCCTGGACCCGCAGCAGACCACCCTCACGGCCAGCCTGAACATCGGTCGTCAGCTCGTCGACTCCCTGGTCGACCAGGATCCCACCACCGGCGAGTTCAAGCCGTGGCTGGCGGAGTCCTGGCAGGTCGACGCCAAGGCGACCACCTTCACCTTCCGGCTGCGCGACGGCGTGACGTTCGCCGACGGCACGAAGGTCAGCGCGGCGTCGGTCAAGGCCAACCTCGACGCGGTGGCCAAGCTGGGAGCCCGGGCGCAGCTCGGCGCCGGTTACCTCGCCGGTTACACCGGCACGACCGTGGTGGACGAGCGCACCGCACGGGTCGCGTTCGACCGGCCGAGCGCCCAGTTCCTGCAGGCCGCCTCGACCATGGTGCTGGGGCTGCTCTCCGACGCGAGCCTCGCCAAGAGCGCCGACGAGCGCTGCCAGGGTGCCATTGTCGGCTCCGGCGCCTTCAAGCTCGACCATTACCGGCCCAACCAGGAAGTGTCGATCAGCAAGCGCGCGGGCTACGCCTGGGGTTCGGCGCTCTTCGGTCACCAGGGCGACGCCGTGCTCGACAAGATCGTCTACAAGGTCGTCCCGGAGTCCGGGGTCCGCTCCGGCAGCCTCGCGTCCGGGCAGGTGAGCGCCATCAGCGACGTGCCACCGCAGGACGAGCCGCAGTCCGACGGCAACGGCCTGCGGCTGATGGTGCGCGGCAACCCGGGGGTGCCCTTCAACCTGCACCCCAACGCGTCCCGGCCGGTGCTCGGTGACGAGGCGGTCCGGCTGGCCATCCAACAGGGCATCGACCGGGCCGAGGTGGTGCAGACCGTCCTCAGCGGCAACTACCGGCCCGCCACCAGCATCCTCTCCAGCACCACGCCCGGCTACACCGACCTGGGCCAGCGGCTGGCGTACGACCCGGATGGCGCCAAGCGCCGGCTCGACGCCGCGGGGTGGCTTCCCGGCGGGGACGGCGTACGGGCGAAGGACGGGCGTCGACTCAGCGTCGAGGTGCTCTTCAACACCGCGTACAACGGCAGTCAGAGCGTCCTCGAGCTGGTGCAGCAGCAGTTGCGCAAGATCGGGGTGGAGCTACGGCTGCGCCAGCTCACCGTCGCCGAGCAGGCGAAGCGGCAGTCGTCCGGCGACTACGACTTCCTGTGGTACAACCAGACCCGCGCGGACCCGGACGTGTTGCGGGCCCTCTTCTCCACGAAGGCGACCAACCGCACCAGGATCGCGCCCGGTCCGCTCGACGAAGCGCTCGACGCGCAGGCCACCACGACCGAGCCCCAGGTGCGCAACCGGCACGTCGCCGAGGCCCAGAAGCTCATCGTCGAGCGCGGCTACTCGATCCCGGTCTTCGAGCTCGCCCAGGTGCACGGGCTCGGCCGGACGGACGGGCTGCGCTTCGACGCGTCCTCGCGGCTGACGTTCCACGACGCCTGGGTCACGGGCTGAGACCGACCCGAGTCGATGACCCGCTACCTGATACGTCGTGCGATCCAGGCGGTGTTCGTGCTCTGGGCGGCGTTCACCGTCACGTTCGTCGTGCTGTACCTGCTGCCGAGCGACCCGGTCGAGATCATGGTCAGCGGCAGTGACACCAACACCTACTCGCCCGAGCAGCTCGAGGCGTTGCGCGTCGAGTACGGCCTCGACCAGCCGGTGTCGGTCCAGTACCTGACCGCGCTCGGCCGGGCGCTGCGGGGCGACTTCGGCCGCTCCGTGCAGACCGGTGCCGAGGTGCGGGACATGCTGCTCGACGCGCTGCCGTTCACGTTGCGGCTCGGCGGCGTCGCGCTCCTCCTGGCGGTGGCGGCCGGCGCGGTCATCGGGCTCTGGGGCACCTTCGTACGCTGGCGGCCGCTGCGCAACGCCCTGCTCTCGCTGCCGGCGGCCGCGGTCTCCCTGCCGTCGTTCTGGGTGGGGCTGCTGCTGTTGCAGGTGGTGTCGTTCCGGTGGGGCCTGGTGCCGGCGACCGGTGAGGGCGGTGGGAGAGCGCTGATCCTGCCCGCGATCACCCTCTGCCTTCCGTCGGCGGCGCTGCTGGGGCAGGTCTTCGCCAAGAGCATGCGGACCGCGCTCGCCGAGCCGTTCGTGGAGACCGCCAGGGCCAAGGGCGCGGGCCGCGCCCGGATCCATCTGCGGCACGCCGCCCGCAACGCGGCCCTGCCCGCGCTGACGCTCGCCGGCATCGTCGTCGGGAACCTGATCGCCGGATCCGTCGTGGTCGAGACGGTCTTCTCCCGGTCCGGCGTCGGCCGGCTCACCGCTACGGCGGTGTCGGCCCAGGACGTGCCCGTGGTCCAGGCCGTCGTGGTGCTGGGGGCGGTGGTCTTCGTGGCGGTCAGCCTGATCGTCGACCTGCTCTACCCGCTGCTCGACCCGAGGGTGACGGCGCACGTGGGGACGGGGCGGCGATGACCGGGCCGGAGCCGCGACAGGCGACCGCCCTGGCCGCCGACCCGGCGCAGGCGTGGCAGGGCCCTTCCCCGGCGACGCCGGCGGCGGACCGACCGCCGTGGATCCGGCGCGCGGCCCGGTCGGGGCTGTCCCGACCCGGGTTCGTGATCGCCGTCGTCGTGGTGCTGGTGGTCTCCGGCTGGGCCCTGCTCCCGGGGGTCTTCGCGCCGGGGGATCCGCTGACGGGCGTGCCGAGTCAGCGCCTCCAGCCACCGGACGCCGCGCACTGGTTCGGCACCGACCAGCTGGGCCGGGACCTGTACACCCGGGTGGTCCACGGCGCGTCGCTGTCGCTGCGGGCGACGCTCGTCGCCGTCCTCGTCGCGCTGCTGCTGGGCGGCACCGTCGGACTGGTCGCCGGCTTCGTCGGCCGGTGGCTCGACGACGCGGCGATGCGCCTCGTCGACGTCCTGCTGGCCATTCCCGGCCTGCTGCTCTCCCTGGCCGTCGTGACGGTGCTCGGCTTCGGGACCATGAACGTGGCGATCGCGGTCGGGGTGGCGACTGCGGCGAACTTCGCCCGGGTCATGCGCGCCGAGGTGCTCCGGGTCAACCAGGCCGTGTTCGTGGAGGCGGCCCGGAGCAGCGGCGTGCGATGGTACGCCGTGCTCGGCCGGCACGTGCTGCCCAACGCGTTCGGGCCGGTGTTCGTGATGGCGACACTCGAGTTGGGCAACGCGATCCTGTCGGTCTCCGCGCTGAGTTTCCTCGGCTACGGCGCCGCGCCGCCGAGCCCCGAATGGGGGTCACTGATCGCCCAGGGCCGCAGCTACCTCGCGACCGCCTGGTGGCTGACCACGCTGCCCGGCCTGGTGGTCGCGGCGCTCGTGCTCGCCGTCAACCGGGTGGCCCGCCAGTTGGACGACCGCGGGCGGGTGACCTCGTGACCGCCGCGCCGCTGTTGCAGGTGACGGACCTGCACGTGGTCTACCGCACGCGCCGGGGCCCGATCCCGGCGGTCAGCGGCGTGAACCTGACGGTGCGCCCGGGGCAGACCCTCGCGCTGGTCGGCGGCTCCGGTTCCGGCAAGAGCACCACGGCGCACGCGGTCATCGGGCTGTTGCCGGCGGGCGGTGCGATCAGCGGCGGCCGGATCCGGTACGCCGGTCAGGACCTGGCCAACCTGCCCGATCGGCAGCTGCGCGCGTTCCGTGGCCGGCAGATCGGGCTCGTCCCGCAGGACCCGTACCTGGCGCTCAACCCGTTGCAGCGGGTCGGGGCGCAGGTCGCCGAGGTGCTGCGGATCCACAAGCTGGCGGCGGACCGGGCGGCCGCCGCGCGCCGCGTCGAGGAGATCCTCGACCTGGCCGGCCTGCCGGAGCCGGCGGTGAACGCCCGGCGGTACCCGCACGAGATGTCCGGGGGGATGCGCCAACGGGTCCTCATCGCGATCGCGCTGGCCGGCGAGCCCCGCCTGCTGATCGCGGACGAGCCGACCAGCGCGCTGGACGTCACCGTCCAGCGGCGCATCCTGGACCACCTCCAGAAGCTCACCGCCGAGCTGCACATGGGGCTGCTGCTCATCACGCACGACCTGGCGGTCGCGGCCGACCGCGCCGACGAGGTGGCGGTGATGGCCGACGGTCGGGTGGTCGAGCACGGGCCCAGTCAGCAGATCCTCACCGCTCCGCGTCATCCGCGTACCGCCCGGCTGGTCGTGGACAACCGTGGCCTCGCCGACGCCGTGCCGAGGCAGCCTCCGCCGGAGGTGTCGGCGCAGACGGTTCCGCTGGTGCAGGTCACCGACCTGGTCAAGGAGTTCCCGATGCCGGGCGGTGCCCGGGTCCGGGCGGTGGACGGCGTCAGCTTCACCATCGGGGCGGGCGAGACCCTCGGCCTCGTCGGCGAATCCGGCTCGGGGAAGTCGACCGTCGCCCGGATGCTGCTGCGCCTCACCCCGCCCACGGCCGGTCAGGTGCTCTTCGACGGGGTGGACGTCACGCGCGCCGACCGAACGGCGCTGCGGAACCTGAGGCGGCGGGCGCAGTTGGTGTACCAGAGCGCCGCCGCGTCACTCGACCCGCGGTGGACCGTCCGGCGCATCGTCGAGGAGCCGCTGCGCGCGTTCGGCAAGGGTGACCGGGCCGCCCGCCGGCGGCTGGTCGCCGAGCTCGTCGACCGCACCGCGCTGCCCGCTTCGGTGCTGGACCGCCGCCCGACCGAGCTCTCCGGCGGCCAGCGGCAGCGGGTCGCGATCGCCCGCGCGCTCGCCCTCGATCCGCAGTTGCTGGTCTGCGACGAACCGGTCTCGGCCCTCGACGTCACGGTCCAGGCGCAGATCCTGACCCTGCTCGACGAGCTGCGTCGGGAGCTGCGGCTCAGCATGCTCTTCGTCTCGCACGACCTGGCCGTGGTGCGTCAGGTCGCCGACCGGGTCTGCGTGATGCGCCGGGGCCGGATCGTGGAGACCGGCGACACCGAACGGCTCTTCACCGCCCCGCAGCATCCGTACACCGCCGAACTTCTCGCCGCGATACCGGGCCACGCGACGGTCGGGCGGGACGGCGGCGATCCGGCCGAGGCCCGGTTGGCGGGCTGACCCACCAGAGCTTCGCGGCTGGACGGCCACCTCGAAGGGAGGACCCCGTGTCGGAGACCGACTCCGCCTCACTGCTCAGCCGCGCCGCCCACATCTGGGCGGACGTGCTCGACGTCGAGCTGCCCGGGCCGGACGACAACCTGTTCGACCTCGGTGCCACCTCGCTGGCGGCGACCCGGATCGCCGCCCGGCTGCGCGCCGAGTTCGAGGTGAAGCTGACGCTGCGCACCCTCTTCGACCACCCGACGCTCGCCGAGCTCCTGCCGTACCTGGACGGGGGCGAGCGGGCCGGGGAAGCCCGGCCCCCGACGGGGGATCCCGCCGCCGGGTCGGAGCAGCGGATCGGCCGGGCCCCCGACCACGACGCGCTCTCCTGGGAACAGGAACGGCTGTGGTTCCTGGAGCAGCTCTCGCCCGGCGGGACCGCCTACGTCGTGCCGGCGGTGGCGAGCTGCCCCGGCGCGGTGGAGGTGGCGCTGCTCCAACGCTGCGTCGACGTGCTGGTGGCCCGCCACGAAGCGCTCCGCTCGACGTTCGTCGCCGACGGGGGGCGCCCGGCACGCAGGACGGCCGCCACGATGTCCGTACCCGTGGTGGAAATTGATCTTTCCGGGGCGGCGGACCCGGCGCGGGCCGCCGAGGCGGAGGCGTCGCGGGCCGCCGCCGCGGCGTTCGACCTGGCCACCGGCCCGCTGCTGCGGGTGTGCCTGCTGCGGCTCGGGCCGCAGGAGAGCCGGCTGCTGCTGACCCTGCACCACATCGTCTCCGACGGATGGTCGGTCGACCTGCTCCTTCGCGAGCTGAGCGCGGTCTACGGCGCGTTGAGCGAGGGTGGGGCCCCGGCGCTGCCGGAGCTGCCCGTGCGGTACGAGGACTGGGTGAGCTGGCAGCGGCGGCAGCTGGCCGGGCCGAGGCTGGCCGAACTGACCGACTGGTGGGGCCGGCAGTTGGCGGGGGCGCCGCCGGTGCTGGAGCTGCCGACCGACCGGCCACGCCCGCCGGTGCAGCGGGAGCACGGCGCGGTGCACACGTCCCTGCTGCCCCCGGCGGTGGCCGAGCACCTCCAGGAATTCGCCCAGCGCGAGGGCGCGACGCCGTTCATGGTGGTGCTGGCGGCCCTGTACGCCCTGGCGCACCGGTACACCGGCGGGACGGATCTGGTGATCGGCACCCCGGTGGCGAACCGGACCCGACCGGAGGTCGATCAGGTGGTCGGCTTCTTCGTCAACACCGTGGCGCTGCGCTGTCGGCTCGACGACGCGCCGACGTTCCGACAGCTCGTCCGCCGGGTGCGTGAGGTCACGCTGGAGTCGTTCGCCCGCCAGGACATGCCCTTCGGCCGCCTCGTGGAGGAACTGAACCCACCCCGCAGCCTCGCCTACAACCCGGTGGTCCAGGTGGTCCTGGCCGCCCGGGCGCACGCCGCGCCCCCGGCGACCGGCGGCGACCAGTTGTTCCGCATCGACCGCGGCGCGATGGGAAACGGTGGTACGGCCAAGTTCGACCTCACCCTCTACCTGGGACAGGTCGCCGATGGCACCGAGCTGAGCTGGGAGTACAACACCGATCTCTTCGACGCCCCGACGGTGCGCCGGATGGCCGACAACCTGCAGGCCCTGCTGCGGGAGGCGGTCGACGCACCCGACGTCCGGGTGGACCGGACGCCGATGCTCTCCGACCGGCAGCGGGTTGCCTCGCTGCGGCGGGTCGCCGACTCCGGCACGCCGTGCCCGGTCGAGGGCCACCTGCCGGGGCGGTTCGCCGAGGCGGCCCGCCGGTTCCCCGATCGGGTCGCGGTCACCGACACCACCCGCTCGATGACGTACGGGGAGTTGGACCGCGCCGCGAACCGGCTGGCGCACCGGCTGCTGGCCCGGGGCGCCGGGCCGGAACGCCTCGTCGCCGTCCACGCCGACCGCGACGTCGACTACGTCGTCGCGCTGCTCGGCGTGTTGAAGACCGGCGCCGGCTACCTCCCGCTCGACCCGACGTACCCCGCCGACCGCATCGCCTTCACCGTTGCCGACTCCGGCTGCGCCCTCGTCGTGGGCCAGCAGCGGTACGCCGATCGTCTCAGCGTCCCCTTCCTGGCCTTGGACGACGGTGCCGACGGGAACTGGCCGGCGCACCCGCCGCAGGTGGCCCCGGACCCCGATGCCGCCGCGTACGTGATCTACACGTCCGGGTCCACCGGCCGGCCGAAGGGTGTCGTGGTCAGCCATCGCAACGTCCTGCGCCTGTTCCCGGCGGTCCGGCACTCGGGCGGGTACCGGGCGGAGGACGTGTTCTCGCTGTTCCACTCCTTCGCCTTCGACTTCTCCGTGTGGGAGTTGTGGGGTGCTCTGCTGCACGGGGGGCAGGTGGTGGTGGTCCCCTACGTGACCAGTCGGGACCCGGACGCCCTGCTGGACCTGCTGCGGCGCGAGCGGGTGACCGTCCTCAGTCAGACGCCGTCGGCGTTTCGTCAGCTGACCGTGGCCGCCGAACGGCAGGGCTTCCCCCGCACGTCGCTGCGGCTGGTGGTGTTCGGCGGGGAGGCCCTCGACCCGGCGGTCCTGCGCACCTGGTTCGACCGGTACGGCGATCGGTGCCCGCTGCTGGTGAACATGTACGGCATCACGGAGACCACCGTCCACGTCACCGAGCGGGTGATGACGGTGGCGGACCTCGACAGGCCGCAGAGCCCCATCGGGCACCCCCTCGCCGACCTGCGCGTCTACGTGCTGGACCCGCAGCTGCGACCGGTTCCCCCCGGGATCCTCGGTGAGCTCTACGTCGGCGGTCCCGGGGTGTCGCGCGGCTACCTCGGCCGCCCGGCGCTGACGGCCGCGAAGTTCGTGCCCGATCCGTACGCGGGGCCGGGGGAGCGGCTCTACCGCACGGGGGACCTCGCGTTCCGCCGGGACGACGACTCCCTCTGTTTCGCCGGGCGCGTCGACGACCAGGTGCAGCTGCGGGGGTTCCGCATCGAGCTCGGCGAGGTGGCGCACGCGCTGATGGCGTGCCCGGGTGTGCGGGGCGCGGCGACGGCGCTGCGACCGGACGTCTCCGGCGAGCCCCGCCTCGTCGGCTACGTCACGGCGGCACCCGACCTCGAGCTGGACCCGGCGCAGGTGCGGGCCGCCGTGGCCCGCTGGCTGCCGGCGCACATGGTGCCCTCGACCGTGCTGGTGCTGGACCGGTTGCCGATGACCGCCAACGGCAAGCTCGACGCGGCCGCCCTGCCCACGCCCACGGCCGGCCGGGTGGCGGGCGGGGCGGGGACCCCGCCGCGCACCCCCACCGAGCGGGCCATCGCCGCCGTCTGGTCAGGGCTGCTCGGCGTCGACCGGGTCGACGTGGAGGACAACTTCTTCGCGCTCGGCGGGCACTCCCTGCTGATCACGCGCATGGTCACTGGTGTCCGCGCGCAGCTCGGGGTGGACCTGCCGGTCCGGTGGGCGTTCGAGCTGCCCGACCTGGCGGGGCTCGCGGCCGCCGTGGACGAGTCGGCGGCACCGGCGCGGCCGCCCGGTGCGGCGCGGGCGGCGGCGGGGCCGCAGCGCTGGCTGCTCGGGCATCGTCCGCTGGCCGCCGCCCGGATCCGGCTGCTCTGCCTGCCGTACGCCGGCGGCGGCGCCACCGTGTTCCGAGACTGGGCGCAGGGGCTGCCGCCCGGCGTCGAGTTGTGCGCGGTGCAGCTGCCCGGCCGGGAGAACCGGCTGGCGGAGCCGCCGTTGCGGGACCTGGATGCCCTGGTCGAGGCCCTCGAGGAGGCGTTGCGGCCCCTCGAAGACCTGCCGTGGGCGCTCTTCGGGCACAGCCTGGGCGGGGTGGTGGCGTTCGAGCTGGCCCGCCGGTCACGCGAGCGCCACCTGGTCCGGCACCTCTTCGTCAGCAGCGCCCGCCCGCCGCACGTCTACCGGGGGCGGCGGCCGTCCGCCGATCGACCGGATGCGGAGCTGATCGCGGAGCTCGTCGACAACGCGGCGGCGGAGGGGGTGAGCGACGGGCCGGCACAGCCCGGTCTCCTCGCGGAGACCGTGCTGCCCGCGTACCGCGCCGACCTGACGATGCTGGACCGCTACCGGCCCCGGTTCGTCGACCCGCCCGGGCCCCCGCCGCTGGACGTGCCCCTGTCGGTCTTCGGCGGCGCCGACGACCCCGCCCCCAGCCCGCAGGAGCTGGAGGGCTGGGCCGCCTACACCACCGGCCCGACGCGCCTGCGGATCTTCCCGGGCGGGCACTTCCACCTGCGGTCCTCCCGGCCCGGCCTGTTGGCCGCCATCGCCGAGGACCTGCGCGGGAGCGTGACCTGACCCGGCGGTGACGGTGGCGGGTGCGGCCGGTGGCGGCGGTGCGGCCCGCTCAGAGCTGGGCGCAGAGGTCGCGGAGCAGTTCGCCGGGCCGCGCCAGCACCGAGAAGTGGTCGCCGGCCAGGAGGCGTCGGCGGAACGGGCCGGTGGTCAGCGCCGACCAGCCGTCGATCTGCGCCGGCGTGCAGCCGGGGTCGTCGACGCCGAGGTAGGCCAGGATCGGGGTCCCTATCGACGGTGCCGACGCCGTGGCGTAGGCGTCGAGCAGCGCGGTGTCGGCCCGCAACGGGGCCAGCACGAGTTCCCGCAGCTCGGCGTCCTCGAGCGCCTCGTCGGGGATGCCACCGAGAGCCCGGCACTGCGCCAGCAGGTCGGCGTCGTCGGCCGGCCCGGAGGCGCGCTCGACCAGGTGCGGCGCCTCTCGACCGGAGACCACGAGCAGCCGGGGCGGCCGGCCGGCAGCCTCCAGCCGCGCCGTGATCTCGTGCGCCACCACGGCACCCATGCTGTGCCCGAGCAGCACCACCGGGCCCGGCACGTGGCCGACCGCCTCGGCGAGGGGCCCGGCCAGCTCGGCGATCGTCCGGGCCGCCGGCTCGCGGTACCGGCCGAGCCGGCCCGGATAGCAGGCCGCCGCGAGCGCCACGTCCTCGTCGAGGTGAGCCGGCCAGTCCCGGAACGCGGTCGCGTTGCCCCCCGCGTGCGGGAGACAGATGAGCGTGCACCGCGCCTGCGGCACCACGCGCCACCAGCGCAGTTGCTCACCCATCGAGACCGCGCAACTCCGCGCGGGCCCATCGGTCGGTGGCGGCCAGCAGGTCGACCAGCGCGCCCGCGCTCGCCGGCACCGCCGAGCACATCGGCGTGAAGCGGGCACCACGCAGGCGCTTGGTGTGCCAGCCGGTGGGGCCCAACCGGATGCGGCGCAGGCCGCGTCGGTAGGCGAATTCGATGGGCAGGTAGTACGCGGCGTTGAAGTAGCCGGCGACCGCCCTGGACCGGGGCAGGAGCAGCCCGGCGCCGTAGAGCAGCAGGTCGGTGCCGCCGCAGACGAGCACCGCGCAGGCGACCGGCCCGGCCTCGTCGCTGACCAGGGTGAGCAGGAAGTCGTCGCCCCAGACGTCGAGCAGCCGACCGTAGATCGGTAGCGCCCGGGCGTCGTCGACGTCTTCACCCCGTTGGCGGTAGGCGCTGGCGCTGAGCGCGGCCGCCGTGGCCAGGTGGGGCCGGGCCTGCTCGCCGACGAAGACATGGGCCGGGCCGCCGCCGCGCAGCCGGATCTCCCGTCGGGCGTTGTCGCGGTGGCCCTTCGGCAGTGCCGCCAGATAGTCCGCCAACCCGGTGCCCGGCAGCTCGAGGGTCGGGTAGAGGTCCGTGACTCCGATGGCGAAGCCGGCGGCGGCGAGCGCCGGCAGCAACGGGTCGTCGGCCGGGCAGTGCAGCACGGCCGGCGTGGCGTCGTCGTCCCGCGCCTGCCGGATCAGCGCGGCGACCAGCGCCTCCAGGGCGGTGTCGGTGGGCGTGGCGCTGGTCACCGGGGAGCCGTACCCGGTGGCGGCACCGGCCAGGAACCGCGGGTGCGCGGCTCGGGCCGCGGCCACGAGCTCCGCCGGCGGGGCAAGGCCGGCGGTCGCGCCACCGGTGACCGCCACCGGGTCCATCCGGGGGCCGAGCCCGTCGGGGCCGCGCAGCCAGAGCGCGGGGCCGTCGGCCGCGGTGAGGAAGGTGACGTCGTCGCTGACCCCGGCGGCCCAGCGCCAGTCGTCGCGCGGGTCGGCGGGCCGATCCGCCCACCGACGCAGAGCGGAGCGCGGATCGGCCAGCACGCCGACCCGGGCCGTGGTCGTGCCGAGCACCAACCGGCCGGCGGCGTCGGCGGCGGCCCGGGCGGCGCTGCCGGCGTCCGGCCCGGTCGCGAGCACCCGGCCCACCCGGTCCCAGGACGATTCCAGCGCGCCGACCCGGTCGCCGGGCGCGGCGGTGACCCGCAGGTCCACCACTCCCGGCGTGGCCCGCGCCGCGTCGGTGCCCCGGACCGTGGTGACCAGGCCGGGCTCGGCGGTCAGGAACCGCACCGCGGCCCCGCGTACGGCCCGGTCCGGGCGCACGGGCGAGCGGCCGGACAGGACGGTGACCAGGTCGGCCACCAGGCTGCCGCCGTAGGCGAGGTCGATCAGCGGCACGATGTCGTCGCCGGGCAGCCGGCCGGCGCACTCCACCAGGTGCGGCCGGCCGTCGACCAGGATCCATTCCGCGTGCAGGGTGCCGCTGACGAAGCCGGTGGCGGCGATCAGGTCGCCCATCGCCGCCGTGATCCACTTGGCGACCAGCGCGTCGACCGGCGCCGGGACCAGGTGGCCCAGCTCCACCGGATGGCGGCCGGGCAGCACCGTCTTGGCGGTGACGTTCATGAAGACCGGCGCGGCGTCGCGCACCAGCGCCTCCACGCTGACCTCGGGGCCGCGCAGGTGTTCCTCGACCAGGTAGCGCGGCGGTGGTGCGTCGGGGGCACGCATGAGCGGCTCCTGCGCGGTGACCGTGCGCCGCCAGGCCTGCGCCCGGTCGTCGCCGGGCCCCAGCAGTTGCACGCCGATGCTGGCCTGCCGGTTGGCCGGCTTGAGCACACAGGACGGCGACGGGAAGGCGCACACGTCGTCCGCCGAGTGCGCCTCGCGCCACCGGGGCTGGGCGAGCCCGGCGGCATCGGCGGCGGACCGCAGCTCGATCTTGTCCCGCAGCAGCCGCGCGGCCGGCAACCCGGCGCCGGGCAGGCCGAGGTGGGCCGCCAGCGCCGCGGCGCCCACGACGCCGTACTCGAGGCCGGGCAGGACCGCGCTCACGCCCACGGGCAGCGGCCACCGGGGGACCTGCTCGGTCACCCGCTCCTCGTCCTGCACGGGCGACTCGACGAGCTGCGCCACGCACGGAAACGCGGACATCCGCGCGCGGACCTGTCTGACCCTCGCGACCTGCGAATCCTCCACGATGGTCAGACTGCCGGGTGGCAGAATCGCGTTGAGATCCGGCAGAATGCCGGCACCGAAACCCACCATCACCAAAGCCGTATCGAACACGTCGCCCCCGCGGGTGTCACCAAGGTTCAGTCATGCACTAACATCTTCAAAAATTTCTCACACAGACGTTACATTAATGTTTCGTCATTTCTTCTCAGGGTCTTCTTGACATGGGCATGAAGCAATGGCTCCGCGCGTACGTGCCGGCCACGCCGTCCGCCCGCACGCTGATCGTCGTCACTGTCACGGACGCGGTCGGAAGTGGCCTCTACCTCGCCGGCTCGGTGATCTACTTCGTCGACGGGATCGGCCTGTCGGCCAGCAGCGTGGGCACCGTGCTGACCGTCGCCGGGCTGGCCGGGTTCCTCGGCTCCGTGCCGCTGGGCATGCTGGGCGACCGGGTCGGCACGAAACGTCTGCTCATCGGTCTGCAGGCATGGCGTGCCCTGATGTTGGTCGCGCTGGCGTTCGTCACCGGGCTGCCCGGTTTCCTGCTGGCCGCCGTCGGGCTCACCATCGCCGCCCGGTCCGTCTCGCCGGCCACCCAGGCGGTGGTGGCCACGGTGATGAGCGCGAAGGACCGGGTGGCGACGATGGCCCTGATGCGCTCGGTGCGCAACGTCGGTTACTCCGTCGGCGCGGCCCTGACCGTCCCGATCTTCGCGACGGAGAGCCTGTCGGCCTACAAACTGATCATGCTGGGGAACGCCCTGACCTTTGTGCTCTCCGTCCTGATGCTGCTGCGCCTGAGAATGCCGCCGATTTCCCCGTCGCCCGAAGGCCGCCGGCGCTACCCGTCGGGCGTCCGGGACTGGCGCTTCCTGCGCCTTGCCATGGTCAACGGCTGCCTTTCCCTGCACATGATGATGTTGTCGGTCGGCATCCCGCTCTGGGCGTTGGCCAGCGGCGCTCCCCACTGGATGGTGTCCCTGCTGTTCATCCTCAACACCGTGCTGGCCGTGCTGCTGCAGGTGGCGTCGGCGCGCGGCAGTGAGCACCCCGGCTTCGGCGAGCGGGCGCTGCGGCGAGCCGCAGTGGCGCTCTCCGCCTGCTGCATGATCTTCGCCGCAGCGCCGCTGGGCGGCCGCTGGGTGGCCGTGGTCGCCCTGACCGCCGGAGCGGTCGTCCTGACCGCAGGCGAGCTCCTACAGTCCGCGGGCGGCTGGGAGCTGTCCTTCCGACACTCTCCCGCCGACCGCCGGGCCGAGTACCTGGCGGCGTTCAACCTCGGGCCGGCCGCAGCCGACATCGTCGGCCCGGTGCTGCTGACGGCGGTGGTGGCGTACCGCTCGCCGGGCTGGCTCGCCCTGGCGGTGGCGTTCCTCGCGGTCGGGCTGCTGGTGCGCCCCGCCGTCCGGTCGCTCACCCGGCATCAGCAACGGCAACCCCTCCCCGTCGGGTCGTGAGCGGGGGCCGGGGGGAGCACACCCGGGCTCATCGGCTCCCGCCCAGCTCGTCCACCGCCCTGGTCAGGGCGCTCAGGGTCGGCTCCTCGAACATCACCGCGAGGCGCACCGGCACACCGAACTCCTTGCGCACCCGGGAGATCACCCCGAGGGCCGAGATGGACGTCCCACCGAGGTCGAAGAAGTCGTCGTCCGCGCCGATCCGGTCGGTCCGCAGCACCCGGCACCAGATCTCCCGCAGCCGCCCATAGGTGTCGCCGCCGCCGGACGCGGCCGGCACCTGCGGCGCGGTGGTCCGCGCCGTGGCGACCAGCGCCGCGAGGGCCTTGCGGTCCAGCTTGCCGTTGGTCGTGTGCGGCAGCGTCTCCCGGATCAGCACCGTGGTCGGCACCATCGGCTGCGGCAGCAGGTCCGCCGCGCGGGCCCGCACCGTCGGCGGGTCCATCGACGCCTGGTCCGTGGTCAGGACCGCGGCCAGCTCGAGCTCGCCGTCCTCGCCCGGATAGGCGCAGACACCGACCTCGGTGACCCCGTCGAGCTTGGCGATGGCGTCCTCGACCTCCGAGGGCTCGACCCGGAAGCCTCGAATCTTGACCATCGCGTCGCTGCGCCCCCGGTGGAACAGGACACCCTCGGCGCTCAACTCGCCCCGGTCGCCCGTGACGAATTCGGGCACCCCGTCCGCGCCGGGCACGGTCAGGTCCACCAGCGCGTCCCGGCCCCACAACCGGGGCTTGACGAACCGGCTGCGAATCACGATCCGGCCGTCCTCGTCGATGCGGACGCCCACCCCGTCGACCGGGTCGCCCAGGGGGATCCGCTCCGGCGTCGACGCGCCCGGCGGCAGCTGGAACAGCCGGGTCAGGCCGGTCTCGGTGGAGTTGAGCCCGGTGGCGCGGACGGCGTTCGGGAAGAGCCGCCCCAGCGCCGCGAAGTCCGTGCCCAGCACCGGTTCACCGCCGACGTAGGCCAGGCGGACCGTGGGCACCGAGCCGGTGGGGGCCACCTTCGCCAACTGGCGCAGGAAGGACGGAAAACCGTAGAACATGGTGACCTTCGCGTCGGCCAGCCACTCCGGCATGCCGTGCACGCCGTCGTGCCGGAACGAGTACGGCACCACGGCCGCCCCGTTGAGCAGGCCGATCACCAGGTTCGACACGGCGCTCACCACGCCGTCCGCGCTGACCAGCGAGACCCGGTCGGTGGGGCCCAGACCCATCGGCGCGTGCCGGCGCACGTTCTGCGACATGTCGCCGCGGGTCTGCGCGACGGCCTTCGGGACGCCGGTCGAACCGGAGGTGAACAGCACGTACGCGAGGTCGTCCGGGCCGGCGGCGCCGGCCGGTCGGGCCGCGGTGTGCCCCCCGGTGACCGGCAGGCCGTCCTGCGGCTGCGCCGCCGCGTCGCACAGCACCGTCGTCGCGCCGAGGAGTTGCCGCATCTCGCGCCGCCGCTCGGCCGGGAAGTGCGGGTTGACCACGACGAAGGGACGCCCGGCCTTGAGCACGCCGAGCTGCGCCGCGATCATCTCCACCGGGTCGGTGAGGCTGAGCACCACCGGGTCGGCCGGGCCGCCGGGCTGCGCCAGCACCAGGCCGGCCACCCAGTTCGCCCGGCCGTCCAGCTCGGCGTAGCTGACCACCCGGTCCCGCGCCACGATCGCGGCCCGGTCCGGTCCGGCGTCGACGACGGCCTCGAAGGCGTCGATCACGGGACAATGCGTCATGCCTTCGCCTCCGGAAACACCTCGGCCACCACGGGCAGCAGTTCGGGCCACTCCACCGGGGAGACCCGGCCGCCGTCGAACTGCTCGTCGAGCCACGCGTTGATGCGCAGCACCCTCGGGTCGTCCTTCACGCAGTCCACGCCGAGGTGCTGCTTGAGCAGGAACAGCACCCCAGCCTGCCCGGAGTCCTTGGTCAGGGCCACCTCCAGTGGCCGGCCGACCAGGTCGGGGGCGTTGAACGGGGTGTACATCCACCAGAACTTGTTCAGCCCGTCCGCGTGGATGCCGGCCCGGGTGACGAACGCGTCCCGGCCGAAGATCGGGTACTTCGCCGAGGGGCCGACGCCGAGCCCGGTGTAGAGCTCGGCGAGCCGATTGACCTGGCGTAGGTCCACCTGCCGGGTGTCCCAGAAGCCCATCCCCAGCAGGTGCACCATCGCCGCCTCGACCGGGGCGTTGCCGGTGCGTTCCCCCACGCCCAGGCAGCACCCGCTGATGACGCCGCACCCCGCGCGGATGGCCGCCAGGCAGTTGGCCAGCGCCAGCCCGGTGTCGTTGTGCGGGTGGATCTCGATCTGGTTGGCGGCCAGCCCCAGGCCGCGCATCAGCCGGATCCAGCGCGGCACGCTGCGGGGCAACGCCACGTCCTCGAACGGCAGGCCGATGCCGAGCGTGTCGCAGATCCGGAACCGGGGCGCCAGCGTGGCCGGGTACCGCTGCGCCAACGTCAGCACCTGCTCGGTCAGCCACTCGACGTAGCCCGGGTCCGACCGGGTGGTGTCCTCGTAGTGGACCCTGGGCCGGATGCCGTGGTCCAGCGCGATCTCCACCGCCTCGAGGTACATGGCGGCCGCCTTGGCCCGGTCGCCGGAGGCGAACTTGTGGTAGGTGTGAAAGTCCGACGTGGAGCTGAGCAGCCCCGTCTCGGTGATGTTCAGGTCCTTGATCAGCAGCACGTCGGCCCGGCGGCCACGGATCCACGTGGTGGGCTCCAGCGGGGCGCCGCCCTTGTGCCGGTCGATCGCGTACTCCAGCGCGTCGCGGTCGGAGCGCCGGTACGGGAAGAACTCCGCCTGCCGGATCGCCCCGGACGTGCCGGTCACCTGACACAGCAGGTCGTAGATCTCGATGCTGGTCGGGGTGTCGAGCGGCAGGCCGCCCTGCTGGCCGTCGCGGTGGGTGGTCTCGGAGATCCACACGTCGTCGGGCAGGCTGGCCGGGCGCTCGGTCCAGTCGTACCGGGGGAAGTCCTCGCGCGGGAACACCGCCGGGAAGTACTCCGGCTGGTCGGGGTTCACCAACGTCGCCATGCGTGCCTCCTCAGGATTCGTTGCGGTGGTAGGCCGACGGGGCCAGCGGCAGCTCCGCGCAGAAACGCGCGAAGCGCTGCTCCGCCTCGGCGACCGACGCGGCGGTGACGCCGGGCGCGACCCGGGTGGCCGGGGTGAGCGCCTTGGCCAGGCGCAGGAACTCGGTGATCTGGCCCGGGGTCATCCCCTTGCCGAGCAGGTAGGGCACGCCCCAGAAGTCCAGGCCGTTGACCGGCATCCAGGCCGCCTCGCGCACCGACGCGAAGATGTGGTCGGCCGCGTCGAGCGCCTGGTCGGAGTTCATCGTGTGATGCGACCAGTTGTAGCCGGAGCCGGTGAGGCCGAACTGCGGGGCCCGGACGTGGATCGGGGTGGCGTGCAGGTAGTACCAGTGGTTGACGGCGAAGGTGTCCGGGCCGGTGTCGTTGAGGAAGTTGATGGTGTTCTGCACTGTCTCCTCGCTCTCGCCGGGGAAGCCGACGACGAACGAGGCGTGGGTGAAGATGTCCCGCTTGCGCAGCTGCTCGATGCCGAACCGGTAGTCGTCCACGGTGGCCCGCTTGTCCATGTTGCGCAGCACCCGGTCGTCGGCCGACTCGATGCCCAGCAGCACGCCCCGGCAGCCGGCGTCGTACATCAGGTCGTAGACCCCCGGCTCCTTGGCGTGCCCGCACCGGAAGTAGGAAAACCACTCGATGCCGAAGTCGCGCCGGACCATCATCTTGCAGAGTTCCTTGAACCGACGCATCGGCACGTTGAACGTGTCGTCGATGAACGCCACCCGGGTGACGCCCATCGCCGCCAGGGCCTCCAGCTCCCGTTCCACCGTGTCGATGGTGGCCAGCGTGAGCTTGCCGGCCCGTTCCGGGTAGTCGCAGAACGCGCACTCGAAGGCGCAACTGCGCGCGGTACGGGTCGACACCGTGGGCCCCAGCCGGTGCGGGTCGAACGCCGACCACTCCATCGAGCACTCGTCGAGGACGTTCGCCTCCGGCCGACGGCGGGTCAGCGTCCAGGTGCCGGCATCGTCGCGCAGGAACAGGTTCGACACCTCGGAGAGCTCGGTGCCGGCGGTCAGGGCGTCCACGGCCGCGAGCAGGGTCGCCTCGCCCTGCGACTCCCACACGTACACGTCGGCGCCCGTACGGTCGAAGAAGCGTTGCAGCTTCGCCGTGTCACCCGCGCGGCACTGGTTGTCGACCAGCGGGCCGCCCACGATGATCGGCACCGTCGGGGCGTGCTGCCGGACGAAGTCGATGATCTCGATGACCGGCCCCGGCATCATGTAGAAGGTGGTCGTGATGGCCACCGAGGCCGGCTGCTGCGCCAGCAGCTCGGCGAGCCGGTCCTTCTCGTAGGTGAAGCAGTTGACGAACTCCGCCGGGTGCCCCCGCCGGCGCAGGTAGTTCACCAGGTACAGGGTGCCCAGGCTGGGCAGTTCCGCCACCGTCCAGATGCCGCCCTCGGGCTCCGGGTCGCGCAGGGCGCTCAACGCGTCGAGGTACGGACGGTAGGTGCCGTGCACGCCCACGTTGGTCCGGCGCAGGCTGCGCACCGGCGCGGGGATGTATTCGGTCTCGGCGAGAGCCAACTCCAGCTCGTCGCCGGAGACCTCGGTCTCGTGATAGCCGATGACCAGGCAGTCAATCATCGTTCACCCCCCATACGGCACGGTCATGGTCTTGGTGACGCTCATTTCGTGGATCGCGTACCGCATCCCCTCGCGGCCGTAGCCGCTGGCCTTCACGCCACCGAAGGGAATGTGCGGCGAGTCGTACTGGGGTCCCTCGCCCAAATTCACCGCACCCACCCGCAGGCGAGCGGCGATGCGCCAGAAGAGGTCGCTGTCGCCGGTCAGCACGCCGGCCTGCAACCCGTAGGCGGTCGAGTTCGCCACCGCGACGGCCTCGTCGGCGTCCCGGACCCGGATCACCGGGGCGACCGGCCCGAAGGTCTCCTCCCTGACCAGTACGGCGTCGGCCGGGACCCGGTCGAGCACCGTCGGTGGCACCAACGCCTCCTTGCGCGTGCCGCCGAGCAGCAGGTCGGCCCCGGCGGCCACGGCGGCGTGCACGCGGTCCAGCACCCCGGCCGCCGCCGCCTCGTCGATGAGCGGACCCAGGTCGGTCGCCGGGTCGTGCGGGTCGCCGCAGCGTTTCGCCGCCGCCGCGGCGACCAGCCGGGGTACGAACTCGTCCGCCACCGCCTCGGTGACGATCACCCGCTTGATCCCGCGACACGACTGTCCCGAGGTGGCGAAGGCGCCGTCGGCGGCCAGGGTCGCGGCGCGGTCCAGGTCGGCGTCGTCGAGCACGATGAGCGGGTCGTTGCCCCCCAGTTCCAGGAGCAGCTTGCGGCCCGCCGCGGCGGCGGCGACCGCGCGGCCGGCCGGCACCGATCCGGTGAACGTGACCATGTCGACCAGCGGATGGCCGGCGAGCGCCGGCCCGACCGTGCGCGGGTCGCCGGTGACCACCGCCAGCAGCTCCGCCGGCAGGCCCGCCGCCAGGAGCAGCTCGGCGAAGGCCAGGGCGGTCAGGGGCGTCCGCTCGGAGGGCTTGAGCACCACGGCGCACCCTGCGGCGATGGCCGGTGCCAGCTTGACCACCACCTGGTTCAGCGGCCGGTTGAACGGCGTGATGGCGGCGACCACCCCGACCGGCTCGGGCACCGTCACCGCGAGGCGGGCCGCCCCGGGCACGGGGATCGTCTCGCCCCGCAGCCGCACCGCCTCCGCCGCCGCCACCTCGAGGTTGGCGCAGGCGCGGGCCACCTCGCGGGTGGTCTCCCGCCGGCACACCCCGGACTCCGCGGTGCTGCGCGCGGCGAACTCGTCCGAGCGTTCGCGGAGCAGCTCCGCGCAGCGGCCGAGGATCCGGGAGCGCTGCTCGGCGGGGAGCGTGCGCCGCCGCCCGGCGACGGACCTGACCGCGTGGTCCACGTCCGCCGCCGAGTCGAGCGCCACCGAACCCAGGACGGCGCCGGTCCACCGATCGTGGACCGGCCGCAGGTCGCCCGCCGCCTTCAGGACTCCGTCGACGAACATGTCACTCGTCGTCCGTGCGCACGACGAAACGGGACTCCAGCTCCGAGATCCGGGAGTAGTCGAAGACCTCGAACAGCTCGTCGAAGCTCATCCGCAGGCCGTACTTGTCCCAGAAGTCCTGCGTGGTGCCGGTGTCGCGCAGTTCGGCGAACATCTTGCGCAGGATCGACGTGGCCGCCAGCCACCCGGAGAGCGGATAGATCGCCAGGTTGTAGCCGATCGCCTCCAACTCCTTGGCCGTCAGCCAGGGGGTCTTGCCGCCCTCCACCATGTTGGCCAGCAGGGGCGCGTCGATGGAGTCCCGGACGATCTTCATTTCGTCGGGGCTGAGCATCGCCTCCAGGAAGATGCAGTCCGCGCCTGCCGCCACGTACTCGCGGGAGCGCCGGATCGCCTCGTCCAGGCCCAGCTTCTCGCGGGCGTCGGTCCGCGCGATCAACACCCAGTCGGGATCGGTCTTGGCCTCGACGGCCGCCTCGATCTTGCCGATCATCTCCTCGGTGCTGATCAGCCGCTTGCCCTCGAGGTGCCCGCAGCGCTTCGGCACCACCTGGTCCTCCAGGTGACCGCCCACGATGCCGGCCCGCTCGAACTCCCGCACGCAGCGCCAGGTGTTCATCGCGTTGCCGTAGCCGGCGTCGATGTCCATGATCACCGGCAGGTCGACGGCCATCGTGATGTTCTTGGCGTTCCACGCCATCTCGGTGGTGGTGGTGAAACCGAGGTCGGGCATGCCGAGCATGCTGGCCGACGTGCCGGACCCGGTCATGTGTACGGCCTGGAAGCCCGTCTGCTCGATCACCTTGGCGGACAGGGCGTCGTACGCGCTGGGTACGACCAGGATCTCGGGGGCGTTCATCAGCTCGCGGAAGCGGTGCGCGTGGGTGGTCATGCTGCCTCTCCTCGGGTCGGTGCGGGTGACGGGGTCGGGACTTCTTCGGCCAGACGCAGGAGTTGGTTGTATTTGGCGAGCCGGTCGCCGCGCCGCGGTCCGCCGACCTTGATCAGATCGGCGCCGAACGCGGTGGCGAGGTCGCAGATCACCGTGTCGTCGGTCTCCCCGGAGCGGTGCGAGACGGAGATCGCCATGCCGGCCTCGCGCGCCCGCGCGGCGGCGGCGAGCACCCCGCTGACCGTGCCGATCTGGCTCGGCTTGAGCAGGATCACGCCCGCCAGGCCCGAGGTGATCCGGTCGACGTCCGTGGCGAACAGGTCGTCGCCGACCACCCGGGTCGACGCCGGCAGGCGATCCGGCAACGCGCGCCAGGACGCCTCGTCGCCGGAGTCGAACGGGTCCTCCAGGTACTCGATGTCGTGCCGGCCGACCTGCTGGCACAACACCTCGGTGAGCGCGGCGGCGCTCAGCGTCCGGTCGCCGAGGCGGTACGCGGCGCCGTCGTAGAGGTGCTCGGCGGCGACGTCCACCCCGACCCGCACCGCTCCGGTCAGCCCGACGCCGGCGATGACCTCGGTGAGCAGTTCGAGCTGCCCCGCGCTGTCCAGCGGCACCATCAGCCCGCTGGACGCGGAGAGCCCCGGCTCGCCGAAGCGCTGCCGCGCCGCGCTGGCCGCCGCCGCCCAGACGCGGCAGGCGGCCTCGATGTCGGAGCCGAGCGAGCCGGTCCGGGGCACCACCATCACCTGCTGGTAGCCCCGGGCCGCCCCGGCCGCGTGGATGCCGCCGGAGAAGACGTTGACCAGCAGCCGGGGGATCCCCGGTTCGGTGCCGGCCAGGTCGGCCAGGTAGCGCCAGAGCGGCACGCCCGCCGCCTCGGCCCGGGCCCGGGCGTACGCGACCGACACCGCGAGCACCGCCGAGACCCCGGCGGCCGGCAGGTCGTCGGCGAGCCGGGCGTCCACCTCGGCCTGGGTGTCCGCCGGACCGACGGCGGCGTGCAGCCGCGCGGCCGGCGCGGGCAGCGGTCCCAGCGCGGGAGGGCCGCCGATCGGGCGTTCCCGGCGGCCCGGCGCGATGGCCCGTGGGCACGAGCCCCGCCCGCGCGCGCCGCCCGCGAGCGTCACCTCCGCCTCGACGGTCGCCTCCGCCCGCGAGTCGAGGATGCCGCGCATCCGGATCCCGGTGACTCGCATCAGCCCACCCGCAGGTCGGCGGCGCGGGCGGCGGTCAGCCAGGGCATCAGCTCGCTGGCCCGGCGGGCCGGCAGCCCGCCGCGGCGGGCGTCGCGCTCGCCGAACGAGACGACGTCGTCCACCGGCACCCCGGGGCCGGCCACCACGGTCGGCACCCGGTCCGGGGAGTGGATGCCCAGCTCGCACGGGGTGGCGTGGTCGCAGGTGACCACCAGCGTGTCGGCCGCTCCGAGGCCCGCGACCAACGGGCCGACCACGTGCTCGTCGATCTCCTCGATCGCGGCGGTCTTGGCCTCCGGCTGCCCGTCGTGTCCCGGCTCGTCCGGCCCCTTGAGGTGGGCGAAGACCACGTCGCTGGGGTCGGCCAGCAGGCGCGGCACCAGCTCGGCGTAGAACTCGACGTCCGTCTGCCCCGGCCCGGTCCGGGCGGTCACGAAGTCGGCGCCGATGAGCGAGGCCAGCCCGCGTTCGGCCGGGACCTGCCCGTACATCCGCAGCGAGCCGCCGGCGAACGGGGCCAGCGTGGGCAGCGTGTCCCCGCCGTCGCGGATCAGCAGCAGGTTCGCCGGCCGCCGGCCCTGCGCCGCGCGGCGTCGGTTCACCTCGCTGCGTTGCAGCACCTCCGCGCTGGCCGCGACGAACTCGTTGACCACCGCCGCGGTGCGGTGCGCGGCCGGGTCGTCCACCAGGGCGCGGCTGGGCAGCGGGTGGTTCTCCGGCGTCTTGACCGGGATGCCGAACGCCCCGACGTTGCTGAATCCCGGGTCGGTGTTGCTCACCCGACCGGAGAGCGGGAGACCGCTGCTGGAGAAGGCCAGGATGCCCCGGTGCCGGCCGAAGCCGGTCAGCTCGAAGCGCACCCCGTCGCCCAGCCGGACGTCGGCGACGATCTCCGCCACCAGGACCGCGAGGTCGGCGTCGGTCAGGTCCCGGGAGGTACGCCGGTCGAGCTGGCCGGTCTGCGGGTTCCAACTGGCGAAGTTGATCCGGAACGCCACCGGAGTGCCCCCGGCGGACCAGAAGCCCATGCCGAGCCCCTCCAGCGGGCCCCGGCCGGTGTAGTGGCGCACCGGGTCGTAGCCGAGCAGCGCCATCGT
This sequence comes from Micromonospora sp. DT233, assembly GCF_049841815.1. Taxonomy (NCBI): domain Bacteria; kingdom Bacillati; phylum Actinomycetota; class Actinomycetes; order Micromonosporales; family Micromonosporaceae; genus Micromonospora; species Micromonospora sp. DT233. The sequence goes on along the minus strand of NZ_JBNCLB010000002.1, from coordinate 421,178 downwards.
GCCGGAGTCCGACTCCGGCGGCACGTCGGGGGCGATCACCTCGAGCAGCCCGCTGACGCCCCGCCGCGCGACGTCGTCCAGGTGCGGCGTGGCGGCCGCCTCGAACGGTGTCCGACCGCCGAGCGCGCCGATCGGCCGGTCGGCGCCGCCGCAGAGCGCGATGATGACGATGCGCCCGTCAGCCATGATGAGCCTCCTTGATCACCCGGGCCACGGCGGGTGGCACCAGGTCGGTCCAGTCCTGTCCGGCGGCGATCGCGGCCCGGACCCGGGAACCGCTGATCGGCTTGTCGGTGCGCCGCCACATCACCTCGGTGGTCAGGCCCAGCCGCTGGAAGCGGTCCACCTTGGTGTCGCCCCACTCGTCGTAGACGGTGAGCAGGTAGACGGCGTTGCGGGGCGCGTAGTGGGCCAGCCGCTCGGGGAAGCTGTGCGGAAACGGCACGATCCGCACCCGTTCGGGGGCGACTCCCGCGTCGCGCAGCGCGCCCTCCACCATCAGGTAGCGCTCGTAGTAAGTGAACGGGTTGGACTCGGGCCGCCCGCGCTGCGGGTCGGTCTCTTCGAGCGCGACCAGCGTCGGGTCCGGGTTGGTGATGCCGACGACCAGCAGCTCCGCGCGCTCGGCACCGGCCAGCAGGTACTCCAGGTGCCCCCAGTGCAGCGGCTGGAAACGACCGTGGATCACCGCGACCGGGTAGCGGCTCATCGCCGTTCCCCCGCCGTCATCGGCTCCGCGCCGACCGGGGCGGTGACGAACGAGCGGAAGCGCTGGGCCACCTCCGCCGGGGTCACCGTGGGACGTCCCAGCCCGTCCAGGGCCCCGGCCCGGATGGGCAGGTGGATGAGGGCGGGCCCGCCGCCGGCGAGCGCCGCCGGCAGGAGGTCGACCAGTTCCGGTACGGAGGAGCAGGTGTACACGTGGCGGTAGCCGCAGGCGGCGGCGACGGCGGCGATGTCGACGCCACCGGAGCCGGTGGCCTGCCCGCCGGTGGACTCGTGCTGCCCGTTGTCCAGCACCAGGTGCACCAGTCCGGCCCGGCCGTACCGGCCCACGGTGGCGAGGCTGCCCAGCCGCATCAGCACCGCGCCGTCCCCGTCGATCACGATGATCGGCCGCGTCGTCCGGGTGGCGACGCCCACGCCGAGTGCCGCCGCCGAACCCATCGCACCGACCAGGTAGAAGTTGGACGCGCGGTCGTCGAGCGCGTACAGCTCCCGGCTGGTGTATCCGGTGGCCGAGATCAGTGCCGCGTCGGCCGGCGCGGTGGCCAGCAGGGCGCTCAACACCTCCGCCCGGGCCGGCCGCTGCGGCGGCTGCGACGACCGCAGCAGGGTGGCCACGGGCTCCGGGGCCGGGCTCTCGTGCAGCTCCGCCTGGGCGACGGTGTCCTTCTGCATGACGATGGCGTACGGCCGCCGCCCCGTCTGAAGGTGCCGCCAGGCCGAGTCGAGGACCCGGGACAGCCGCAGCGAGTCGGTGGGCAGCAGATCCCACGGGACTTCCATCAGGTCGAGCAGGTCGGTGGTGGTCCGGCCCATCAACGCGTGCTGCGGCTCGTCGCGGTGCCCGGGTTCGCCGCGCCACGTCACCAGCAGCAGCGCCGGTATCGACGCCGGGTGGAGCAGCGACGTCAGGGGGTTGACCATGTTCCCGAGGCCCGAGTTCTGGCCGATCGCGCAGCCGAGGCCGCCGCCCAGCCACGCCCCGGCGGCGACGGCCACGGCCTCACCCTCCTGGGTGGCGGCCAGGTAGCAGACCCGGGGGTCGCTGATCGCCTGGTTGATCACCGGCGTCAGGTACGAGCAGGGCACCCCGCTGACCAGCGTGATGCCGCGGTCGATCAGCCCTTCGAGGACGGTCGTCGACGGGATCACCGGGCCGCAGCCCCGGCGTCGCGCGGCACGCTGGGGTCCCAGTGCCCGTACCGCTGCTCCTCGCGCTCCAGGTCCTCGTACTGGTAGAGCGAGAAGATCTCCTTCAGCGGGGCGATGCGGTCCTCGATGCCGCTGACGCTCTCCTCGGCCAGCACCGTGCGGCAGGTGTCCCGGATCGCCGCGTAGGCGGCCCGCATGCCGTGGTTGGCCCAGATCACGCCGGCGATGCCGAGGTCCCGGAAGGCCGTCATGTCGGTGCGGTGGTAGGTGGTCGGGGCGATGATCACCGGGCGTCGTTCGCCCCATTGCCGGCAGAAGTCCGCGATCTCCCCGACGTTGGTCTTGCGGGAGTGGATGAAGATCGCGTCGGCGCCGGCGTCGGCGTACGCCGCGGCACGGTCCAGCGCCTCGGCGACCGTGCCGCCGGCGATCAGCGTCTCGGTGCGCGCCACCAGCATGAAGGCCGGGTCGCTGAGCCCGTCGCGGCAGGCCATCAGCTTGCCGCAGAACTCGCCCACCGGCGCGAGGCGGTGCGCGTCGCCGAAGAACGAGTTCATCTTCGGGAAGACCTTGTCCTCCAGGCAGACCCCGGCCGCGCCGACCGCCTCGGTGGCCCGTACGAAGCGCCGGGCGGTGTTGAAGTTGCCGTAACCGGTGTCGCCGTCGACCAGGATCGGCCGGTCGGCGGCCTGGGTCATCGTGCCGACGAGCGCGACCAGCTGGTTCCACGACGCCTCGTCGCTGTCGCGCACCCCGAGCGCGGTCGACATGCACAGGCCGGAGGCCCACAGCGCCGCGAAGCCCTCGGCGCTGGCGATCCGGGTGCTCATGCCGTCGTGCACGCCCATGAGCTGGGTGCTGGTGCCGTAGGTGAGCAATTGGCGCAGGCGCGCGCCGGCCGACGGTTCCGCCACGCCAGCAGCATCGGAGTAGGACACCAGAACCTCCACTTCAAAACGTCACATGAACGGTCATTGCGGCGGTGGTATCGACGTGCGGGCGTCGTTGCCCTCTTACGCCACCCGGCCCTGTGCCGGCGGCTCGCCGTCGACCAGCAGCGAGCGGACCCCGGCCGCCACCCGACGCCGGAGACTGAGCTCGGATTCCACCGAGAGGAAGGCCCGGTGTGAGCTGACCACCACGTCGTCGCGGCCGAGCAGCTTGCGGGTGACCGGGCTGGCGTTGGGGTCCTCGGGGGAGAACACGTCGGATCCGAAGCCGCCGAGCCGGCCCGACTCGAGCGCGGTGAGCACCGCCTCGGGGTCCACCAGGCGGCCACGCGCGGTGTTGACCAGGATCGCCGCCGGGCGGGCGTGGGCCAGCACGGCGGCGTCGATCAGGTGGTCGGTCTCCGGGTTGAGATCGGCGTGCACGACGACCGCGTCCGCGACGCTGAACAGCTCGGCGAGACTCGCCACCGCCGTGACGCCGTGGCCGGCCGGCACGTCCGCCGGCACGAACGGGTCGTAGGCGTAGACCCGCCGGTAGAACGCCTGCAGCTTGCGGGAGGTGGCCCGGCCGATCCGGCCGAAGCCGACGATGCCCACGTCCCGGGCCGAGGTGCGGCGCGGCACGCCGCCCCGGTGGATTCCCCACCGGCCGGCCCGGACCAGCCGGTCCTGGACGGTGACGTGGCGTTCCAGCGCGAGCAGCAGGGCGAGGGTGTGGGTGCTCACCTCGTCGCCGCAGTAGTCGGGCACGTTGAAGCCGCAGACGCCCCGGCTGCGCAGCAGCTCGGCGTTGAGGTTGTCGATGCCCACTCCGCTGCGGGCGACGACGCGGCACCCCGGTCCGGCCGCGTCGAGCAGCTCCGGTGTCACCCGGCAGCGGTAGATCACCAGACCGTCGGCGCCGCGCACGGCGTCGAGCAGGCGTTCGTCGGTGGCGTAGCCGTCGTCGTGGGGCACGAAGCCGAGTGCGACCTGCGCGCCGAACACCTCCCGCTCCACGTGGGCGCGGGCGGCGTCGAAGACGCCCGCGTCGTCGAGGGCCCAGGCCGGGTCGGTGTAGACCACGCGCGGCGCCGTCACGAGTCGTATCCCCAGCCGTGCAGGTCGCGCCGGGCCCGCCCGATGGTGGTCGCCGGGTCGTACGTGTTGCTCAACTCGACCAAGTCGACCAGGCCGACGTGCATCCCGGAGCTGAGCTTGAGCACGGCGCCCTGCCCGCTCCAGCGGTGCGCGACGAACGGGGCCACCCAGGCCGAGCCGTCCGGCCCGGAGGTGGCGGTACGCGAATACCCGTCCTGGTCGGTCCATTCCAGCGTCAGCTCGCCGTCGACGATCAGGTAGTGCGTCTCGGCCGGCTCCGCCATCTCACCACCGGAATCGCCGCTCACCTGGACGAAGAGGCCGACCAGGTCGGGCAGGTGCGGCGCGCTGGCGGTCGAGGCGACCCGGTAGCCGAGGAAGTCACGGGCGGAGGCGCGGGTCTCGGCCAGGCTCCGATAGGTCTTGCCCACCGGGTCGTGCCGCCGGGCCGGCGGCAGCAGCAGCCGGTAGTCCAGCCCGAGGGCGGCGCCCAGCTCGCGCAGCAGGCCCGGGTTGCCGGTGGGATCGGCGAGCGCGGCGGCCAGGTCGGCCTCGCTCACGCCGATCGCTGCGGCGGCGCTGGCCTCGTCGTAGCCGCGGGCGCCGAGCAGCAGCCCGGCCATCGCGGCCGGGGGCAGCCCCGACTCGATGAGCTTGGTGAACCGGTCGAACGCCGGATCCGCCCACAGGTTCAGGTCGTCGATCAGCGCGCCGAGGTTGGCGTGCCCGGTGTACGACACGATGCGGGCCGGCTCGGCGCCCGCCAGTGAGTACGTGTGCGGGCAGTACGAGGGCTCGACGTAGGACTCGCCGGTGATCCAGGAGTCCGCTCCGGTGTTCGCCGCGATCGTCTGCCAGGTGTCCGGGTTCAGCTCCGTTCCCCAGCGGCCGTGGATGTCGCCCGGCCCGAGGTTGACGGTGATGGCCGGCTCCAGGTGGCCCTTGTTCAGGGCGGGGAGGCGGTCGGCGGGGCAGAGGATGTCCAGGATGACGGGTGCGACACGGCCGTGCGGCGCGGCCATCGTGTAGTAGTTGTAGAAGTGGATGCCGTCGCGTTGGATCGGGCGGCGGCTGGCGTACAGCTCGTCGGCCGACTGCCACTGCACGGTCAGCCCGGCGGTGCCGCTGGTCTCCAGCTGCGCCGCCGAGACGCGCAGTGCCGCGGTCACCGAGGCGACGATCTCGTCGGCGGCCGGGCGTCCGTCGAGCATCGCCTGGACGTCCGCCAGGGGCACGGCGGCGTTGCGCGCCAGCAACGCCGGCGTCAGCTTGCGGGCGTTGATCCAGTGGTTGAGCTTGAACGGGTCTACCGGCATGGTTCCTCCGCGTTCCGGCGGCTGTCGAGCCGACGCACGAGTCCGGGCAGGTCGAGCCTCCGTGGGTTGTCGGCGCAGCGCGGGTAGGCGAGCGCCTCACGGGCCAGCTGTTCGGGGGAGTAGGGGACCTGGTCGAGGGTGGCCAGGCCGTGCCGTTGGAGGAAGACCTCGAGGCGCTTCTCCGCGTCGGCCGCGTCGGCCGCCCCGAGCGCGGCCACGATCCGGGCCACGACGTCGCGCACCCGGTCGGGTCCGCGCGGGTCGGAGCAGTCGTCGTCTTCGACGGCGGCGTTGAAGCGCAGCATCCGGCCGAACGTGACGCCGCAGGCGTGTCCGTGCGCCAGCCCGGCGCGCAGTGTCAGCGGGTACGACAGCGCGTGCACCGAGGTGGTGGGAGCCAGCGCGATGGCCCGCCCGGAGAGGTGCCCGGCGGACTGCAGGACCATCCGGGTCGCGGCGTCCGGTGCGCCGGCGTCGAGCCGTTCCAGCAGCGACCCGGCGAGCGTCACCGCGGCGAGCCCCCACGCCGTGGACTCCGCCGTGGCCCGTACCGACCAGGCCGCCTCGGCGCCCTGGCTCACGGTGTCCAGCAGGCCACCGGCGCACTGGGCGGCGGTCAGGCCGCGCAGCAGGTCGGGGTCGAGCAGGGCCGCCGCCGGCCGGACCGAGGTGAGCGAGAGCTTGCGGTGGTGGTCGCGCTGCCAGACGGTGGCGAACGGGGTGACCTCCGCGCCGGTGCCGGGGGTGGTGGGCACGGCCACCACGCGGACGGGCGTCGGCGGTGTGGCTCGGCCGGTGCAGGCCGCGACCACGGCGTCGGCGTCGACGGCGGGTGCGCCGGTGAGCGCCACGGCGGCCTTCGTGGCGTCCAGCACGGAGCCGCCGCCGATGGCCACGACGACCGTGGCGCCGCAGTCGCGCAGCTGCCGGGCCAGGGCCGCGACGCCGGCGGGGTGCACCTCACCACGCTGGACGAACCAGGCCGGCGTGAGGTCGCGGAGCGCGCGGCGCACGTCGGCGGCCCACGGGCGGTCGTCGAATCCCGCGCCGGTCACCACGGCGGTGCGCGGGGCCGCCTCGGGTCGCGGGGCGCACCGGGCGACGACGGCGGGAAGGGCATGGATGCTGCCCGGACCCATGACGACATCGACCGACATTCACTCCCCCTGACCAAATGCGGGCACCTGCGATTGAGGATCATCTATCCGTGGGGCCATGTCAACTCGCCCGGGAGTTAACGCGAAGTTTCCCCGCTCTTGATCAGTTAACCTGCCTGAAACATGCCCAGTTCAGACCACTGATTGACGACGTTCATCGGGGAAACGCTTGACAAGCTCTGTGGGGCGACCGACGCTGGGCGGCGTGGCAGGAGAGGCGGGAAATGGTTGACGCTTTCCAGCTGCGGGACGTTCGGCGGGAACGGGTGAGTCAGCTATTGCGTGCGCGCAATGGCCGTTTCCGGGCCTTTCCGATGTCTCTGCAGCAACGAGGGATATGGTTCATCCAGCAATTGTTGCCGCACACAACGGCATATCTCGTGCCGCTGACGCTGCCGTTGCCCCAGCGCTACGACCCGGCTGACGTCCGCCGGGCGTTCTCCGCCGTGGTGGCGCACCACCCGAGCCTGCGTACCACGTTCGGCTTCGACGGGCTGACCTTCGAGCCGGTGCAGCGGATCCACACCACGATGGCCGTGCCGGTGCCGCACAGCGACCTGAGCGCCCTGCCGCCGGGCGAGGCGGACGCGGCCGCCGCCGAGCTCGGCCACCGGCACGCGACCACGCCGGTCGACCTGGAGCGCGGCCCGCTGATCCGGGTACGCCTGCTCGACCTGCCGGCCGGCCGGCAACGACTACTGATCACCGTGCACCACCTGATCGCCGACGGCTGGTCCCTGCACCTGCTGATCCGGGACCTGCGCGCCGCCCTGGACGCGGCCCGGTGCGGCCGGCCACCGGCGTTGCCTGCGGCGCCCTGCGCCTACCACGACTGGGCGGCCTGGCAACGCGGGCGGCCCGACCAGGACTGGCAGCCGCACCTGGCGTTCTACCGTGACCTGCTGCGCGGGGTGCCGCCGACGCTCACCCTGCCCACCGATCGCCCCCGCCCCGCGGAGCCGACCCAGGCGGGGGGTCGGCACGTGTGGACCGTCCCGCCACGGACGCTCTCCGCGCTGCACGAGCGAGCCCGCCGCGGCGGCACCACGCTCTACTGCCTGCTGCTGGCCGCCCTCGCGGTGGTGCTCTCGCGGCACAGTGGCCAGGACCGCGTGGTGATCGGCACGCCGATGGCCAACCGGACCCACCCCGACCTGCAGGACGTGATCGGCTACTTCGTCACCGTCGGGGTGGTGCCGATCACGGTCACCGCACCCGGGGCGGCGCTGCTGGGCCAGGTGCACCGGCTGATGGTCGACGTGCTGTCCCACCAGGAAATGCCCTTCTCCATGCTGGTCGAGGACCTCGCCCCGCGCCGCAGCCTCGGCGCGCACCCGATCTTCCAGGTCATGCTGGCCCTACAGAACACGCCGGACGCGTGGGAGACCGAGCAGTTGCAGCAGCCCACCGTCGAGGCGAAGTTCGACCTCACGTTCAACGCCGTCGAGGCGCCCGACGGCCTGCGCATCGACTGCGTGTACGCGACCGAGATCTTCGATCCCGCGACGGTCGTGCGGCTCTGCGACGAGTTCACCCGGGAGCTCACGTGACCGGCGCGCTGCACCAGCTCGTCGAGGCCCAGGCGGCCCGGAGCCCCGACGCGGTGGCGCTGGAGTTCGAGTCCGCCACCACGACCTACGCCGAGCTCGACCGGCAGGCGTCCCGGCTGGCCCGGTCGCTGCGCGAGCGGGGCGTGGGCCCGGGCACGCTGGTCGGCGTCGCCTGCGAGCGGTCCCCGGCGATGATGGTCGCGCTGCTGGGGATCCTCAAGTCCGGCGGCGCGTACGTCCCGCTGGACCTCGAGGCGCCGCCGGCTCGGCTCGGCGACGTCCTGCGGCAGTGCGGCCGGCCGCTGGTCGTCGCCACGGCGACCGGGGCCGGGGTGCTGCCGGCCGAGGAGACCGGCGGCCTGGTGCGGGTGGACCGGATGGCCGACGACCTTGCGCCGCTGGACGGCCCGGTGCCGGTCCGCCCGGACGACCTGATCTATGTCATCTTCACCTCCGGGTCGTCGGGCCGGCCCAAGGGCGTGATGACCGAGCACGCCCCGGTGGTCAACCGCCTGCAATGGATGATCCGCAATCATCCGCTGGGCGTCGGCGACAAGGTCCTCCAGAAGACGCCGATCTATTTCGACGTTTCCGTCTGGGAGATGTTCTGGCCGTTGTGCGTCGGAGCGACCCTGGTGATCGCCCGACCGGGCGGGCACCGCGACGCCGACTACCTGGTCCGCACGGTGCAGTCCAGTGGCATCACCGTCGCGCATTTCGTGCCGTCCATGCTCTACGCATTCCTGGAACACCCGTTGGTCGCGGAATGCCGCACCCTGGGACGCGTCTACTGCAGTGGCGAGGCCCTCAGCCCGGTCCTGCAGGAAAGGTTCTTCGAACGGCTCGACGCCACCCTGACCAACCTGTACGGCCCCACCGAGGCGGCCATCGAGGTCAGCCACTGGACGTGCGTGCCGGGGACGCCCACGGTGCCCATCGGCTGGCCGATCGACAACGCCCGGCTCTACGTCCTCGACGACCGGCAGCGGCCGGTGCCCGACGGTCAGCCGGGCGAGCTGGTCATCGCCGGGCTTCCGGTGGCGCGCGGCTACCTCGGCCGCCCCGACCTCACCGCCGAGGTGTTCCTCGACGACCCGTACGGCCCCGCCGGGGAGCGGATGTACCGCACCGGCGACCGGGCGCTGCGCCGCCCCGACGGGGCCTTCGAGTACCTGGGCCGCCTCGACGACCAGGTGAAGCTGCGCGGGCAGCGCATCGAGCTGGGCGAGGTGGAGACGTGCCTGCAGGCCCACCCCGGGGTGGGCCGGGCCGTCGTCGCGCTCAAGTCGCGCGGCGAGGCGGATCAGCGCCTCGTCGGCTACCTGCTGCCCGCCCCGGGACAGCACCGCGACGACCTGGTGGCGGCGGTAACCGCGCACGCCCGCGAGCGACTGCCCGGCTACATGGTCCCGGCGGCGTTCGTGGTGGTGGACCGGATCCCGCTGGGCCCGTCCGGAAAGGTGGACCGCCGGGCACTGCCCGATCCGGCACCGGGCGGGCACGAGGACCACCAACCCCCGCGCCCCGGCGTCGAGGCCGACGTGGCGGCGAGGTGGGCGCAGGTGCTGCGCTCCGACGGCCCGGACCGGCGGAGCCGGTTCCTCGACAGCGGCGGCAACTCGTTGCTGGCCACCGTGCTGGCCGCCCGCATCTCCCACGAGCTCGGACGACCGGTCACCGTCGCGCAGATCATCGGGGCCGACTCGCTGGCGGAGCTGGCGGCGACGGTGGGTGGCACGCCCGCCGCGCCGGATCAGGTCGCGTTCCCGGCGGCCCGTTCGCTCGACGAAGAGCGGCTGGACCGGGTCGCGACGATGTCGGCGGACGAGCTCGACGCCCTGCTGGCGGACCTGGAGGAGACCTGGTGAGCATCGACGACCCGCTGCCGATCTCGCTGCGCGTCCTGCGTGAGAACGTGCTCCGGCACGCCGGCCACCCGGCGGTGAAGCGGGGACACCTCGAGGCGGCCCGCACCGGCCGGACCGGCCTGGAGATCCCCTTCTTCCCCGCCCGAGTGCTGTTGCAGGACTACACCGGGGTCCCCGCGTTCGTGGACCTGGCCGCGATGCGCGACGCGGTGGCGGCGGCGGGCGGCGACCCGTTGCAGGTCAATCCCCTGGTGCCGGTGCAGATCGTGGTCGACCACTCGCTGGTGGTCGAGGAGTTCGGGCACCCCGGCGCCCGGCGACGCAACGTGGAGCTGGAGCACCGGCGCAACGCCGAGCGGTACCGCTTCCTGCGCTGGGTGCAGCAAGCCTTCCGGAACACCGTCGTGGTGCCGCCCGGCGGCGGGATCGTGCACCAGGTCAACATCGAGCAGTTGGCCGAGGTGGTCACCAGCCGCGACGGCGTCACCTTCCCGGACACCGTGCTCGGCGCCGACTCGCACACCACGATGGTCAACGCGCTGGGCGTCCTGGGCTGGGGGGTCGGCGGGATCGAGGCGGAGGCGGCGCTGCTCGGCGAGCCGGTGTTCCTGCGCCTGCCCCGGGTGATCGGTGTCCGGCTGACCGGCGCGCTGCGGGAGGGCTGCACGGCCACCGACCTGGTACTCACCCTCACCCGGCTGCTGCGTACCCGGGACACGGTGGGCGCGTTCGTCGAGTTCCACGGCCCCGGACTGGCCGGGCTGCCGGTCCCGGACCGGGCCACCATCGCCAACATGAGCCCCGAGTTCGGCTCCACCTGCGCCTACTTCCCGATCGACGACCAGACGCTGGGCTACCTGCGGCTGACCGGCCGCGCCGAGTCGCACGTGCGGATGGTCGAGTCGTACGCGCGGGGCGCGGGCCTGTGGTCGGAGCCGGACGGGCACCTGGCGTACGCCGAGGAGCTCGTCGTCGACCTCGGCGACGTCCGGCCGTCGGTCGCCGGGCCGAGCCGCCCGCAGGACCTCGTCGAGGTGTCCCGGGTCCGGGAGACCCTGCCCGCCGCCGGGGACGACGACCGGTTGCCGCACGGCGCGGTGGCGATCGCCGCCATCACGTCCTGCACGAACACCGCCAATCCCGGCCTGATGGTTGCCGCGGGCCTGCTCGCCCGCAACGCTGTCCGGCGCGGCCTGCGACCCCACCCGTGGGTGAAGACGACGCTGGCGCCCGGCTCCCCGGTCGTCGTCGACTACCTCGACCGCGCGGGGCTGACCGAGCATCTCGACCGGCTCGGCTTCCACCTCGTCGGCTTCGGGTGCACCACCTGCATCGGCAACTCCGGGCCGCTGGCCGCCGGCGTCGAGCCGGGCCGGCAGCCGCTCGCCGCGGTGCTGTCGGGCAACCGCAACTTCGAAGGGCGGATCAACCCGGACGTCAGCCACAGCTTCCTCGCGTCACCGCCGCTGGTCGTGGCGTACGCGCTGGCCGGGACGGTGGACATCGACCTGACCAGCGAGCCGCTCGGCACCGGCCCGGACGGCGGACCGGTGTACCTGCGCGATCTCTGGCCGAGCGCCGACGAGGTGGCGCGGGTCGTCGGCGGGTCGGTCCGCCCGCAGGACTACGTGGCCGCCGCCGCGACGGCCCGCGACGGCGACGCGCACTGGCAGCGGCTGCCGCGCGGCGACGGCGCGCTCTTCGCCTGGGACCCGGACTCGCGCTACGTGCGCCGATCGCCCTTCGCCGACGAGGCGGGCGAGGCGTCGTCGGGCCCCCGGGACATCGTGGACGCCCGCGTGCTGGCCGTGTTGGGTGACACCGTCACGACCGATCACATCACCCCCTCCGGGCAGATCCCGCCCGACAGTCCCGCCGGCCGGTACCTGCGCGCCCACGGCGTCGCGGTGCCCGACTTCAACTCGTACGGCTCCCGGCGGGGCAACCACGAGGTCGCCGTGCGGGCGACGTTCGCGAACCGGCGGCTGCGCAACCGGCTGGCGGACCGCGCCGGCGGCTGGACCCGCGACCTGCTCAGCGGGGAGATCCTGCCGATCCACGACGCCGCGGAGCACTACGCCGCGGCCGGCGTGCCGCTGGTCGTCCTCGCCGGCCTGCACTACGGGACCGGGTCGTCGCGGGACTGGGCCGCCAAGGGGACCCGGCTGCTCGGCGTGCGCGCCGTGCTGGCCGGCAGCTTCGAGCGCATCCACCGGGCGAACCTGATCGGCATGGGCGTGCTGCCCCTGCAGTTCCGGCCGGGCGACTCCGTCGACGCGCTCGGCCTGACCGGCACGGAGACCATCACCATCCGTGGGCTCGACGCGATCACCGAAGAGTCGTGGCCGGCGACCCTGCGGGTGCAGGCGCAGACGCGGGTCTTCGAGGTCCTGGTCCGCCTGGAGACGGCTCAGGAGGCGGCGCAGTACCGCCACGCGGGGATCATCCCGTACGTGCTGCGGAGGCGGTGGCTCGGCGATTCCGGGCGGCCCGCATGACCCGGCGGCGGATCGCGGTCATCCCCGGTGACGGCATCGGCCCGGAGATCGTGCAGGCCGCGGTCCAGGTGCTGCGGGCCCTCCCCGGCACCGACTGGGAGTTCCACCCGGAGGAGGCCGGCGCCGTGCACTTCCGGCGCACCGGGGCCGCGATGTCCCCGGCGACCCTCGAACGCCTGCGCACCGAGTACGACGCGGTGCTGAAGGGGCCGGTCGGGCTGCCGGAGGTCCGGCATCCCGACGGAACCGAGGCCGGTGTGGTCAGCGGCATCCTGCGCACCGGCCTGAACGCGTACGCCAACGTGCGGCCCGTGACCGAGCTGACCGCCGAGCCGCGCATCGACTACGTCATCGTGCGGGAGAACACCGAGGGCCTGTACGCCTCCCGAGGGCTGGGCGTCGGCAACGACCGGGTCCGGGTCGACCAGCTGCTGGTCACCCGCGAGGGCGTCGAGCGCGTCGTCCACTACGCCTTCCGGCTGGCGCGTACCCGCTGCGGCGCGCCGGCCGACGGTGTCCGCCGGGTGACGTGCGTCGACAAGAGCAACGTGCTGCGCAGCTACGCCTTCTTCCGCAGCGTCTTCGACGAGGTGGCCCGGCAGTACCCCGACATCGAGGCCGACCACCGCTACGCCGACGCCGCCGGCCACGACCTCGTCGCCGCGCCGGAGCAGTTCGACGTGCTGGTGATGGAGAACTTCATCGGCGACATCCTCAGCGACGTCGGTGCCGCGACGGTCGGCGGCCTCGGCCTCTGCGCCGCCGCCAACATCGGTGACCGGCACGCCTACTTCGAGCCGATGCACGGCAGCGCGCCGACCCTGGCCGGCACGGATCGGGCCAACCCGACCGGTCAGATCCTCGCGGCGGCCATGATGCTCGACCATCTCGGCGACCACGAGGCGGCCGGGGCGATCCGTCGGGCGGTCCGGCATGCGTACCTGACCGGGGCGGTGCAGCTGCGGGGCGCGGGCAGCCCGGCCGGCGGCACCCGGGCCGCCGCCGCGGCGGTCGTCGCCGCACTGCGGGAGCTCGACCACCGCGTCACCTGAGCCGACCTGGCGCTCCGCGCACGGAACGGGCGGGCCGGGTGCGACACCGGGCCCGCCCGTTTCACCGCGCCGCCGGCCGCGACCCGCGTCGACCCGCACCGATGCGGTACGGGCCGACGTCCGGGATCGTCAGCGCGGCGGGGTCACCCGTCAGCGCTGGAGGGTCAGCAGACCCGGCCGGTAGGGCAGCAGACCGTAGTCGCCGCCCGAGTTGGGCGAGCGGCCCTGGTAGAGCAGCTGCAGGTTGCAGGCGTTGACGGTCATCGTCTGGTCGGCGTTGGTGCGCAGCAGCTCACCGTGGCTGATGTCGTTGGTCCAGGTGGCGCCGCTGTTGGCCTTGCCGGCGAACGGGTTGCTCTCGGTGGCGGCCTGCGGGGTCCACGAGCCGCCCAGGCTGGTGGCCGTGAAGGAGCGGAAGTAGCGGCCCTGGGAGCCGATCGCCTCGACGAGCATCAGGTACTTGTTCTCGCCCTGGAGCTTGTAGACCTGCACGGCCTCGAAGAGGTTGTTGGTGGTGTCGCTCATGACCACCGTCGAGGTGGAGCCGAAGCTGCCGGGGAAGTTCCCGATGGGCATGCTGGCCCGGTAGATCTTGCCGTTGTCGCCGGCGAAGAAGAGGTACATGTTGCTGCTGTCGCCGATGACGGCCTGGTCGATCGGGCCGGTGCCGGAGCCGGAGATGCTGCCGGAGAAGAGCGTCTGCGGCGCCGACCAGCTGTTGACGTTGGTGGGGTCGGTCGACGTCCGGTAGGAGAAGGCGGGCCCACCCCACTGGTAGGCGAGCACCCAGAGGTTCCTGGGGGCGAAGTAGAACAGCGAGGGCGCGACGGCCGAGAACGGCATCTGGTTCTGGCTGGCCGAGGCCATCTCCGACCAGTTGGTGAAGGTGCCGAAGTTCATCGATCCCCACGCGGTGCCGGTGTCGTGGGTGGTGGCGTAGACGAGCTGGCGGCCGTTGTAGGGGGCGTGGGTGAAGTCCTTCAGCGAGACCCAGCCCGACCTCGGCTGCGCCAGCGCGCCGCTCGACGACCAGCGGTACGTCGACGGAAGGGCGCAGGTGCCGGACGGCGGCGGCGTCGTCGTCGGCGGGGGGTTGGAGCCGCCGACCCGGACCAGCTGCCACTGCTGGTTCGTCCCGTTCCAGTCGCTGTACTGCACGATCGCGCCGCCGTCGGCGGTGGACGCGCTCTGCACCTCGACGGCCTTGCCGCTGTTGCGGTTGACCAGCTTGACGTAGCCGCCGGTGTCGGTCACCCGGAACTGCTGGTTGGTCCCGCCGTGGTCGCCGTACTGCACGATCGCGGCACCGTCGGCGGTCGAGGAGTTCGACACGTCCAGCACCTTGCCGGAGTGCCGCGCCCGGAGCCGGTAGTAGCCGTTACCGGAGTCGGCGAACTGCCACTGCTGGTTCTGCCCGCCGGAGCGGGCGTACTGCTGGACGCAGGCGTTGTCCGCCGTGGAGGCGCCGCAGACGTCCAGCGCCTTGCCGCTGTTGCGGTTGACCAGCTCGTACCAGGCGGAGCCGTCGATCGCGCCCGAGGTGGGGGTCGGCCCCGGCGTGGTCGGGGTGGGGGTGGGCCCGGGGGTGGCGCTGTTGAGCGCCTCCAGCACGGCGGTGTACGCCTGCTTCTTGTTGCCGTTGCCGTCGAAGAGCAGCGGGGTGCCGCTGGCCCGCCAGGAGTCGGTGTCGCGGATGCCCCAGACGGTGATGCCGTTGCAGCGGGCGACGGCGAGGCAGTCGTTGGTGACGTTGCGGAAGGCGGTGGCCTGGCTGCTGCCGGAGCCCTCGATGTCGAGCTCGGTGATCTGGACGTCGACGCCGAGGGCGGCGAAGTTCGACAGGGTGGTGCGGTAGTTGCTCGGGTAGGGCGAGTTGGCGTTGAAGTGCGACTGGAAGCCGATGCAGTCGATCGGCACGCCCCGGGACTTGAAGTCGCGGACCATGTTGTAGACGGCCTGCGTCTTCGCGTCGTTCCAGTTGTCGGTGTTGTAGTCGTTGTAGCAGAGCTTCGCGCCCGGGTCGGCCGAGCGGGCGGTCCGGAACGCCACCTCGATCCAGTCGTTGCCGGTGCGCTGCAGGTTCGAGTCGCGTCGGGCGCCGGAGCTACCGTCGGCGAACGCCTCGTTCACCACGTCCCAGGAGTAGATCTTGCCCTTGTAGTAGCCGGCGACCCGGGTGACGTGGTTGACCATCGCCGAGCGCAGGGCGCTGCCGGACATGTTCTGCATCCAGGTCGGCTGCTGCGCGTACCAGGCCAGGGTGTGGCCGCGCACCTTCATCCCGCGACTGAGGGCGTGGTTGACGATGCGGTCGCCGTTGCTGAAGGAGAACTGGTTCTGCTGCGGCTCGGTCGCGTCGATCTTCATTTCGTTCTCGGCGGTGACCATGTTGAACTCGCGGTTCAGGATGGTCGTGTACACGCTGTCGTTGAGCCGGCCGCCGGCGACCGCGGTGCCGAAGTACCGACCCGACTGGGCAGCGGCCGCACCGAGGGTCGCCTCGGCGGCCTGCGCGAGGTTGGGCAGCAGGGACACGACGAGAGCCGCGACGACCGCGGCGATCGCGGAGAAGGAGAGCCTTCGAAGCCGACGCCCGGGGGGACGGGTAGGGGAGTCCACAGTGATCCTCCAAGGAAACTACGGGAGAATTCCAACAGGAAGCGGCCATTGGCTCGCCTCGATCGGTCGGGTTCGGACCGCGTGGCTGGTCAAGATCCTGTTAGCGTTCACAGCCATTGACGGCTACAGATTTTCAGAAAGTTACGGGATTATCAAGCGATAGTTTCGGCGGGCTACCGGGTGGGCGGCGGAAGAAGTCGATCTAGAGGCGGGTCGGTCCCCGCCGCGACGCGCGGCCCGGTGGCGCGGGTCGCCGCCCGCAGCCTGCCGATCCGGGGCGCGACTGGTTGAGCGTGTTATCGATAACATGCTATCTTCCGGCGGGGAGCGAAGGGCACGCTCCCAGTCACCTGGGTCGATCGACGAGGGGCGCCCCGAGGGGGCCGCCCGCTCACCGCTCTGCGGATCGACGACCAGTCCGGGCCGCTCCACCGATGCCAGGCGACCGCAGGCGGTCGCCGGAGGACTTCGGTCTGGCCGCACGAGGACGATTGGCAAGGAGCCAAGCACATGGTGAAACCCAGATACCTTCTCCCATCCATCGCTGCCGCGGCGGTCCTGCTCGCGGCGACCGCCGGCGGCGCGCTGGCCAGCGGCTTCGGCGGCGCGGCGGCGGCCGCGACGAACGGCACCCTGGCGACGACCGCGGGCTGCGGCAAGGCCCCCACGCTCACCAGCGGGACGCGCACGATCTCCAGCAGCGGACAGAACCGCAGCTACATCCTGCGGATCCCCGACGGGTACGACCGGAACCACCCCTACCGGCTGATCTTCGGCTTCCACTGGCTGAACGGCTCGGCCAGCAACGTCGCCTCGGCCGGCTACTACGGGCTCGCGCCGCTGTCGAACAACAGCACGATCTTCGTCGCGCCCCAGGGCCTCGACGCCGGCTGGGCCAACACCAACGGCCGGGACCTGACCCTCTTCGACGACATCTCCCGGCAGATCGAGAACGACCTCTGCGTCGACACCACCCAACGCTTCGCGCTCGGGTGGAGCTACGGCGGGGCCATGAGCTACGCGGTCGCCTGCGCGCGGCCCACGGTGGTCCGGGCGGTCACCGTGATCTCCGGTGCCAACCTCAGCGGCTGCAACGGCGGCACCCAGCCCGTCGCCTACTTCGGCATCCACGGCACCTTCGACAGCGTCCTGAACATCTCCATGGGCCGGTCGATCCGCGACACCTTCGTCAGGAACAACGGCTGCACCGCGCAGAGCCCGCGCGAGCCGAGCCGGGGCAGCCTCACCCACATCACCACCACCTACTCCGGCTGCCGCGCCGGCTACCCGGTGCAGTGGGCGGCGTTCGACGGCGACCACACCCCCAGCCCGGTCGACGGCTCGGGCAGCCCCAACGACGCCAGGACCTGGACGTCGGGGGAGATCTGGCGATTCTTCACCCAGTTCCAGTCCACCACGCCGCCGCCGACCACGCCGGTCCCCACCACGCCGGTGCCGACCACGCCGGTGCCGACGACGCCCCCGCCGACCACGCCCCCGCCCACCACGCCCCCGCCGACCGGGGAGCCGGGCGCCTGCGCCGCCACCTACCGCACGGTCAACACCTGGCCGGGGGGCTTCCAGGGTGAGGTCACCGTGGCCAACGGCACCCCCGCCACGATCAACGGCTGGACCGTACGGCTGACCCTGGCCGGCGGCCAGGCCGTCAGCAGCCTCTGGGGCGGTGTCAACACGGGCACCACCGGCGAGGTCACCGTCCGCAACGCCCCCTACAACGGCACGTTGGGCGCGAACGCCTCGACCACCTTCGGCTTCACCGCCACCGGCAACGGCGCCACCCCGCCCGGCAACCTCACCTGCACCAGCCCCTGAGACGCGGCAGGATCGGGGCCCGGAGCCGACCGGCTCCGGGCCCCGATCCTGGGGCCGACCGCGCCGTCGGCGTCAGGGCCGCGTCTCGGTGCCCCGGCCGCCCGCCGTCTAGCATGATGGGCCCCTGGCCGACCGTCGAAGCAGGCAGCCCCATGACCGATACGGTGTTCGAGAACGCCCGCATCCACACCCTCGATCCGGCCCGGCCGCGCGCCGAGGCCATGCTGGTGAGCGGCGAGCGGATCGTCGCCGTCGGCGACCGCGACGAGTGCCGGGACCGGGCCGGCGGCGGGGCCCGACGGGTCGACCTCGGCGGGATGGCCGTGCTGCCCGGGATGATCGACAGCCACATCCACTCCGCGCTCTACGTGCGCGGCCTGGAGCAGGTGGACCTGCGCGGCACCACCAGCCTCGACGAGGCGTTGGCCCGGATCGGCCGGCACGCCGCCGCGCTGCCGGCCGGGGCCTGGCTCTTCGGCGGCCGGTGGGACTGCCACAAGTGGACCCACCCGGTGCAGCCGACCCGGGCCGATCTGGACCGGGTCTGCCCGGACCGCCCGGCCCTGCTGCCCAGCATCGACGGGCACACCACCTGGGTGAACACGGCCGCGCTGCGGTGGCTCGGCATCGACGCCGCCACCGCCGACCCGATCGGCGGGCAGATCGCCCGCGACGAGCGCGGCGAGCCGACCGGCATCCTGCGGGAGGCCGCCGGGGACGCCGCGTACGACATCCTGCGCTCCTCGATCGCCGGGGACCTGGTCGCGCAGCTGCGCACCCACCTGCCCCGGCTGCTCTCCGTGGGCCTGACCAGCATCCACGACCTCGACGGGCAGGACTGTCGGGCCGCCTACGAGACCCTGTACGCCCGGGGCGAGCTGCCGCTGCGGGTGCACAAGACGATCCCGGCGACCAGTTTGGACGAGGCGATCAAGCTGGGCTGGGCCACCGGCGACGGCGACCGCTGGCTGCGGACCGGGCCGGTGAAGATCTTCACCGACGGCGCGCTCGGCTCGCACACCTGCCTGATGAGCGAGCCGTACGACGGCGAGCCCGACAACCACGGCATCGCGGTCACCCCGGCGGAGGAGTTCGAGCACCTGGTGGCGAAGGCGGCCGGGGCGGGCATCGCGGTGGCGGCGCACGCGATCGGCGACGCGGCCAACGCGATGGTGCTGCGGGCGTACGAGCGCTGGCAGGACTCGGCCCGCAGTCAGCCGGCCGGTGCCGGGGCGGTCCGGCGGCTGCGGCACCGCATCGAGCACACCCAGCACCTGCGGCCGCAGGACGTGCCGCTGCTGGCCCGGCTGGGCGTGACGGCGTCGATGCAGCCCACTCACTGCACCAGCGACATCCCGCTGACCAGCAGGATGCTCGCGGGTCGGGACCTCGCCTCGTACGCCTGGCGCAGCCTGCTGGACGCCGGCGCGACGGTGACCTTCGGCTCGGACGCCCCGGTGGAGGACCCGGATCCGTTCCACGGCATCCACGCCGCGGTGACCCGGCAGCAGCCCGACGGCACCCCGCCCGGCGGCGTCGACCCGCACGAGCGGCTCGATCTCGACGCGGCGCTGCGCGGGTTCACCGTGGCCGGCGCGTACGCCTCCTACGAGGAGCACCTCAAGGGGCGGCTCAGCCCCGGGATGCTGGCCGACTTCATCGCGCTGCCCGTCGACCCGTACCAGGTCGAGCCGGCGGCGCTGCGGGACCTCGCGGTGGCGCTGACGGTGGTCGGCGGGGTGGTGCGCTGGCAGCGCTGACCCCGCCGCCCCGCCGCCGGAGGGCGCACCGGGGAGCGGCGTAGGGCGTCGGCGCAGCGCAGGGCTGGCGCGTCCGGGCCGGAGGGGGTAGAAACATGGCGATCCCTCACTCCGTGCGGGGTCCGGCCCGGTCGATCCGTGAGAGCGCTCTCACGGGCCGGCCGACCGCCACCGCCCACCACCGACAGGCAGGCAGATGATCCCTCGCACCCGCCGCCACCTGGCCCTCGCCGCCACCACCGTCGCCCTGGTCGGTCTCACCCCGACGCCCGCCCTGGCCGGTCCCGGCCACCCCGGCGACCGCGACCCGGACCTCGGCCCCTACGTGCACGTCTACGACCCGTCCACCCCGGCCGCCGAGATCCAGACCACCCTCGACGGGATCTTCGCGCAGCAGGAACGCAACGAGATGGGCACCGCCCGGCACGCCGTGCTGTTCAAGCCCGGCCGCTACGACGTCGACGCGAAGCTCGGCTACTACACCACCGTCGCCGGCCTCGGCCGCTCCCCGGACGACGTGGACATCCACGGCGCGGTCCGGGTGATCGGCCAGCCCGACCCGAACTCACCGGCCGGCATCTCCGCGCTGACCAACTTCTGGCGCTCGGCGGAGAACCTCTCCGTCACCCCCACCGACTGGTCGAACCAGTGGGCGGTCTCCCAGGCCTCCCCGATGCGCCGGGTGCACGTGCGCGGCACCCTCTGGCTGGAACCGGGCAACGGCGGCTACTCCAGCGGCGGCTACATCGCCGACTCGAAGGTCGACGGCATCACCATCAACGGCTCCCAGCAGCAGTGGCTGACCCGCGACAGCGAGCTCGGCGGCGACTGGACCAACGGGGTCTGGAACCAGGTCTTCTCCGGCGTGACCGGGGCACCCGCCCAGGGCTTCCCCGACCCGCCGTACACCACGCTGCCGACCAGCCCGGTGACCCGGGAGAAGCCGTACCTCTTCGTCGACGGCGACGACCGGTGGCGGGTGGCCGTGCCGCGCCTGCGCCACGACACCGCCGGCACCACCTGGTCCGCCGGCGCCCAGCCGACCCCGTCGCTGTCGCTGCGCGACTTCTACCTCGCCAAGCCCACCGACAGTGCCCAGCGGATCAACCGGGAGCTGGCGCGGGGCCGCCACCTGCTGCTCACCCCCGGCGTCTACCGGCTCGACCGGGCGCTGCGGGTCACCCGGCCCGGCACGGTCGTGCTCGGCCTCGGCATGCCCAGCCTCGCCCCGACCACCGGCGACGCCGCGCTGCGGATCGCCGACGTCGACGGGGTACGCGTCGCCGGGGTGCTCGTCGACGCCGGCCAGCGCCAGTCCGACGTGCTCGTCGAGGTCGGTCACCGGTTCGGCCACCGGGACCACACCGCCAACCCGACCTCGTTGCAGGACGTCTTCTTCCGCATCGGCGGCCCCTGGGTCGGCCGGGCCCGCACCAGCCTCGCCGTGCACAGCGACGACACCCTGCTGGACAACATCTGGGCCTGGCGCGGCGACCACGGCAACGGCATCGGCTGGACGGCGAACACCGCCGACACCGGCGTGGTCGTCACCGGCGACGACGTGACCGCCTACGGGCTCTTCGTCGAGCACTACCAGCGCTACCAGACGGTGTGGACCGGCGAGCGCGGCCGGACCATCTTCTACCAGAGCGAGCTGCCCTACGACCCGCCGAGCCAGGCCGCCTGGACCAGCCCGACCGGCCCCGGCTGGGCGTCCTACAAGGTCGGTGACTCCGTACGCCGGCACGAGGCGTGGGGGCTGGGCATCTACTCGTACTTCAACCAGCGGGTCGACATCCGGGCGGCGCGGGGGATCGAGACGCCCCAGCGGCCCGGCGTCCGGTTCCACAACATGATCACCGTCTTCCTCGACGGCAGCGGCGGCATCGAGCGGACGATCAACGACGTCGGCACCCCCGTGGTCGGCTCGTTCGGCACCAGCCCGGTGGTCAGCTACCCCCACCCCTAACCCCGCCCGGGCTCCCGCCCGCGCTCGTGATCAAGAGGTTTGCGTCAGATTTCCCGCGATTCTTGACGCAAACCTCTTGATCAACGTGCGAAGTGGGGGGGTGGGGGTGGGGGTGGGGGTTAGCCGGTTGGTAGTTGGTCGACGCGGGTGAGGACCCGGTCGATCAGGCCGTACTCGCGGGCCTGCTCGGCGGTGAACCAGCGGTCGCGGTCCCAGTCCGTCTGGATCTCGTCCAGGGTGCGCCCGCTGTGCCGGGCGATCAGCTCCTGCATGGTGCGCTTGACGTGCAGCATGTTCTCCGCCTGGATGGTGATGTCGGCGACCGTGCCGCCGAACCCGCCCGACGGCTGGTGCATCATGATCCGCGAGTGCGGCAGCGCGAACCGCTTCCCGGCCGTGCCGGAGCAGAGCAGGAACTGCCCCATCGAGCCGGCGAAGCCGAGCGCGAGGGTGGCCACGTCGTTGCGGACGTACCGCATCGTGTCGTAGACGGCCATCCCGGCGCTGACCGAGCCGCCCGGCGAGTTGATGTATAGGTGGATGTCCCGCTCGCTGTCCTCCGCAGCCAGCAGCAGCAGTTGCGCGCAGATCTGGTTGGCCGACTCGTCGGTGACCTCGGTGCCGAGGAAGACGATCCGTTCCTTCAGCAGCCGCTGGAAGACCTCGTCGCCGAAGGACGGCTGGCCGCTGTCCAGCATTCGCACGTCGTACCCGATCATGGCGACCTCCACCGCACCGGCGGGCGACGTGGTCCGCCCCGGGGACCGGTCCGTCCAGCCTGCGCCGGCCGGGCGGGGCGACCCAGCGAATCTGCCGGAGGCAGATTCGCCCACGGCAGAAGCCCTCAGCCGCCGGCGGGTCGTCCCGCGCCGCTCGCCGCCCGCCCGTGGCAGACCAGCCCGGTGCTGCGCAGGCCGACGACCAGCGTCGCGCCGGGTCGCGCCCGGTGCGGGTCGCGCTGTTCCAGCCGGGACAGCCGCTCGCCGTGCCGGGGCAGCGGCACCCCGGCGGCGAGGACCGCCCCGGGCGCGCGTGGCCCCACCGGGGCGGCGGGCTCCAACCGGCGCAGGTCGTCGCGGGCCTCCTCCAACAGCTCGGACAGGCGGATGCCGAGGGCGCGGCAGATCGCGGCCAGGACCTCCGACGACGCCTCCTTGCGGCCCCGCTCGACCTCGGAGAGGTAGGGCAGCGACACCCCGGCCGCCTGGGCGACCTCGCGCAGGGTGCGGCCCTGCCGAATCCTGATCCGGCGCAGCACCCCGCCGATCACCCGCCGCAGCAACGACATGTCGGCCTCACTCTCGGTCGGCTCCGGCACCGACCACCCCATCATGCCCGTCGGGCGGCCCGGGGGCGGTCCCACTCCGACGACGGCCGTCCGCGTCCCAGGTCCCGCCGGCATCCCGCCCTGCGTCCGGACCGGCTATGTTGTGCACGTGCAGGCGACGGAGGCGGAGCAGGTTCGACGGTGATCCATTTTCCCGCGCAGCGGCGCGGTCCGCTGAGCGCGCTGACCCTGCGCCTGGCCGCGGCCCTGGGCCTGGTCGTCGCCGTCGTCGCCGCCGTCTACGTCGGCCGCGACGGCTACCGCGACGTCAACGAGGACGGCCTGACCCTCCTCGACTGCTTCTACTACGCGGTGGTCTCGCTCTCCACCACCGGCTACGGCGACATCACCCCGTCGTCGCCGTCCGCGCGGCTGGTCAACGTCCTGCTAGTCACCCCGGCCCGGGTGCTCTTCCTGATCATCCTGGTCGGCACCACCCTGGAAGTCCTGACCGAGCAGTACCGGACCGGCCGGCGCCTGTCGCGGTGGAGGAGAAGCGTGAAGGACCACGTCATCATCTGCGGCTACGGCACCAAGGGCCGCAGCGCGGTCTCGGCACTGCTGGAGAACGGCCTGGACCGCTCCCGCATCGTGGTGGTCGAGCGGAGCCCCGCCGCGCTGCGCCAGGCCACCTCGGCCGGCCTGGTCGCCATCGAGGGGTCGGCGACCCGCTCCTCGGTGCTCAACGAGGCGCACGTGCGCAACGCCAAGTCCGTGATCATCGCGACCGACAGCGACGACGCGTCGGTGCTGGTGGCGCTCACCGTCCGGCAGCTCACCGCCGGCCAGGTGCGGATCATCGCCGCCGTCCGGGAGGCCGAGAACGCACCGCTGCTCAAGCAGAGCGGCGCGCACCACGTGATCGTCTCGTCCGCCACGGCCGGCCGGCTGCTCGGCCTGTCGACCTCCGCGCCGCCGCTGATCGACGTGGTGGAGGACCTGCTCACCCCCGGCCAGGGCATGGCGCTGGCGATGCGTTCGGCCGAACGCAACGAGGTGGGCCGGTCGCCGCGCGAGCTGGAATCCCTGGTCATCGCGCTGGTGCGCCGGGGCAAGGTGGTCACCCTGTCGGACAAGGCCGGCGCGGTCATCGAGACCGGCGACATGCTCGTGCACGTCCGCGACGACCGTCCCACCCCGACGAACGCCCCGGCCTGACCGCACCAGGCCCGCGACCTGGGCGGGTCGCGGGCCTGGTGCGGTGACGCGGGTACGGCGGGCGCGGTGCCGCCGTACTCAGCGGCGGGTCAGAGGATCGTCCAGGTGTCGCCGCTGCCGAGCAGGCCGGCGAGCTGCTGCTCCGGCGTCTCGGTGACGGTGGCCTTCGCCGCCGCGACCTGGCTCTGCACCACGTGGTCGTAGGAGGGGCGCTCGACCGAGCGGAACACCCCGATCGGGGTGTTGCTCAGGTCCAGCCCCGGCAGCCGGGAGAGCGCGAACGCGTACGCCGGGTCGTTGACCGTCGTGTCGTGCACGACGATCTCCTCGGGGCGGACCGACGCGGTCGGGCGCACCTCCAGGCCGAAGCCGCCCGGCGGGTGGACCACGCAGAACTGCCCGTCGGCGCCGAAGGTGATGGGCTTGCCGTGCTCCAGCCGGATCAGGAAGTCGTCCCGGGTGCCCGGCTCCTTGAGCTGCTCGAACGCGCCGTCGTTGAAGATGTTGCAGTTCTGGTAGATCTCCACGAACGCCGAGCCCTGGTGCTCGGCGGCGGCCCGCAGCACCGACTGCAGGTGCTTGCGGTCGGAGTCGATGGT
The DNA here is from genome assembly GCF_049841815.1 of Micromonospora sp. DT233. NCBI lineage: Bacteria > Bacillati > Actinomycetota > Actinomycetes > Micromonosporales > Micromonosporaceae > Micromonospora > Micromonospora sp. DT233. The sequence goes on along the minus strand of NZ_JBNCLB010000002.1, from coordinate 396,564 downwards.
GCGCCCGACGAAGGTCGCCTCCGCGCCGAGGGCGAGGGAGAGCGGGTTGAACGGGGCGTCCGCCGAGCCGGCCGGCGTCGACTTGGTGATCTTGCCGACCTCGGAGGTGGGCGAGTACTGCCCCTTGGTCAGGCCGTAGATCCGGTTGTTGAAGAGCAGGATCTTGAGGTTGACGTTGCGGCGCAACGCGTGGATCAGGTGGTTGCCGCCGATCGACAGCGCGTCGCCGTCGCCGGTGACCACCCAGACCGACAGGTCCGGCCGGGACACCGACAGGCCGGTGGCGATCGCCGGGGCACGGCCGTGGATCGAGTGCAACCCGTAGGTGTTCATGTAGTACGGGAAGCGGGAGGAGCAGCCGATGCCGGAGACGAAGACGATCCGCTCCCGGGGGATGTTCAGCTCCGGCATGAACTGCTGCACGGCGGCGAGGATGGCGTAGTCACCGCAGCCGGGGCACCAGCGCACCTCCTGGTCGGACTTGAAGTCCTTCGCGGTGAGCTTGAGGGCGACGGGCTCAGACATTCTTCAGGACCTCTTCCAGCATCGTCTCCAGCTCGGCGGCGGTGAACGGCAGGCCGCGGACCTGGTTGTAGCCGATGGCGTCGACCAGGTATCTGCCCCGGATGACCTGGGCGAGCTGGCCGAGATTCATCTCGGGGATGACCACCCGGTCGTAGGAGCGCAGGACCTCGCCGAGGTTGGCCGGCATCGGCGCCAGGTGCCGCAGGTGCGCCTGGGCCACCGAGAGGCCGCGCTGGCGCAGGCCCCGGCAGGCGGCACCGATCGGCCCGTACGTCGAACCCCAGCCGAGCACGAGCACGCGGGCGTCACCGCTCGGGTCCTCCACCTCGACGTCCGGCACCGGGATCGCCTCGATGCGGGCGGCCCGGGTGCGGACCATGAAGTCGTGGTTCGCCGGGTCGTAGGAGATGTCGCCGGTCTTGTCGGCCTTCTCCAGCCCGCCGATGCGGTGCTCCAGCCCCGGGGTGCCGGGGACGGCCCACGGCCGGGCCAGGGTCTGCGGGTCGCGCAGATAGGGCAGGAAGGTGCCGTCCTCGCCGTTGGGCGCGGTGGCGAACTCGACCCGCAGGTCGGGCAGGGACTCCACGTCGGGCAGCAGCCACGGCTCGGAGCCGTTGGCGACGTAGTTGTCCGACAGCAGGATCACCGGGGTGCGGTAGGTCAGCGCGATCCGGGCCGCCTCGATGGCCGCGTGGAAGCAGTCCGAGGGCGACTTCGGGGCGATCACCGCGATCGGGGCCTCGCCGTGCCGGCCGTGCAGGGCCATGTTCAGGTCGGCCTGCTCGGTCTTCGTCGGCATGCCCGTCGACGGGCCGGCCCGCTGCACGTCCACGATGACCAGCGGCAGCTCCAGCGCCACCGCCAGGGAGATCGTCTCGCTCTTGAGCGCCACGCCGGGACCGCTGGTGGTGGTGACGCCCAGCGCCCCGCCGTACGAGGCGCCCAGCGCCGCGCCGACGGCGGCGATCTCGTCCTCGGCCTGCATGGTGACCACGCCGAAGCGCTTGTGCTTGCTCAGCTCGTGCAGGATGTCCGACGCCGGGGTGATCGGGTACGCCCCGAGGAACACCGGCAGGCCGGAGCGCACGCCCGCGGCGACCAGGCCGAGGGAGAGCGCCGCGTTGCCGGTGATGTTGCGGTAGGTGCCCGGCAGCATCTTGGCCGGCTTCACCTCGTACCGCACCGAGAAGGAATCCGTCGTCTCGCCGAAGTTCCAGCCGGCCCGGAACGCCGCGATGTTCGCCGCGACCAGCTCGGGGCGCTTGGCGAACTTGCGCTCCAGGAAGCGCAGCGTGGACTCGTAGGGCCGGGAGTACATCCAGGAGAGCAGGCCGAGGGCGAACATGTTCTTGGCCCGCTCGGCGTCCTTCTTGGACACCGCCTGCTCGGCGAGCGCCCGGACCGTCATCGAGGTCAGCGCCACCGGGTGCACCACGTAGCCGCTGAGCGAGTCGTCGTCCAGCGGGCTCGACGCGTACCCGACCTTGGTCAGGTTGCGCTTGGTGAACTCGTCGGTGTTGACGATGATGTCGGCGCCGCGCGGCAGGTCGGCCAGGTTGGCCTTGAGCGCCGCCGGGTTCATCGCCACCAGCACGTTCGGCGCGTCACCCGGGGTGAGGATGTCGTAGTCGGCGAAGTGCACCTGGAAGCTCGACACCCCCGGCAGGGTGCCGGCGGGAGCCCGGATCTCGGCGGGGAAGTTCGGCAACGTGGAGATGTCGTTGCCCAGCTGCGCCGTTTCCGAGGTGAACCGGTCGCCGGTCAACTGCATGCCGTCACCGGAGTCACCCGCGAACCGGATGACCACCCGGTCGAGTTGACGGATCTGCTTGGTCACGCCTACACCTCGCTTCGCCGCGCGCGGTGGCGCGGGCGGCCGATATTGATGGTGACCTCGCCTTGCCCGGCCACGTAACCTCCTTGACGCAGCGCCGACCCGCACCGCCGTAGCTGGTGCGGCGCGCTGTGGTTCCTCACCCGAGAGCCTACGTCGGGCCGGGTGGCGGACGGGCCTTCTGGTCCGCCGACTGGGATGAAAACCAGTGTTGTTGGCCCTGGTTTGGTGTGGTTTCAGCCGCGCCGCGTAATCAGTATCACCGGCCGGCCACCGCCCCACGCCGGCGGCCGGGACCGGCTCACTGCGACCGGCCGCGCGGGGGCGCGGAACCCGCCGGGCCGCTCAGCCGGCGCCGCAGCGAGGTGGTGGCCAGCACCAGGGCCAGCGTGACCAGCAGCAGGGAGACCACGATCAGGGCGACCGCGGTGCGCTGCACCGAGGTGAAGCCGTCCGCGGAGTTCGGGCCCCCGCCGGCCGCGGCCAGCACGCCCTGCGAGCCGGCCGGGGCGGGGCTGGCGATCGGAGTGGCGAGCGCGGCCGCCGCGGTGATCCGGAAACTCATCTGCAGCTGCCGGGCCCGGGCGCCGGGTGGGTCGATCCGGCCGATCACCGCACCGGCCAGCGGGGCCTTCCGCTGGGCCTCGGCGGACGCGCTGACCGGGAGCCGGACGGTGACGGCGTCACCGGCGGGGACCGTGCCAGCGTCGCACCGGGTGCGGGTGACGCTCAACGCGACGCAGCCGGCGGGCGGCGTCGGGACGGTGACGCCCTCGGGCAGCACCACCTCGACCCGGCCGGCGGCGTCGACCTTGCCGGTGTTGCCCAGCCGCACGGCCAGTTCGCTGGGGGCGCCGCTGATGTCGAAGGCGACCCCCTGGGCGTTCAGCGAGATGCCCGGCACCGGCGGCCCCGGCGGGAAGAGCACGGCGAAGCCCTCGTCGTCCTGGGCCGAGCCGGCCAGGCCGGGGGCGGTCGCGCTGACCCGGACCGCCCCGCTGAGCGGCATCCGCTCCCAGGCGTCGCCGTCGACCCGTACCTTGATCAGGGCGCTGAACCGGGACCCGGCCGCAGTGGTCCACTGGCCGCAGCGGTGCTCGCCGCCGCCGGCCGCGGCGCAGCCGGCGGTGCCGGCGTCGGTCAGGCCCGCCGGGAGGGTGTACGAGAGCCGGATCAGCTCGGTCGTCCCGCCGATGTTGGTCACCGTGACCCGCAGCGTGGTCGTCGTGGCCGGCGCGTTCCAGTACGCCTCCGTCAGCGTGACGTCCTCGGTGCTGACCCGCACACCCAGCGGGTGCGTCGGCGGCTGGCCCGGACCGGGCGGCGGCGGCGGGCCGAGCGTCGGGCCGGCGGTGCTCGGCGGCGGCGGCAGGCTCGGGGGAGCGGTGGTGCTCGGCGCGGTGCTGGCCGGAGGCGGGTTCTCGGGGCCGGCCGGGGTGGTGGGCGGCGCCTCGCTGGGGGCGGGGGCCGGCTCGGTGGTCGCCGGTGGCGGCGGCTCGGTCGGCGGTCCCACCGTGGGGGCCGGCTCGGTCGGGGTGGGCTCGTCGACCGGCGGCGTCTCGCCGGGCTCGGCGGCCGGATCCTCCGCCGGGTCCGTCAGGGTGGCCGCGACGGGGGTCACGGCGGGTGTGGCGGCGGCCCAGCCGGGCAGCGCCACGACCGCGAGCGCCAGCGCCGTCGCGAGGGCGAGGAGGAGCCCGGCGGCACGTCGGTCTGCCACCCGCCGAACCGGAGGTACGTCCACGCGGGGGCCAGCTCTCTTCCGTGATGATCAGGGCGGATTCATTATTCGGCAATGGTTGCCATGTGACACCAGTCCCGCTGGGAAACAGTTTCGTAACGTGTCCGGTACGCCTACCGGGCCCGCACGGTAGGCTGACCCACCGTGACCGGTTACCTGGGCTCGTACGCGACGCTCGGGCTGTTGCTGCTCGCCGGCGTCCTCTTCTTCGTCGCGGCGTTCTCCGCCAACCGGGTGCTGCGTCCGGCCCGCCCGGCCGACCCGGTCGGCAAGCGGGCCGGCTACGAGTGCGGCCTCGACCCGGTGGGCGGCGACTGGGCCCAGATGCAGATTCGCTACTACGTCTACGCGTACCTCTACGTGCTCTTCGCCGTCGAGGCGGTCTTCCTCTTCCCGTGGGCGGTGGTCTTCGACCGGCCCGGCTTCGGGCTGGTCACGGTCGCCGAGATGGGGATCTTCGTGGCCGTGCTGGCGCTGGGCATCCTCTACGCCTGGCGGCGCGACATCCTGCGCTGGACCTGACCGACCGGACCCGACCCCCGGTGTCGGTCGGGATCGTGGCGGTGTCGGGTCGCCCCGGTTCTGTCGCCCCGGTTGGATCGGCGCGGGCTCAGGCCAGGCCGCGGCGGGCCAGCGTCGGCGGCCGGTCGCCCCGGATCGACGCCACCATGTCCAGCACCCGGCGGGTGGGCAGCACCTGGTGGGCGCGGAACACCCGGGCGCCCAGCCAGGCCGACACGGCGGTCGCCGCCAGGGTGCCCTCCAGCCGCTCGGCGACCGGCAGACCCAGGGTCTCGCCGACGAAGTCCTTGTTCGACAGCGCCACCAGCAGCGGCCAACCCGTGCCGGACAACTCGTCGAGGCGACGAGTGATCTCCAACGAGTGCCGGGTGTTCTTGCCGAAGTCGTGGGCCGGGTCGATGAGGATGCCGTCGGGGCGTACCCCCAGGGCGACCGCGCGCTCGGCGAGGCCGGTCACCGTCGTGACCACGTCGGCGACCACGTCGGCGAAGGCGGCCCGGTGCGGGCGGGTGCGGGGGGCGAGCCCGCCGGCGTGCGAGCAGACCAGCCCCGCCCCGGTGCGCGCGGCGACCCGGGCGAGCGCCGGGTCCGCGCCGGACCAGGTGTCGTTGAGCAGGTCCGCCCCAGCCGCGACCGCCTCCGTGGCCACCTCGGCCCGCCAGGTGTCGATGGAGATCACCACGTCCGGGAAGGCGGCCCGGACGGCGGCGATGGTGTCCACGGTGCGCCGGATCTCCTCGGCCACGTCGACCTCGTCGCCGGGGCCGGCCTTCACCCCGCCGATGTCGACGATCTCCGCGCCCTCGGTGACCGCCCGCTCCACGGCCCGCAGCGCGCTGTCCTCGGCGAAGGTGGCACCCCGGTCGAAGAACGAATCCGGGGTGCGGTTGACGATGGCCATCACCACCAGTTCGCCCGGTGCGAACGTGCGACTCCCGAGCCGAAACGCCCCGGCCATGCCCGCCTCCCGATCTCGCGTCGGCCGCAGAATCCGGCCCGGTCTCCGACGCTAGCCGGTCTGCCCTCGCCCGCTCCGGCCGGCACGGGGGCAACGACGCGCAGCTATCTTTGCCCGGACCGCCCGGCGGGGTCGCTCCGGGACCGCGCACGTGCCACGATCTCCTACATGGGTCAGGTGCTGCTCCTGCTGGTGGTCGCGCTCACGGTCGCGGCGGTGGTCTTCGGGGTGACGGTGTTGGTCACCGGCCGCGATCCCGGCCTGGTGCCGGTCGAGCCGGACGGGCGGGCCGTCCCGCTGCCCGGCAACCGGCCGCTGCACGAGTCCGACGTGGGTGATGTCCGTTTCGACACGACGCTGCGGGGGTACCGGATGGCCCAGGTCGACCAGGCGATGCGCCGGGCGGCCTACGACATCGGGTACAAGTCCGAGCTGATCGGCGTGCTGGAGGCGGAGGTCACCGCGTTGCGCGAGGGACGGACCGCCGACGCCGACGCGCTGGCCCGCGCCCGCGAGCAGGCGGCGGCCGAGGCGGCGGCCGGCGAGGACGGCCAGCCGGGGCCGGCCGACGCGACCGTGCCGGCCGACGCGACCGGCTCGGGAAGCGTTCCCACCGGCCTGGGCGGCGGCGTGACCGGTCCGGCGGGCGCGACGACGGGCGCGGGCAGCGGTGCGCAGAGCGCGGGTACGACCGAGGGCGACGGGGCACCGGCTGGCGCGTCCGACGCCGGCGAGCCGGTGGACCCGGCCGGCGAGCGGGGGCCGGCGGTCCGGTCGGAGCCGGCGTGACCGACGGGGCGGCCGACGACGGCCTGCGCGCGGCGACCCAGCCCGGCGCGGGCGAGGTCTCCGCGACCGTCATCGTCGACGCCCCGGCCGAGCGGGTCTTCGCCGCCTTGGTGGCCTGGGAGCGGCAGTCCGACTGGATCCCGTTCACCAAGGTGCGGGTGGTCGAGGGCGACGGCGGGGAGGGCAGCCTCGTGGAGGCCGTCACCACGCTGGGGCCGGCGGTGCTGCGCGACGAGATGCGGGTGGTCCGGGTCGACGCGCCCTACGAGATCGGCGTGGTGCACTGCGGCCCGCTGCTGCGCGGCCCCGGGGTGCTGCGCTGCACCCAGATCGAGGGCGGCCGGACCCAGGTGGTCTGGCACGAGTGGTTCCACGTCCCCGGCGGCGCGGCCGGCCGGGTGGCCTGGCCGGTGCTCTGGCCGGGCTCCAAGCTGAGCTTGACCCAGGCGCTGAAGCGCTTCGGCCGGCTGGTCGAGCGGGGCCGGCTGCCCTGAGCCGGGGTGGCCGCCGAGCGCCGCCCACCTCGGTCGCCGGATGCGGGACATCGCGGCTTCCGGGCGGGCCGTAAGCCCCAACAGGGCGTCACGGCGGGCACCGCGTCGGCCTCCCGGTCTAGCGTGTACGCCGTGACTGACCTGGTGATCGGCGCGGACGGGCTGGCCCGTTGCGCGTGGGGGGCGAGCACCCCGGACTACGCCGTCTACCACGACCACGAGTGGGGGCGGCAACTGCGCGGCGACGACGCGCTCTACGAGCGGATGACCCTGGAGGCGTTCCAGTCCGGCCTGTCCTGGCTGACCATCCTGCGCAAGCGCCCCGCCTTCCGGTCGGCGTTCGGCGACTTCCACCTGGAGACCGTGGCCGGCTACGGCGAGGCCGACGTGGCCCGGCTGCTGGCCGACGCCGGCATCGTCCGCAACCGGGCCAAGATCGAGGCGGCCATCGCCAACGCGCGGGCCGCCCTGGAGCTGCCCGACGGGCTCTCCGCCCTGCTCTGGTCCTACGCGCCGACGCCCCGGGCCGCCCGGCCGGAGTCGTTCGCCCACGTGCCGGCGCTGACCCCGGAGTCCACGGCGATGGCCAAGGCGCTCAAGAAGCGCGGGTTCCGGTTCGTCGGCCCGACCACGGCGTACGCCCTGATGCAGGCCACCGGGATGGTCGACGATCACCTGGCCGGCTGCCACCGCAGCACGGCGCGGCCGGCGTGATGGGATGGCAGACATGACCGACACGGATCGCCGCGTGAGCGGCACGATCGACGCCCGGGGTTCCGCCGGGCGGGCTGACGGTGCCTGGGCCGTGCTCCTGTCGCCGGAGCGGTACGAGGCCGAGCGGCTCGTCCACCACGACACGCTGGAGCTGACCGGGCTGGACGCCCCGCCCGGCACGGTCGCCTCGGGTGGGCCCGACTCACCCGCCGCAGCGCAGCCCGGGGCGGTCCCGCCCCTCGGGCCCCGGCCGGGTGATCCGGTGGCGGTGCTGGCCGAGGGGCCGCTGCGGCTGGTGGCCCTGGGCCGGGTCGCCCGGCCCACCGCCGAGCGCGGCGACGACCCGGACGACCCCCAGTCCGAGCCGGTCGACGCCGCGCTGGTGGTCGCGTACACCCGACGGGTCTTCGACGAGCCGGCGCCGGCCGAGGAGCTGACCCTGGACGGGCCGGTCACCGCGCTGCCCGCCGACGCCTACCGGGAGCTGGTGGAGCGGCTCGGCCCCCCGCCGGCCCGCCGCACCTGGCTGGTCAGCCTGGACCTGCCGATCGAGGCCCCGACCCGGGCCGAGGCGGTCCGGCTGTTCTGGGCGTACGTGCGGGACCTGGGGCCCCGCGAGCTGCCGGCGTTCGTCTCGCCCTACGGCGACGAGCTGGCCATGCAGGCGTTCGTGCTCGGCGCCGAGGCCAACCAGGACCCGGAGGAGGACGACTAACCCCGGACCGGCCGGGTAACGAGCGCTCGGGACGGCCGGCACCGACGCCGGCTCCCGGGAGGGGCCGATGCGTTTCCAGGACAGGGTCGTCTTCGTCACCGGGGGCGCCTCCGGGCTCGGCGAGGCCACCGCCCGGCGGTTCGCCGCCGAGGGGGCCCGGGTCGCCATCGCCGACATCAACGCCGACGGGGCCCGGCGGGTGGCCGGCGAGCTGCCCGATGCGCTGGCGCTCATCGTCGACACCGGGGACCCCAGCGCGGTCGAGCAGGGCATCTCGGACACCATGCAGCGCTACGGCCGGCTCGACGTGGTCTTCAACAACGCCGGCATCGACGGCCAGCAGCAACCGCTGCACGAGATGGACGTGGACAACTGGAACCGGGTCCGCCGGATCAACGGCGACGGGGTCTTCCACGTGCTGAAGTACGGCATCGAGGCGATGCTGCACGGCGGTGGCGGCGCGGTAATCAACACCTCGTCGATCGCCGGCCTGTCGGCCCAGGAGAACATCGCCCCGTACACCTTCACCAAGGCCGGCATCGTCGGCCTGACCCGCTCGGCCGCCCTGGAGTACGCGGCGCGCGGCATCCGGGTCAACGCGATCGCCCCGACGGTGGTGACCACTGCGCTGGTGGATCACTTCATCGCCAACATGCCGGACCCGGCGCAGACGCGCGCGCAGCTGGATTCGTTCAACCCGAAGCCGGGCATCCCCACCCCGGACGACATCGCCGGGGTGGTGCTCTTCCTCGCCTCGGACGACGCGGCCTGGATCACCGGCCACACCCTGCCGATCGACGGCGGCTACCTGACCCGCTGACCCACCGGCCCGCCGTCGGACACCGCGACGCCGCAGCCGACCCGCGCCCGAGTCCGCCGGCCCTCGGCCCGGGGCGGCTCAGCGCCCCTCGAAGACCGGCTTCTGCTTGTTGACGAAGGCCATGGTGGCGGCCCGGTGGTCGGCGGTGGCCCCACAGATCGACTGGGCCTGCCCCTCGGCGGCCAGGGCGTCGGCGAGGGTGCCGGCGTCGGCGACGGAGAGCTGCCGCTTGATCGCCCCGTACGCGATGGTGGGGCCGGCGGCGAGCCGGGCGGCCAGCTCCTGAGCGGTGGGCAGCACCTGCTCGTCGTCGTCGACCAGCCGGGTGAGCAGCCCCAGCCGGTGGGCCTCCGCGCTGCTCACCGGCTCGGCCAGCATCAGCAGCTCGACGGCCTTGGCGTGACCGACGAGCCGGGGCAGCGTCCAGGAGGCGCCGGTGTCGGCGGCGAGCCCGACGCCGGCGAAGGCCATCAGGAAGCGGGTCTTCGGCCCGCCGACGCGGAAGTCGGCCAGGAAGGCCAGCGACGCACCGGCCCCGGCGGCCATGCCGCGCACGGCGGCGACCACCGGTTTGGGCAGGTTGGCCAGCCGGGCCGCGATCGGGTTGTAGTGCGTCGCCACGGTGGCCAGCGGGTCCGACCCGGCCGACTGGAGGGTCTGCACGTGCTCGCGGAGGTCCTGGCCGGCGCTGAACGACCCGCCGGCCCCGGCCAGCACCACCGCCCGGCAGCTGCGGTCGGACTCCAGCTCGGCCAGGCTGTCGCGCAGCGCCTCCTTGAGCGCCACGTCGAGCGCGTTCATCGCCGCCGGACGGTTCAGCGTCAGGGTGACGACGGCGTCGGTGCGGTCGACGAGCAGCGGCTCGGTCACGATCTAACGACCCTTCTGTCGGGCGGTGCGGTGGGTGGCGTCGAGGCAGAGCTCGACGTACCGGTCGGCGGCCGGGCGCAGCCGGGCGGCGTGCCGGTCGAAGAAGCTCGCCGCGGCGGTGCCCGGCCAGCGCTCGGGCAGCAGCGCCGGGGGCAGTTGCGGGTCCCGGAACAGGAACGTACGCCACGCGTGCACGAGCCGGAACCGGGAGGCGTACGCCTCCTCGTCGTCGCTGCGGGTGGTCACCTTGGCCAGCAGTGGGCGCTGCACGGCGACGAAGCGCTCGTAGGCCCGGCCGATCTCGGTGAGGTCCCAGGCCCGCCGGACCAGCCCCATCGCGCCCGGGGTGCCGGCGGCGTGCGCTGCGGTGAACCGTTCGTACCGCACGCCCGCCTCGTCCAGCAGCAGGTCGACGTCCTCGCCGGGCCGGGTGGCCACCCAGGTCTGTTCGTCGAGGGTGCCGTAGCCGAGGAAGCTCAGCGTCGCGGCGAGCCGCTGCCGCTCCCGGCGCGAGGAAGGGGCCGACAGGACGATCAGATCGAACCGTCCGTCCCAACCGACCCGGCCGGTCCGGTAGATCCGGGCCGCCGCCTCGTCGAGTCGGCGGGCCGCTTTCGGCGTGATCGAATATCCCGGCCCGGAGGCCAGGCGCAGCGGGTCGAGCCAGCCCTGGCGGACCATCCGGCTGACGGCCGTGCGGACCGCCGGGGGTGCTATCCCCAGCGGTGCCAGCAGCTTGACCAGGGCGGCGACCGGTGCGCGGCCACCCCGGGGGCGGAGGTGGTCGCCGTAGAGGTCGAAGAGTGCCGACCGTGCCTGCATGACCGCACATTGTGACAGGCCTTCTCGGGATATGCTAGGCGCTGTTACATCAATACCTCTTCGGTTTGGGTCCGACGGTGTTCATCAGGGAAAATCGTTGGTCGGTACCGCCGCGCAGGCGCGGTGGGTGTTGGCGAAGAGGCTGTGGGGCAACCCACCGACCCTGGTGCAGGTCTGAGGGGAGACAACATGGCGGCGATGAAGCCGCGGACCGGCGACGGTCCGCTGGAAGTCACCAAGGAGGGCCGGGGCATCGTCATGCGGGTCCCGCTGGAGGGCGGTGGCCGGCTCGTCGTCGAGATGACTCCCGACGAGGCCAACGCGCTCGGTGACGCACTGAAGGCGGCCGCCGGCTGAGGCGAACGAACGGTTCGCCCGGCGGTTGCCGGGCGGACGATCCACCCGACCCTGAGTCACCGGCGGAGCCGGTGGCTCAGGGTCTTCACCTTCGGTGCGGGCGTCGGCCCGTGCTCCGATCGTCCTGGAGGTCGTTGCAGCGTGCTTGCCATCCGTCTGGTCAGCGGGGCCGAGCGGCCCGAGGCCCTGGCCGTGCCCATCCGCCCCGCCCCGGCGGGCGAGGCCGCAGGCGCCGACGGCGCGGCCACGCCGCCGGCCGACCTGCCGGCCCTCGGTGACGGCGTGCTGGCCGAGGCGGCCGCCCTGGTCCGGCCGGCGCGGGCCACCGGCCGGGCCGGCGAGGTGCACGTCCACCTGCGGCCGGCGGGCACCCCCACCCGGCTGCTGCTGGCCGGGATCGGCGCTGGCGACGAGCCCGGCTGGCGGTCGGCGGGGGCGGCGTTGGCGCGCGCGGCGGCGAGTGAGACACATCTCACGATCGTGCTGCCGGGCGACGCGCCGGCCGAGGCGATGCGCGGCCTGGCCGAGGGGCTGCTGCTGGCCGCCTACCGGTACCGGCTCACCGAGGCCGGCGAGGCACCCGCCCTGACCGGCGTCGACGTGGTGGCGGCCGACCCGTCCCGCTACGCCGACGCGCTGACCCGCGCCGAGGTCACCGCGCGGATGACCCACCTGGCCCGGGACCTCACCAACGCCCCGTCTTCGGTGAAGACCCCGCAGTGGTTCGCCGAGCAGGTCGAGGCGGCCGTGGCCGACCGACCCGACCTGCACCTGCGGGTGCGGGAGCCCGCCGAGCTGGCCGCCGAGGGCTTCGGTGGCATCCTCGCCGTCGGGGGCGGCTCGGCCAGCGGGCCCCGCCTGGTGGAGCTGGACTGGCGGCCGGCCGGCGCGCGTACCCATGTGGTGCTGGTCGGCAAGGGGATCACCTTCGACACGGGCGGCATCTCGATCAAGCCGGTGTCGGCGATGAAGCTGATGCGCAAGGACATGGCCGGGGCCGCCGCCGTGGTCGCCGCCACCCTGGGCGCCGCGGCGCTGCGGCTGCCGGTCCGGATCACCACCCTGGCGCCGCTGGCGGAGAACGCGGTCAGCGGCGCGGCGTTCCGCCCCGGCGACGTCGTCACCCACTACGGCGGCCTGACCAGCGAGACCACCAACTCCGACGCCGAGGGGCGGCTGGTGCTGGCCGACGCGCTGGCGTACGCCGTCGCCGAGCTCAAGCCCGACCTGCTGATCGACCTGGCGACCCTCACCGGTGCGAACGCGGTGGCGCTCGGCAAGCGCACCGGTGCCCTGTACTCGGACAACGACGAGCTGGCCGCCGACCTGCTGGCGGCGATCGACGCGGCCGGCGAGGCCGCCTGGCGGATGCCGCTGCCGGCCGACTACGTCGAGCACCTGGGCAGCGAGGTCGCCGACCTGTACAGCGCCCCCAGCCAGGGGGCCGGGTCGGTGGTGGCCGCGCTCTACCTGCGCGAGTTCACCGGCGACCTGCGGCAACGCTGGCTGCACGTCGACATGTCCGCGCCGTCCTGGGCGGACGGGGACGCCGGCGAGCTGACCCGGGGCGCGACCGGCTGGGGCGTGCGAGGCCTGCTGCGCTGGCTGGCGACCGTCGACTGACGCCCGTCGGCCCGGCGGCCGTCGCGCGGCCGGGCCGCCGCAGGGTTCAGAGGCTCAGCACTTGACGGCGGCGAGCAGGCCGTGACCGACCGGCAACAGCGCCGGCGTCCAGTGCTCCGACTCCCGGATCGCCTTGAGGGTCTCCCGACTGGTGACCGTCTCCACGTCCCGGGCGGCCGGGTCGCCGATGCGGCCGTCGGCGAGGCTGCCGTGCAGGGCGAGCACCCCGCCGGGGCGCAGCAGCCGCAGCGCCGCGTCCACGCAGGAGCTGAAGCTGGTCGCCTCGGTGTCGACGAAGACCAGGTCGTACGCGCCGTCGGCGAGCCGGGGCAGCACGTCCAGCGCCCGGCCGGTGATGATCCGGGTACGCCCGGCGGCGAAGCCCGCCTCGGTGAAGATCCGGCGGGCGATGCGCTGGTGCTCCACCTCCAGGTCGATGGTGGTGAGGACGCCGTCGGGGCGCATGCCGCGCAGCAGCCACACCCCGCTGACGCCGGTGCCGGTGCCGATCTCCACGACCGCGCGGGCGCTGCCGGCGGCGGCGAGCAGCCGCAGCGCCGCGCCGGTGCCCGGGGTGACCGCGTCGAGGCCCACCTCGTGGGCGAGGCTGCGGGCGGTCCGCAGCACGAGATCCTCGGTGACGTACGACTCGGCGAACTGCAACGCCTGGTTCGTCGGAGTGCCGGAACTGGCGGCCGTGGCGATGGGGCACCTCCGTCAGGGGCGGGCTGGGCGGTATGAGCCTAGAGGTGAGCAGGGACGCACGCAGCCGCGAGTCCGGTGCCGGACGATCTTCGTCGACCCTAGGGTGGGGAGGTGTCGCCGAGCTGTCACGGGCGGCAACGCTGACGGCACTCGCGGCGTTCGTGTAATCCTGGATGGGGTGTCCCGCGACGTCGGGACCGGCCAGCCGTGCCGGTCCGCCGGACGGGGGAGCCGGTGACGACTGGGAGGCCTACGTGACCGACGGCTGGGACTGGCGCCGGCCCGGGGGAGCTCCGACGCCGGCGGGGCCGCCGACGTCCGGGGGGACGCCGGCCGGAGCAGCGGCGGCGTCCGACGCCGCCCGGGGCGGTCCGCCCGCCTCCCCGTGGTGGTCCGACGCGCTCGCCGACCCGTGGCGGGACCCACGGGCCCCCTCGGCGGTGGTCGTGCCCGGCCCGGTGCCGGGGCCGGACGTCGAACCGGAGCAGGTCACCGACCCGGACGCGCCGGGCGGCCGGCCCCGGCTGCGCCAACTGCTGCTGATTCCACTGATCACCGCGCTGCTGGCCGGCACCCTGGGCGGGGCCCTCGGATACACCTTCGCGGTGCGCGGCGGTGTCACCGGCTCGACGATGCTCGGCGCCGCCCCCGCCGACCCGCCCGCGCTGGCCCAGCGCAAGCCGGAGTCGCTGGCCGGGGTCGCCGAGCGGGTCCTGCCGAGCGTGGTGACCGTCCGGATGGCCGGGCTGGGCGGGACGAGCGAGGGCTCCGGCTTCATCGTCAGCGCAGCCGGCCACGTGGTCACCAACGACCACGTCGTGGCCGGTGGCACCGGCAAGGCCACGGTGCTCTTCAACGACGGCAGCAGCGCCCCGGCCACCGTGGTCGGCCGGGACCCGGAGTCCGACATCGCGGTGATCAAGACGTCCCGCTCGGGGCTGCGGCCGGTGGAGTTCGGCGACTCCGAGGCCCTGGCGGTCGGCGACCCGGTGCTGGCCGTCGGCTCGCCGCTGTCGCTGGCCAACACCGTGACCGCCGGCATCGTCAGTGCCCTGGACCGGACGATGCAGGCCGGTGAGCCGGGCGGCCCCACCCGCTACTACGCGGCGATCCAGACCGACGCCGCGGTCAACCACGGCAACTCCGGTGGCCCGCTGGTGGACGCCGCCGGCCGGGTGATCGGGGTGAACTCGACGATCAAGTCGCTGGTCGCCGACGGGCAGGAGGCCGGCAACATCGGGCTCGCCTTCGCCATCCCGATCAACCAGGCGAAACGGGTCACCCAGGAGATCATCGGCACCGGCAAGGCCCGCCGTACGGTCATCGGGGCGCAGGTCGGCGGTGCCGGCCCGGCGAACGCCGGGGCGGGCGGCGTACGGCTGGCGGTGGTGGAGCCGTCGGGCCCGGCGGCCGAGGCGGGGCTGAAGGCGGGCGACGTCATCCTGCGGCTCGACGGCCACCCGATGACCGACCCGACCGATCTGATCGCCCTGGTCCGCAAGTTCGCCCCGGGGGCGGTGGTGACCGTGGAGTACCGGCGTGGGTCGAATCGGCAGAACGCCTCGGTGACCCTCGCCGCCGACGCCAAGTGAGCACCCCGCGCCCCTCCCGGTCGGGCGTGGCAGGTGCGTAGTCTTGCTCTGACGCCGACGAGGAGGCCCAGCAGTGTTCGAGAACCTCAACTGGTGGGAGATCGTTGCCCTCTTGCTCCTGGCGCTGTTGATCTTCGGTGAGCGGCTGCCCAACGTGATCAGCGACGGGCTGCGGATGGTCCGCAACCTGCGCGCCATGGCCCGCAACGCCACCGGCGACCTCAGCCGCGAGCTCGGCACCGACATCCAGCTCGAGGATCTGCACCCGAAGGCGTTCATCCGCAAGCACCTGCTCAGCGAGGAAGACGAGCAGGCGATCCGCAAGCCACTCCAGGGCGTCTACGACAACCTGCGGGCCGACGTCACGGGCGTGCACGACGAGCTCAAGGACGTGGCCGCCGCTGCCGACCTGCGGACGAAGACCTCCGGCGGCACCGCGCCGGCCCCGCGCGCCGCCAGCTACGACGACGCGACCTGACCCGCTGCCGACCGGCCTACGGGCGGGTGGGCCGGCGGCCGGGCCTCAGCGGTGGCCCGGCGGCCGGCGGTCGGCGGGTGGCCGGGCCTCAGCGGCCGGCGGGCTTGAGGCCGAGCGGCTTGCCGAGCAGCGACTCGCGCCGCACCGCCAGCCGGTCGGCGACCTCGCCCAGGGCCCGCGCGGCCGGGGAGTCCGGCGCGGCCAGCACGATCGGGTTCCCGGCGTCGCCGGCCTCCCGGACCCGGGTGTCCAACGGGATCTGCCCCAGCAGTGGCACCTGCGCGCCGATCGTGCGGGTCAGCGACTCGGCGACCGCCGCGCCGCCGCCGGAGCCGAAGATCTCCATCCGGGTGCCGTCGGGCAGCTCCAGCCAGGACATGTTCTCGACCACGCCGACGATGCGCTGGTGGGTCTGCAACGCGATCGCGCCGGCCCGCTCGGCCACCTCGGCGGCCGCGGCCTGCGGGGTGGTCACCACCAGGATCTCGGCGTTGGGGAGCAGTTGGGCCAGCGAGATGGCCACGTCACCGGTGCCCGGCGGCAGGTCGAGCAGGAGCACGTCCAGCTCGCCCCAGTAGACGTCGGCGAGGAACTGCTGCAACGCCCGGTGCAGCATCGGACCGCGCCAGACCACGGCGGCGTTGCCGGCGGTGAACATGCCGATCGAGATGACCTTCACGCCGTGCGACTGCGGCGGCATGATCATGTCCTCGACGCGGGTGGGACGGCCGTCCGCGCCGAGCATCCGGGGCACCGAGTGGCCGTAGATGTCGGCGTCCACCACGCCCACGGAGAGGCCCCGGGCGGCCAGCGCGGCGGCCAGGTTGACCGTGACGCTGGACTTGCCGACGCCGCCCTTGCCGCTGGCGACCGCGTAGACCCGGGTACGGGAGCCGGGCTGGGCGAAGGGGATCACCGGCTCCTCGGTGGCGCCACCGCCGCGCAGCTTGGACTGCAGGCCCTGGCGCTGCTCGGGGCTCATCACCCCGAACTCGATCTCGACGCCGGTCACCCCGGGCACCGCGCCGACGGCGGCGGTGATGTCGCTGCGCAGCTTGTCCTTCAGCGGACAGCCGGCCACGGTGAGCAGCAGCTCGACCCGGACCACGCCGTCGTCGCCGACCAGGGCTGCGCGGACCATGCCGAGGTCGGTGATGGGCCGGCGGATCTCCGGGTCGTCGACGGTGGCCAGGGCTGCCTGGACGGCGTCCGCGACGGTGCTGACGGGTGCTGACATGCCCGCAATGCTACGTCGAAGCGATCACGCGCCGACCGACGGCGGACCCGGTGTGAGCGAATCGATGACCGACCGGCGGGTTGCTCAGCGCTCCCGGCCCGGCTCCGACCGGCCGCCACCGGGGGCCGGTCCCTCCGGGGTGCGGCCCCGGGCGAAGTCGCCGTCCAACTCGTCGAGCGGTTCGTCGAGCGGTCTGCCCCCGCCCTCCCCGCCGCCCGGAGGCCGCCCGCCGCCGCCCGCACCAGCACCGCCGCCGCCCGCCGCGTCGCCGGGCGTGTCGTCTGCTCCGCGCGGGGCCGGCCGCTCCTGCTGGCGGCGTTCCAGCCGCTGCCGGCGCTGGGCGGCATCGTCCAGCTCCTCGGCCAGCCGGGCCAGCTCCGAGCGGAGGAAGTCCCGGGTGGCCACCTCGCCGAGCGCGATCCGCAGGGCGGCGACCTCCCGGGCCAGATACTCGGTGTCCGCCTTCTGCATCGTGGCCCGACGCCGGTCCTCCTCCAGCGCCACCCGGTCCCGGTCCGTCTGCCGGTTCTGCGCCAGCAGGATCAGCGGCGCCGCGTAGGAGGCCTGCAAGGACAGCAGCAGGGTCAGGAACGTGAAGGTGTACGGGTCGAAGCGCAGGTCCGCCGGGGCCAGGGTGTTCCAGACGAACCAGGCCGCGATCAGCACCGTCATGTAGACGATGAAGTTGGCGGTGCCCATGCCCCGCGCGATCCCCTCGGACCACCGGCCGAACGCCTCCGCGTCGAACCGGGGCAGCTTCACCCCCCGGGGCTCGCGCGGCTGGTCGAGCCGTTCGGTGCGGCGCTGCTCACTCATCGGCGTGGCCCGGCGACCCGTCGGCGGCGGCCGCGGCGGCCTCGGCGGCGACCTCGGCGTCGCGGTCCCGCCAGTCCCGGGGCAGCGAGTGGTCCAGCACGTCGTCCACGGTGACCGCGCCGACCAGCCGGTTGGTCCGGTCCACCACGGGCATCCCGACCAGGTCGTAGGTGGCCATCCGGCGCATGATCTCCGGCAGCGGGGTGGTCGGGCGCAGCGGGTCGATGTCGTTGACCACCACCCCGCCGAGCAGGTCGGCCGGGGGCTCGCGGAGCAGCCGCTGGAAGTGCACCATGCCCAGGTACCGGCCGGTCGGGGTGGTCATCGGCGCGCGGGTCACGAAGACCTGCGCGGCCACCGCCGGGGAGAGATGGTCCTCCCGGATGCGGGCCAGCGCCTCGGCGACCGTGGCGTCCGGGGGCAGGATGACCGGCTCCGAGGTCATCACGCTGCCGGCGGTGCCGGAGCTGTATTTCAGCAGTTGGCGCACCGGGTCGGCCTCGTCGGGCTCCATCAGGTCGAGCAGCACGTCCTGCTCCGGCGGGGGCAGCTCGTTGAGCAGGTCGGCGGCGTCGTCCGGGTCCATCTCCTCCAGCACGTCGGCGGCCCGCTCCCGGTCCAGCGCGGCGAGGATCTCCACCTGGTCGTGCTCGGGCAGCTCGCTGAGCACGTCGGCCAGCCGCTCGTTGTCCAGCGCCGCCGCCAGCTCGTTGCGCCGCGCGTCGGGCAGGTCCTGCAGGGCGTTGGCCAGGTCGGCCGGGCGCATGTCCTCCAGCACGGCCAGCAGGTTCGCCGTGCCCCGGTTCTCGCCGATGCCGCTGAGGCCGCGCACCCGGTCCCACTCGACCTGGTGCAGGTGGCCGCGCCGGGTGAGCCGGCCGGTGTGCTCGCGTACGGCGACCCGGGTCAGCGACCACTCGCCGCCCCGGCTGTGCTCCATCGCCACGTCGACCACCGCGCCCGGCTGGCCGCCCGGCTCCAACTGCACCCGCCGGTCCAGCAGCTCCTGGAGCACCAGCAGCTCGTTGGGGCGCTTGGAGAACCGGCGCAGGTTGAGCGTGCCGCTGCCGAGGACCACCGCGTCGGGGTCGATGGTGGTGATCCGGTTGATGGACAGGAAGATCCGTCGGCGCATCGGCATCTCCGCGACCAACCCCACCACCTCGGGCGGGCGTTGGGTCGGCCGGATCCGGGCGACGGCGTCGCGCACCCGACCCACCTGGTCGCCGTTCGGGTCGAAGACGGCGACTCCGGCGAGTCGGGCGATGTAGACCCGGTTCGGCGTGCTCACGGACACCAGCCTAAGCGCCTACTGTTTATCAACATGTCGACCTTGGCCTACGAGATCGTGGACGTCTTCACCGATCGGCCCTTCGCCGGCAATCCGCTGGCGGTGGTCTTCGGTGCCGAAGGACTGGCCACCGAGCAGATGCAGTCGTTGGCGTTGGAGTTCAACCTCTCCGAGACGGTGTTCGTGCTGCCGCCCACGCGGGTCGGGGTCACCTACCGGGCGCGGATCTTCACCCCCACCGACGAGCTGCCCTTCGCCGGGCACCCCAGCGTCGGCGCGGCGGTGACGGCGAGCCGGCGCGGCCTGTTCGGGGTGGGGCAGGTCACCCAGGAGTGCGGTGCCGGCGTGCTGCCGATCGAGGTGACCGCCTCGGGGGCCACCCTGACCGGCGGCGCACCCACCCTGGGCCCCGAGTTGGACCTGGAGCCACTGCTGGAGATGGTGGGCCTCGACGCCGCCGACCACGTCGGCCCGCCGCCCCGGGTGGCCGGCTGCGGGCTGGAGTTCCCGTTCCTGCCGGTGCGGCCGGACGCGGTGGCCCGCGCCCGGTTGCACGCGGCGGCGGCGGAGCGGTACGGGATCGAGCACGTCAGCGTGTTCTCCTGGGACGCCGACGCGCAAACCGCGCACGCCCGGGTCTTCGTGCCCGGTCACGGCGTCCCGGAGGACCCGGCGACCGGTTCGGCCGCCCTGGGGCTCGGCGTCTGGCTGGTCGCCAGCGGCCTGCTCCCGGGCGACGGCCGCGCCGAGTACGCCGTCCGGCAGGGTGCCGAGATCGACCGCCCGTCCTTCCTGGCCTGCACGGTCACCGCGATCGACGGCACCGCGATCGGCGCGACGGTGACCGGTCACGTGGTGGCGGTGGCCCGGGGCGAGATCGCGGTGCCGCCGTTCGTCGGCTGAGGCCCGGCGGCGGGGGCGAGGTGTCGAAGGCGGGCATGGGGATGCCGCAGGTGGCAGGGATGAGGGAGGATGCCGGGGTGACTGACGAGGCGGACGGGCGGGTCGCCACGCCCCTGGTCGACGAGGCGGTGAAGAAGGCCGCCGTCGCCTGGGTGGCCGTCGCGGGCGGTCCCGCGCGGGCGCTGTGGTGCGTGCCGGCGGACGGGACGCTGCTGGTGGTGAGCGGCCCCGGCGAGCAGGCCGCACCCGGCCTCGCGGAGGCGGCCGAGGCGCAGGTCACGCTGCGCGGCGACCACGGCGGGCGGATCGTCACCTGGCCGGCGAGGGTGACCCGGTTGGCCCCGGACGGCGAGGAGTGGGCGGCCCTGGCCCCCACGGTGGCCGGCAAGCGGCTCAACGCCTCCGGCCCCACGGCCGACCTGGTGCGACGCTGGGCCACGGACGGGTGCGCGCTGGTCCGGCTCACCCCCGCCGGTGAGTCGACCGCCGGCGACCGGTTGCCCGACGGCTCGCTGGCGGAGGAGCCCCGGCAGACCCCGGCGGTCCGGGTCACCCGCCGGCCGTTCCGACTGCACCGGGTCCGCCGCCGCTGACCGCACCGGCCGGCGTCCCGGCCTCGCAGCCCGCGCGCACCAGGTCGAGCACGCCGTCCAGGGAGCGCAGCGCCGGCCCGGTCCAGTCCGGCTCGGCGTTGAAGACCAGGTGCTCGGCGAGGTCCGGGGCGGCCAGCCGGACCGCCGTCATGCCCGCCCGCTGCGCGCCCGTGAGCTCCTGGCTGCCGCCGTCGCCGACGTAGAGGCAGGCGTCCGGGGGGAGCCCGAGCTGCCGGCAGGCGGCCAGGTAGAGGGCCCGGTCGGGCTTGCAGCGCCCAACCTGCACGGAGAAGACCAGCACGTCGAGCAGCGGGGCCACGGCGAGCTGTGGCAGGAACGCCGGCAGCTCGTGGGTGCAGTCGCTGACCAGGCCGGTGCGCACGCCGCGCCGCTTCAGCGCCGTCAGCACCGGCACCGCCTCGTCGCGCAGCCGGGTGTCCGACCGCACGGCCCGGTGCCGGGAGGTCACGGCCGCGCGCAGCGCGCTCTCCGGCGGGTGTACGCCGGCCTGGTCGCACACCCAGCGCAGGGTCGCCTCGGCGTCGCCTAACCGGCCGCTGGCCCGCTGGTAGTAGCTGCGGTCGAGCACGTCGGCCAGGGCGTCGACGGGGCAGCCGATCAGGTCGGCGGTGGACTGGTGGGCGGGGCCGCGCTGCACCGGCCGGGTGAGCGTGCCGAAGAAGTCGAAGAGCACCGCCGCGAAGGCGGGCATGGGAACACCTCCGGGCGTCGAGGGGGGAGGGTCGCCGGCGGAATGCGGTGATCGTAACGGAGCGATGACGTTCGGTGGTGCAATTGCTGTGTGAATATTGCTTCCCGTGTCCGTACCCCCGCATCCCCGGCCGCCGCTCGACCCGCCGACCGTCGGTGCCCTCGCCCTGGCCGTCGTCGCGGTCTCGTCGTCGGCGCCGCTGGTCGCCTTCGCCGTCGCGCCCGCGCTGGCGGTGGCGTTCTGGCGCAACCTGCTGGCCGTCGCTGCGCTCGGCCCGTTCGTGCTGGCCCGGCGGCGGGCCGAGCTCCGCGCGCTGGTGGTGGGTGACCGGCGGCGCGAGGGGTGGTACTGCGTGCTCTCCGGGGCGGCGCTGGCCGCCCACTTCGCCACCTGGATGCCGAGCGTCAAGCTCACCGGCGTGGCCGCCGCCACCGCGCTGGTCGCCACCCAGCCGGTGTGGCAGGGGCTGATCGCCCGGGGCCAGGGGCGTAACCTGCCGCCGGCCGTCTGGGCGGGCATCGGGGTCTCCGTCGCCGGGGCGGTGCTCGCCTCGGGCGCCGACTTCGCCGTCTCCGGCCGGGCATTCGCCGGCGACCTGCTGGCGGTGGCCGGCGGCCTCTTCGCCGCCGTCTACACCGCCCTCGGGGAGCGGGCCCGGGTCAGCGTCAGCACCACCACCTACACCACCGTCTGCTACGGCGTCTGCGCGCTGATCCTGCTGGTCGTCTGCCTGGTCGGCGGGGTGCCGCTGGGCGGCTACGCCCCGACGACCTGGCTGGCGATCCTGGCCCTGGTCGGCGGCGCGCAACTGCTCGGCCACTCGCTGTTCAGCCACGTGCTGCGGCGCGTCCCGGCGACCACGATCAGCGTGCTGATCCTGCTGGAGGCCCCCGGTGCGGCGCTG
This sequence comes from Micromonospora sp. DT233, assembly GCF_049841815.1. Classification (NCBI taxonomy): domain Bacteria; kingdom Bacillati; phylum Actinomycetota; class Actinomycetes; order Micromonosporales; family Micromonosporaceae; genus Micromonospora; species Micromonospora sp. DT233. The sequence goes on along the minus strand of NZ_JBNCLB010000002.1, from coordinate 374,549 downwards.
ATCGCCTGGGCGTGGTTCGGCCAGCTACCCCGGCTCGCCGCGCTGCCCGGCCTGGCGCTGCTGCTCGTCGGCGTCGTCGTGGTGGTGCTCGGCGGGGTCCGCGCCGGCCGCCGCGCCGTCCCCGCCCCGGCGAAGGCTTCCCCGTTCCGCAGCCGGGGCCGGCTTTCTCGGTGAGAGTACGAGGGAAGGAGGGGGGTGGGCGCGATGGGCAAGGACGGCGGGGAGGGGACGGGGGTGACGCCCGCCGCCGAGTTCCCGGCGCTGGGACCGGCCGAGGTCGATGCGCTGCGGCAGGTCGGAGAGCGGTGGCGGGACGCTCGGCGGGACCGGCCCGATCGGACGGACGACCTGCCGGTGGACCCCACCCTCGGCCGGTACCGGCGGCGGCCCGCGCCGAGCCGGTTCGGCCGGCTCGCCCCGATCGAGATGTTCCGGCCCGGCGAGCCGGACGAGTTGGTCGCGACCGAGCCGGCGAACCGCCCCGCGTCCCGTCCCGGCCGCGCCGTCGGCCGGTTGCGCCGGGCGGTGCTGGGACCGCCGCTGACCAGCGCGGCGGTGCTCTACGAGCGGATGCGCAAGCTGGTCGCCCTGCCGGTGCTCTCCTCCGACCTGCTCAGCTCCGTCGCGTACGGGCCGGAGGCGATGCTCACCGTGCTGCTGCTGGCCGGCGACGCCGCGCTGGGGCTGTCGCTGCCCCTGGCCGCGCTGCTGGTGCTGCTGATGGTCGCGGTCGGCCTCTCCTACCGGCAGACCATCCCCGCCTACCCGCACGGGGCCGGGTCGTACCTGGTGGCGGGCGACAACCTGGGTGCCGGGGCGGGGCTGACGGCGGCGGCCGGGCTGATGATCGACTACGTGTTGACCGTGGCGGTGTCGGTGGCCGCCGGGGTGCGCGCGGTCACCTCCGCCCTGCCGGGCCTCACCGGCCTCACCGTGCCGCTCGGCGTGCTGGTGATCGTGGCGTTGCTCGCCGGGAACCTCCGGGGCGTCCGTACCGCCGGGAACCTCTTCGTGCTCCCCACGTACGCCTTCGTCGTCGCGCTGCTGGCGGTGCTCGCCGCCGGCTTCCTCCAGGCGGCCGGCCGGGGGTTCGCGGCGCTGCCCCCGCCGCAGGTGCCGGCGGCCGAGGGGTTGGGGCTGCTGCTGGTGCTGCGGGCGTTCTCCTCCGGGGCGGTGTCGATGACCGGCATCGAGGCGGTCTCCAACGCCGTGCCGGCGTTCCGCCCGCCGGAGTGGCGCAACGCGCGCACCACCCTGAGCTGGATGGTCGCCATGCTGGTGCTCCTCTTCGCCGGCGTCGTCGCGCTGATCCACCTGGACGGCGTGGTGCCCGCGCCGGGTGAGACGCTGCTGTCCCAACTGGCCCGGATGAGCTTCCCCACGGGCCCCTGGTACGCGCTGGTGCAGGCGGCCACCGCGCTGATTTTGCTGCTGGCCGCGAACACCGCCTTCAACGACTTCCCCCGGCTGCTCTTCTTCATGGCTCGGGCCGGGCACGCCCCGCGCCGGTTCCTGCACATGGGGGACCGGCTGGCCTTCAGCAACGGCCTGGTCGCCCTCTCCGTCGCCGCGGCGTTCGTCCTGGTCGTCTTCCGGGGTCGCACCGAGTCGCTGATCCCGCTCTACGCGGTCGGGGTGTTCCTGGCGTTCACCCTCTCCCAGGCCGGGATGGTGGTGCACTGGCACCGTCGCCGGGGGCCGCGTCGGCGGCGTCGGCTGGCGCTCAACGCGGTCGGCGCGACCCTCTCCGGGCTGGTCCTGGTGACCGCCGCGATCGCCAAGTTCACCGAGGGCGCCTGGGCGGTGGTCGTCGCGGTGCCGCTGCTGGTGCTGCTCTGCCACCGGGTCCGCCGCCACTACCGCCGGCTGGACCGGGCGCTCTCCCTTGGCCCGCCGTCGGCCCCGTCCGCCCCGCCGGTTGCCGGGGCGCTCGCCCCGGAGGGGGAGGAGGTGCCGCAGCAGGTCCGGCACCTGGTGGTGGTGCCGGTGGCCCGGCTGAACCGGGCCTCGCTGCGGGCCCTGGCCTACGCGGCGTCGCTCGGCCAGCCGACGCTGGCGGTGCACCTGGCCCCGGAGGAGGCGCCGGCGAGCCGGTTCCGCGAGGAGTGGGAGGCGTGGGGGGACCACCTGCGGCTGGAGACGATCGTGTCGCCCTACCGGGCCGTGATCGGGCCGCTGGCGCACTACCTGGAGGCGCTGCACGCCTCCCGGCCGGACCTGGTGCTCACCGTGATCGTGCCCGAGGTGGTGCTGCGCCGACGCTGGCACCGGCCGCTGCACAGCCGGACCGAGCACCGGCTGCGCGCCGCGCTGCGGACGCTGCCCGGGGTGGTGGTGACCAGCGTCCCGGTGCACCTGCCCGAGTGACGGCACCGTGCGGGCGAGGCCGCCCCACCTGTGGTCACGCCTCGACGCCGACGGCCTTCGCGCTGGCCGCCCAGAGGCGGGCGGCGAGCTGCGCGTCGGCGGCCTTGGGCAGCGGTCGGCGGGGCCGCCGGTCGGCGTAGTACCCGCCGTTGACCAGCCGGGCCTCGGGCTGGTCGGCGAGCCAGACCAGCGTCTCCGCGCCCTTGCGCGGGCTGCGGATCGGCAGGACGCGCATGGCGAGGGCCACCAGGCGGCTGTCGGCGCCGAACCGGGTCCGCACCACGCCCGGGTGGAAGCAGTACGCCGGCGTCCCGGGCCAGCGCCGGGCCGCCTCGGCGGTGAAGAGGATGTTCGCCTGCTTGCTGGTGCCGTACGCGCGCATCGGGCGGTAGCCGGGCAGGGTGGCGTTGAGGTCGTCCGGGTCCAGCACGCCGCTGCGGTGCGCGCCGGACGCGGTGCCCACCAGCCGGCCGACCCGGTCCCGCAGCAGGGTGCTGAGCAGGAACGGGGCCAGGTGGTTGGCCTGCATCGACAGCTCGAAGCCGTCGACCGTGGTGACCGGGCGCAGCACGATCGCCCCGGCGTTGTTGGCCAGCGCGTCGATCCGGTCGTACGCGGCGCGCAGCCGCTGCGCCAGCCCGCGTACGTCGTCGAGGACGGCGAAGTCGGCCCGGAACAGTTCGGGGCGCTCGCCGCTGGCGTCGCGCACCTGGTCGCCGGCGGCCTGCAGCCGGGCCGGGTCCCGGCCGACCAGGACCACCTGGTCACCCCGGCACGCCAGGTGCACGGCCGCGGCCAGCCCGATGCCGGAACTCGCCCCGGTCACCACCACGATCCGGCGGGCAGTGAGATCTTCCACAGGTCCATTCACCTCGGTCACGCCACGAGGCTACCGTGACGGCACCATCACCTTTGCGATCGTTAAGTTCCCGATCGTCGTCCAGGTGCGTCGGCCTGCCCCGCCGCCCGCCGGAAGGAGCCCACCATGGCCGCTGTCGGTCGCCCCCGCCGGTCCTGCCTCGCCGTGCCCGGCTCCAGCGTCAAGATGCTCGGCAAGGCCCAGGGGCTCCCCGCCGACCAGGTCTTCCTCGACCTGGAGGACGCGGTCGCCCCGCTGGCCAAGCCGGAGGCGCGCAAGAACGTCGTGGCGGCGCTCAACGAGGGCGACTGGGCGGGCAAGACCCGCGTGGTCCGGGTCAACGACCTGACCACGCCGTGGACGTACCGGGACGTGATCGAGGTGGTCGAGGGGGCCGGCGCCAACCTGGACTGCGTGATGCTGCCCAAGGTGCAGGACGCCGGCCAGGTGCAGTGGCTGGACCTGACGCTCACCCAGATCGAGAAGACCCTCGGCCTGCCGGTCGGCCGAATCGGCATCGAGGCGCAGATCGAGAACGCCGCCGGCCTGGTCAACATCGACGCCATCGCCGCCGCGTCGCCCCGGGTGGAGACCATCATCTTCGGTCCGGCCGACTTCATGGCCTCGATCAACATGAGGTCCCTGGTGGTCGGCGCGCTCATCCCGGACTACCCGGGCGACCCCTACCACTACATCCTGATGCGGATCCTGATGGCCGCGCGGATGCACGACAAGCAGGCCATCGACGGCCCGTTCCTGCAGATCCGCGACGTCGACGCGTTCCGGGAGGTGGCCGGGCGGTCGGCCGCGCTGGGCTTCGACGGCAAGTGGGTGCTGCACCCGGGGCAGATCGACGCGGCGAACGAGGTGTACTCCCCGGCCCAGGCCGACTACGACCACGCGGAGCTGATCCTCGACGCCTACGCGCACTACACCTCGGAGGCCGGCGGCCGGCTCGGCGCGGTGATGCTCGGCGACGAGATGATCGACGAGGCGTCGCGCAAGATGGCCCTGGTGATCGCGGCCAAGGGGCGCGCGGCCGGGATGAGCCGGACCTCCACCTTCACCCCGCCGGCGGGCTAGGCCGGTGCCGCCGGCGGCGGGCGGGGCGGCACCGGAGCCGGGCCGCCCGGCCCGCTCAGTAGCCGCTGGAGCTGCTGCTCACGCCGACCGCGATGACGATCATCACGACGTAGAAGATGATGCCCAGCACCATCAGGCCGGTGAGGATCCAGCCGACGATGATGGCGGCCTGCGCCATCCCCGCGCCGCCCTCGCCGGTCTCCCGGATCTGCTTGCTCGCGACGTGCCCGAGGATCGCGCCGACCGGGGCGGTGATGCAGGACCCGATGCCGACCAGGGAGAGCACCAGCGCCGCGATGGCCATGCCGTTGGTGCGCGGCGGGGAGGCGTAGCCGGGATAGCCCTGGATCGGGTAGCCCTGCGGGGGGTACGGCTGGGCGGCGTACTCGGACTTCATCCCGGCGTACGGGTCGACGTGGGCCTGCTCGGGGCCGGCCCCCACGTACTGGCCGACCTGGGCCTGCGCGGGGTTGGCCCCCGCGTCCGGGTCGATGTGGGTCCGTTCCGGGGTCTCCGAGCCCGCCACCTCGTACGGGTCGCTCGGCGCGTACGGGTCGGTGCCCGTCGGCTGGCCGCTCACCGGCAGGGTGGGGTCGACCGGCGGGGTCGGCCGGGACCAGGGGTCGTTGCCGGGCGGCGGCGGATACGTCATCGGTTCTCTCCGTCTGTCGGGGGTGCGCGGTCAGGGTAGCCAGCCCTGGCGAGCCCCGATGCCCCTGCGTCGGGTGCCGTCCGACGCCGAAGCCCCCGGCGGGCGCGCCCCGCCGGCCGGTGGCCGGCAGAGCCCGCCGCGCACCGGCGGGGTGCCGCGTTGCCCGGCGGGGCCGCAGCGGGCAGGATCGCGGCATGGCGACAGACGCAGGGGCCGCGGACCGTTCCGGCAGCCGACCGCGAGGGGACGCGAGCCGCCCCGACCCGGCCGGCCGCGACCGGGCCGGCGGCGGGCCCGCCCCGGCCGGTCAGGACGCCCCGGCGGCGCTGGCCGACCCGGTCACCATGCGCCTCGACGGCCGGGTCGCCCTGGTCACCGGGGCCGGCAGCCCCGACGGCATCGGGTACGCCACGGCCCGCCGGCTGGCCGACCTGGGTGCCCGGGTGGCGATCGTGTCGACCACCCGGCGCATCCACGACCGGGCCGCAGAGCTGCGGGTGACCGGCTTCGTCGCCGACCTCACCGACGAGGCGGAGGTCGGCGCGCTGGCCGACGCGGTCACCGAGCAGCTCGGCGACGTGGAGGTGCTGGTCAACAACGCCGGCCTGGCCAGCCGGGCGAGCCCCGAGGTGCTGCGCCCGGTGGCCCAGCTCAGCTACGAAGAGTGGCACGGCGAGATCGACCGGAACCTGAGCACCGCCTTCCTGTGCAGCCGCGCGTTCATCGGTGGGATGGCCGAGCGCGGGTGGGGGCGGATCGTCAACCTGGCGGCCACCGCCGGCCCCGTGAACGCCCTGCCCACCGAGGCGGCGTACGCGGCGGCGAAGGCGGGCGTGGTCGGCCTGACCCGGGCGCTGGCGATGGAGATGATCGCCGACGGGGTCACGGTCAACGCGGTGGCCCCGGGGACGATCCACACGGCGGCCTCCACGGTGGCGGAGATCTGGCAGGGCCTCGGCACGCCGGTCGGCCGCCCCGGCACCCCGGACGAGGTGGCCGCCGCGATCGCGTTCCTCTGCTCGCCGGCCGCGTCGTACATCACCGGTCAGATGCTGGTGGTGGACGGCGGCAACAGCGTCCGGGAGGCGCAGTTCCGCTGACCGGCCCGGTGGCGGTGCGACGCGCCACCGCCGGTCAGTACGAGGTGCCGCCGTCGGAGTTGCCGAGGAAGACCAGGGCGAGCCAGCCGCAGCAGGCCACCAGGCCGACCACGGTGAAGAGGTAGCCGAGGATCAGCCCCCAGGTGGCCAACTGGTCGCCCTCCTCGCCGGTGCGTCGGATCTGCCGCTTGGCCAGGTGGCCCAGCACGATGCCGGCCAGCGGGAAGAGGAACGCGAAGACCAGCGACAGCACGGCGAGGATGTTCGTGCCCCGGCCGGGCCCGGGCGGCTGCCCGTACGGGCCGTACCCCGGCGGTTGGCCGGGCGGGGCGGAAGCGCCGTACCCCGGCGGCTCCGGCCGGTCGTACGGGTCGGGCCGGTCGCGGCGGTCCGGTGGTGGCTCGTAGGGCGAGGGTGGCTGGTCCGGCTCCTGCGGTGGACAACTCATCCGGCACCTTCCGCGTGCCCTGGTGGCCTGCCTGTATCGCGGACGCTACCGGCACCGGTGAACCTTTTCACAGTGGATGGGCGGACTGGTCGCCTTGGCCGCGCCGACCGGGAGGCAGATACTTACCCGACGTTCAGTTACCCATCGGTAATGTGTCGACCCCGGAGGCTGAGATGGCCCGACTCGCCCAGACGCCCGGCCTGACCGACGTGCAGCGGTCGATCCTGGAGACGGTCCGGCAGTTCGCCGACCGGGAGATCATCCCGCACGCCCAGCGGCTGGAGCATGCCGACGAGTATCCCGCCGACATCATCGACGGGATGCGCGAGATGGGGCTCTTCGGCCTCACCATCGCCGAGGAGTACGGCGGCCTGGGCGAGTCGCTGCTGACGTACGCGCTGGTGGTCGAGGAGCTGTCCCGGGGCTGGATGTCGATTTCCGGCATCGTCAACACGCACTTCATCGTGGCGTACCTGATCTCCCAGCACGGCTCGGCCGAGCAGCGCGCCCGGCTGCTGCCCCGGATGGCCACCGGCGAGGTGCGCGGCGCGTTCTCCATGTCCGAGCCGGAGTGCGGCTCCGACGTCTCGGCGATCAGGTCGAAGGCGGTCCGCGCCGGCGACGACTACGTCCTCGACGGCCAGAAGATGTGGCTGACCAACGGGGCGTACTCCTCGGTGGTCGCCACCCTGGTCCGCACCGAGACCGGCGCCGACTCCGTGTACGGCAACATGAGCACCTTCCTGCTGGAGAAGGAGCCCGGCTTCGGCGAGACCGCGCCCGGCCTGACCATCCCCGGCAAGATCGAGAAGATGGGCTACAAGGGCGTCGAGACCACCGAGATGATCCTCGACGGGGTGACCGTCCCCGCCTCCGCCGTGCTCGGCGGCGCGGAGCAGGTCGGCCGGGGCTTCTACCAGATGATGGACGGCATCGAGGTCGGCCGGGTCAACGTCGCCGCCCGCGCCTGCGGCATCTCGCTGCGCGCCTTCGAGCTGGCCGTCGCGTACGCCCAGCAGCGCAAGACGTTCGGCCAGCCGCTCGCCCGGCACCAGGCCATCGCCTTCAAGCTCGCCGAGATGGGTACGAAGATCGAGGCCGCGCACGCCCTCATGGTCAACGCGGCCCGGCTCAAGGACGCCGGCCAGCGCAACGACGTCGAGGCGGGGATGGCCAAGCTGCTGGCCTCGGAGTACTGCGCCGAGGTGGTCCAGGAAGCGTTCCGCATCCACGGCGGCTACGGCTACTCCAAGGAGTACGAGATCGAGCGGCTGATGCGGGAGGCCCCGTTCCTGCTCATCGGCGAGGGCACCTCGGAGATCCAGAAGACGATCATCTCCCGGGGCCTGCTCAAGGAGTACAAGCTCTGAGCGCTCAGGCGGCACCAGCTCGGAGCGGGCCGGACGGTCAGCCCAGCCGGGTCAGGCCGGCGGCGGCGCGCTCGACGATCAGGCAGCGGTCCTCGACGTAGTCGAGGCCGGCCTCTTCGGCGATCCGCCGCGCCTGCGGCGAGACGATCCCGAGCTGCAACCAGACGGCGGGGGCGCCGATCGCCACCGCCTCGCGGACCACCTCGACCGCGTCGGCGGCCGGGCGGAACACGTCGACCAGGTCGACCGGGTGCGGGATGTCGGCCAGCGACCGGTAGACCCGCTCGCCGAAGAGCTCGTCGGCCGTCGGGTTGACCGGGATGATCCGCCAGCCGTGCCGCTGCATCTGCGCCGGCACCCGGTGCGCGGCCTTGGCCGGGTCGCGGGACGCGCCCACGACGGCGATCACGGCGGAGTCGGCGAGGATCTGCTGAGGGCTGCGCACCTCGCGACTGTAACCGCCCGCCCGGCACCGAGCAGGCCGAGCGCTCGGCACCCGCCGGAGCTGCCCGCGCGCCGGAGCTGCCCGCGCGCCGGAGCTGCCCGCGCGCCGGAGCTGCCCGCGCGCCGGGGTGACGTGCGCCCGGGCAGCGCCGGCGGCAGGGGTGGAGCCGCCGGCGCTGCCCGATCGGGACCGCCTCGTCCGGGAAAGCGGAGAGGCCGCCCCAGCGCATGCCACCCATTCGAACACGCGTGCCAAAAGGTCGCAAGTGAGCTGCCGGACACCCGGGGCCGTCGGGGTCGGGCAACGGGGGAGGATGGGGGCATGGAGACGTCGACCTTCGTCTACGACGGCGACTGCGCGTTCTGCACGACGTGCGCGGAGTTCATCTCGCGGCACATCCCCTCGAAGGCCCGGGTGCTGCCCTGGCAGTTCGCCGACCTCGGCGCGCTCGGCCTGACCGAGGCCGAGTGCGAGGAGGCGGTGCAGTGGGTCGGCGCGGATGGCTCCCGCGCCGCCGGCCCGGACGCCATCGCCCGGCTGCTCGGCGACAGCGGGCCGCTGTGGCGGGTCGCCGGGGCCGGCCTGCGCTTGGCGCCGGTCCGCGCGGCGGCCTGGCCGGCGTACCGCTGGGTGGCCCGCAACCGGCACCGGATGCCCGGTGGCACGGCCGCCTGCTCGCTGCCCCAGGAGGCGCGGGAGCGGCTCTACGGCCCGGCCGGACGCCCCACCACGGGCAGCCCACCGGCCGACCCGTCGGCGACCGGCTGACCGGCCAGACCCTGACCGGCCAGACCCTGACCGGCCGGGTGCCCGGTCGACCGGTCGGTGCCCGGTGGCCCGGGTGACGCCGTTCGCCCGGTGCCCCCGGTCGGGCCGGGCCCGGCCCGTCCCCCGGCGAGCCGGCGGGCCCACACCACCGGCCGCACCCGCTCCAGCGGCAGGAAGCTGGTCATCGCCGCCAGGTGCGGGGCGAAGGAGATGGTGATGGTCGCCATGGTGACCAGGTGGAACGAGTAGAAGAAGCCGACCGTGGCCAGCCGCCACCGCTCGGGCAGCAGGAAGACCACCGGGCTGAGCAGCTCGAAGGCGAGGATGCCGAACTGCGCCACCAGCAGCAGGTACGGCACCCCGGCGATGAGGTCGGCGAAGTCGGTGCCCCGCCGGATGATCGCCTTGGCGAGCACCGACCCGGTGGCCCAGTCGAGACCGCCGAAGCGGAACTTCGCGAACGCCGCCAGGAAATAGGTGCAGATCACCGCGATCTGGGTGACCCGCAGCGCCCAGCCGCCCGCCTCGGTGCGGGTGGGATCGCCGTGCCGGGCCCGCCCGGCGGTGGGCAGCACGGCGAGCGCGACGAGCAGACCGAACCGGTCGTGGTCGACCTTTCCGTAGCTCATCGCAATGATCATCCACTCCAGGTAGAGCGCGAAGACCGTCCAGCCGAGCAGCCGGGGGGCCCGCCCGGTCGCGGCGAGCACGGCCAGCAGCAGCAGGGCCCAGAAGATGACGGCGACCAGCGCCGGGGTGGGGGTGGGCAGCGGCAGCGCCCGGCCGACGAGCAGCGGCTGGTACAGGTCGCCGGGCACGCTGACGCGGGTGCGCACCCAGGGGGTGAAGAACACCAGGTCGGCGGCGACGAAGAGATAGATCAGCGTGCGGAAGGCGGCCACCCGGCCGCGCGGCACCGCCTCGGTCAGCCAGCGGGTCACCGCTCCGCCCGCCAGGCGACCACGGTCTCGTCGGTCCAGCGGCCGGTCGGGCGGCCGGCCCGCACGCCGTACCAGCGGATCACGATGCGGACCTCGATGAGCGCGGCGGCGTCGGGGTGGCGTTCGGCGTACGCGTCGGCGACCTGGCGCAGCCGGGCGGGGTCGGTGACGTACCGGCTCTGCTGGCCCTCGATCTCGGCGCGGCGCAGGCCGGTGGCGTCCTGGCCCAGGTCCACCACGGCGCCGGTGCGGTCGACGCCCTCGACGCGGGTGTCCGGGGCGGGGGCGTCGGGCGGGTCGGAGGTGGAGTACATCCGGAACGGGCCGAACGGGAAATCGTCGTCGGTGCCCCAGGCCGTGCCGGCCAGGAGCACGGCGAGGCCCAGCGCGGTGGCGCCCAGCCGGACCGACCGGGCGCGACGGGTCAACGTTTCCATCGGTTGAGCACGGTACGGGAGGAATGGTCGCCCGGGGATCCCTCCGGCGGCCGGTCACCACCAGCCGTACGGCCGCAGTGCCCGGCCACGACGACGGCCGGGCACCCGGGTCGGGGCCCGGCCGTCGGGCGGCTCGCCTCGGCGGCGGCGCGGGGTCGGCGCGCTGCCTGCCTCAGCGGCTCTGCTCGGCGAGCTTCTTGCGGACGTCGTCCATGTCCAGGCCCTGGACCTGCTCGATGAGGTTCTCCAGGGCGGACTCGGGCAGCGCGCCGGGCTGGGCGAAGACGATCACGCCGTCCCGGATCGCCATGATCGTCGGGATGGAGCTGATGTTGAACTTGAGCCCGAGCTCCTGCTGCGCCTCGGTGTCGACCTTGCCGAAGACGATCTCGGGGTGCTTCTCCGAGGAGCGCTCGTAGACCGGGGCGAACCGCTTGCACGGGCCACACCACTCGGCCCAGAAGTCGACGAGGACGATGCCGTCGCTGCCCGTCACCTGGTCGAAGTTCGTCGTGGTCAGCTCAACGGTTGCCATTGCACTCTCCGATCACCGCGGAATCACCTACGTCTCCTGGAACCAGGACGCCTCCTGACGAATTCCCGGGCGCTCGGCGGCGAAACCCGCACCACCAGGCCGGCGGGTCCGCAGCATATCGACGCACATCGGTCGCCCGCGCCGAGCGCCGTGCACATGCTCGACGCAATTGCGTGACCAGCGGTGATGGGAGCGTTTCCAAGATCCATGGCGTGTTCGGCCGCATCCGGTCGGTGATCTGACGCCTGACTAGGACCTACTCTACCTGCGAAGATCGCTCCCGGACCGACCGGTTGTCACTCTTCGTATTGTTACGAAAAGATAAATGTGACGCTGGTCTCTGTTCGGGAAGGCTTGCCGTGGGGCAGAATCTTCCACATCAGAGCGTGGGCGGCGGGTGCCGGGGAGGGCCCCGCCGCTCATTGCGTCTCCCCCCGGGAGTCGGCGGTGTGACATTTCCCCACGCCGCTCCCGCCCCGCCTTAACACTCGATAAGGCATGCTGGCCCGAACTCCGCCGTCGCCGTCAGGGGGCATCGATGCAGTTCGGCCGCTACTACGAGGAGTTCGAGGTCGGCGCGGTCTACCGGCACTGGCCGGGCAAGACCGTCACCGAGTACGACGACCACCTCTTCTGCCTGCTCACCATGAACCACCACCCCCTGCACCTGGACGCCCACTACGCCGAGTCGGCCAGCCAGTTCGGGCGCAACGTGGTGGTCGGCAACTACATCTACTCGCTGCTGCTCGGCATGTCCGTGCCGGACGTCAGCGGCAAGGCCATCGCCAACCTGGAGGTCGAGTCGCTGCGGCACGTGGCGCCGACCTTCCACGGCGACACCATCTACGGCGAGACCACCGTGCTGGACAAGCGCGAGTCCGCATCGAAGCCGGACCGGGGGGTCGTGGCGGTGGAGACCCGCGGCTACCGCCAGGACGGCACCATGGTCTGCGTCTTCCGCCGCCGGGTCATGGTCCCCAAGCGTGAGTACGCCGCGAGCGCGGTCGCCGAGGGCGTCGACCCCGAGCGGCCGAGCTTCCCCGAGCCGCGCTGACCCTCCGGGCCGTACCCGGGTGGCGGCGGCGCGTCGCCCGCCTGCTTCTGCGCGGTCGGGGGCCTTGTCCCGTTTGCGGGGCATATGCTGACGCCGGAGGTCCCCATTGAGCCACTCCGTCGCCGGAGAGCCACCCTCTGCCGGCCGCCGCGCTGCCACGTCCACCACCGCCGGCTACTCCGCCGCCGAGTGGGAACTGCTCACCAACCTGCCCGGCCGGGTGCTGGTGGTCGCGGCCAGGCCCGCCGTGGGGGGTCCGTTGCGGGGCGTCGCCGCCGGCCTCGCCGGCCTGGACGCCGTGGCGGCGGGGCGAGCCTCCGACAGCGACCTGGTCCGTGCCGTGGTGGCCGACATCTACGCCCGGCACGAGGGCGCGAGCGCCCCGGTCGAGCACCTCGGCGGCCTCGTCGACGCGCTGGCCTGCTGCCGGGCCGCCGTGCGGGTGCTGCGCCGAGGGGCCGACCCCGCCGACTCGGCCGCGTACCGGCAGTGGGTGCAGTCGGTGGCGGCCCGGGTCTGCCGGATCGGTCCCACGGGCGTGCCGGCCCCGGCCGGCGTCGCCCTCGCGCCGCCCGACCGGCGCTTCCTGGACCGCCTCGGCGGGGCGCTCGACCTCGGCTGAGCAGGCCGCCGACCCGCCCCGCCCGGGCCACCCCACGGCCGGCGCGCGCCGCGACGGACCGTACCCTCTTCAGACCGTGACCGGTGACCAGCTCGACGTCGGCGTGGGGCCGTGGCCCGGCGACCTCCCGGACGACCCACGGTACGACCCGGAGCTGCTGGCCGAGGGCGACCGGCGCAACGTGGTCGACCGCTACCGGTACTGGCGGCGGGAGGCCGTCGTGGCCGACCTCGACCGACGGCGGCACGACTTCCACGTGGCCATCGAGAACTGGCAGCACGACTTCAACATCGGCACGGTGGTCCGCAACGCCAACGCCTTCCTCGCCGCCGAGGTGCACATCGTCGGCCGGCGGCGGTGGAACCGGCGCGGGGCGATGGTCACCGACCGGTACCAGCACGTCCGGCACCACGAGACGATCGAGGAGTTCGTCGCCTGGGCGGCGGGGCTCGAGCTGACCGTGGTCGGCATCGACAACCTGCCCGGCTCCCGGCCGCTGGAGACGACCACCCTGCCGCGCCGGTGCGCGCTGCTGTTCGGGCAGGAGGGGCCGGGGCTCTCCGCACCGGCCCGCGCCGCCTGCGACCAGCTCTTCTCGATCGCCCAGTACGGCTCGACCCGGTCGATCAACGCCGGCGTGGCCAGCGGCATCGCCATGCACGCCTGGATCCGCGCCCACGCCGGCCCACCTCCCGCCTGAGCGTGGTCTCCCGCCTGAGCGCGGTCTCTCACCCGAACGCGGTCTCCCTGCCGAGCGCGGCGTCCGGGCCGCCGCGCCACGCCGACGCGCCGCGCGACTTGACGGCTCACTGTCGCAGGGCGACGGTGACAAGGTGACTGTCGAGGTGAGTTGTCCGAGGTGCGGCGGGTCCGTGCGGGAGCCCGACCTGATGCACACCGAGTGGCGCTGCCGGCGCTGCGGGCCGGTCCCGCCGCTGCACGTGCCCGAGCACATCGGCGCGGAGATCCTGGCCAGCGTGGTGGAGCGGGTCGCCGCCGCCGCGCCCGGCCCCGCGCCGGGCACGCCCGTCTGGTGCCCCTGGCCGCTGCCACCCGGCTGGACGTTGACCGGCCTGGCGTACGCCGGGGACGAGCGAGGCGGGGTGCGGGCCACCGCGCTCGCCTGCGCCGGGCCCGCACCGCTCGGCGGCGGCCCGGCCGATCTGGTCTTCGTGGCCGAGGAGCCGGGTGTCGGCCTGGGCACCCGACTCGCCGGGCTGGCCGGCCCCGACCCGGGACCGGAACTCGCCGAGGCGCTCGACGAACCCGGTCCGGGGCATCCGGAGCACGTTGGGCAGGCCAGGATCAAGGTGGCCGGCCACCCGACTCCACTGTGGCTGGTGAATTCTCCGACGGATCGAAGTGCGTACGCCGGCGAGGCTCGGGGATTGTGGCTTCATGCGATAGCCTGGCCAGCGAGCGCGGGGCACCTGCTAGCCGAGGACGTGGAACTGCACGACCTCACGCAGTGGATGCCACCCGAGCTCGTGTACGGCGCACCGTCTCCCTACCTGCACGGGAAGGCCTGACAGTCTCCCGTTCTGTCAGAAGGCGGACGCAAAGATTCACTGTACGACACCTAACTGATACTCTGGGTGCCGCTGCGGTAAACGGACCCGGCGCCGCGCGAGAGGATGGCCCGCCATGGTCAAGAAGGTCCTCACCTGGGCCGGTATCGCATTCTTGATCTTCTTTGTCGCCTACCGGCCAAGCTCGGCCGCAGACGTCTTCAAGTCGATCGGTGGCGGCATCATGGACATCGCCCAAGGCTTCGGCGACTTCTTCACCAGCCTCGTCGCCTAGCCGCCGATGGGCACCCCCTCCGGTCCCCCCTTCGATCCCGACGACCCCGACCGGGGTCGCCGGGACCGAGACACGGAGCCGATTCCCCGGATCCGGCCCGAAGACGGGCCGGGCCCACGCCCCGGCCCCGCCGCCGGCCCGCCCTTCTCCGACGACGTCGGCTACGGCGACGGCCCGTATGCCAGCGGAGGGTCCGGGCGTGCCTGGGTCCGCGATCCGGAGGCGGCCTACCAGCCTCCGCAGATCTCGGAGGAGGAACTGGCCGGCCTGCGGGTCGACGCCTCCGGCATGCCGCTCGGCCCCCGACGGGTCCTCCCGCTGGAGGACGAGCCCAGCTCGATGGTGGCCCGCTACCTCTTCCCCACGGAGCGATACCGGGGCGAGTGGAAGCGGCACTGGATCCACCTCACCACCCCGATCCTGGTGGGCGTCGCGGCGACCTTCGTCCTCGGCTACCTCTCCGGCTTCCTCGCCGGGCAGGACGTGGGGGCGCTGACCACCATCGCGGTGCTGCTCTGGTTCGCGGTGATGGGCTGGGTCGCGTGGAAGGTCGCCGACTGGTGGTACGACCGCTTCATCCTGACCAACAAGCGGGTGATGGTCGTCACCGGCATCGTCACCCGCAAGGTCGCGATGATGCCGTTGGCCCGGGTCACCGACATGAAGTACGAGCAGAGCCCGACGGGGCGTGCCCTCAACTACGGCACCTTCGTGCTGGAGTCGGCGGGCCAGGACCAGGCGCTCCGTGAGATCAAGAACCTGCCCAACCCCAACGAGCTCTACCTGCGTGTGGTCGAGGAGATGTACGAGCCGCAGGCGGTCGAGGCGCGGCTGGGCAAGGAAGCGGACGAGGCCAAGGCCGACGACGGGGCCTGAACCTCCGCCCGAACATCGGAGGACAGCAACCCGATCGCCGTCGCCCCGGCCCACCCCGGAGTGGCAGCCTGCCATCAGGCCCGGGGCGTGGGGGAGGTGACCGGTGGCCGACAGGGATCCCCTGGAGGAGGACTTCCGCGACTTCGTCGCGGCCCGCTCCGGTGCCCTGCTGCGCACCGCGTACCTGCTCACGGGGGACTGGGCCACCGCCGAGGACCTCCTCCAGACCGCGCTGACCAAGACGTACCTGGCCAGCAAGCGGCTCGGCGGGATCGAGGCGATCGAGCCGTACGCCCGCCGGGTCATGGTCAACACGTCGACCAGTTGGTGGCGTCGACGCTGGCACGGCGAACGCCCCACCGAGGTGCTGCCCGAGCGGGCCGGGGTCGACGAGATCGAGCGGCAGCTCGACCGGGACGTCCTCTGGCGGCACCTCAGGGCGCTGCCCAGCCGGCAACGGGCGGTGCTGGTGCTGCGCTTCTACGAGGACATGTCGGAGGCGCAGACCGCCGCGCTGCTGGAGATCTCGCCGGGCACCGTGAAGAGCCAGACCTCTCGGGCGCTGGCCACCCTGCGCCGCCGGATGGGTGAGCAGGCCGCTCTCGACCTCGCCGGCGACCCGTCCGAGCGGGTGCCGGTCGGCGGCCGGCGGGTGACGCGCGCCGATGGCCGGCCGGCACCCGAGGCCCCGGCGCCGGTCCGCGTCGCCCCGCGCCCCGCCGGGTCCCGGAGCCCGGCCCGTCGACCCCTCACCGCCGCGCCCTCCCGGATTCCGGCCGGGGCCGCGCTCGCCGCCCCACCCGCCGACGGCCGCCCGCGCCTCGCCGCGCGGCCCGCCGCCGCCTCCACCCCACCCGGCCCCGACACCGCCGGCCAACCGGCCGAGGCCGCGCCCCGCCCGGTCGCCGCCGTGGGGACAGAGGCCGCGCCCCGCCCGGTCGCTGCCGTGGGGGCCCGGCCAGTGGGCGCGAGGCGGAGGTGAGCGGCATGCCGGCCGACAACCGAACGACGGCCCCGGAGCGTCCAGTGGGCGTGTCGAGCGACGAGCTGGAGCGGGCGCTCCGGGAAACCCTGTCCCGGCAGGTCGCCACGCCCCGCCCGCTCGCCGTGGACCCGGCCGGCGTGGCCATCCGACGGGCCGCCCGCACCCGACGCCGCCACACCCTCGCCAGCGTCGCCCTCGCCGGGGCGGCGACCGTGCTGGCCTCCGTCGCCATGGTGCAGCTCGGCGTCCCGGGCGGGCGCCAGGGCACCCCGACCGTGGTGCTCGGCGACCCCCAGGAGGCCACCATCGAGCCCGCCCCGAACCCGGTGGCCCTCCCGTCGGTCGGCCCCACCCGGGCGGCCTCCGGGCCGGACCGCAGCGCCGTGGACCTGATCGTCGACACCACCCTGCGGCCCAGTCGGGACCCGGACATCCTCCTCGGGCTGGGCCCGGTCGACCGGGCCCAGCGCGTCCCCGACCAGGGCGGCTGGCTGCTGGTGGGTGCGCCCACCGCGGCCGGGCGGACCCTGGTCCTGGTGCGCCCGGACGGCGGCCGGCGGACCCTCCTCGCCGGCGCGGGGGCGGTGGCCGTCGCCACCACCGGCCGACAGGTCGCCTGGCGCGACGGCGACCGACTCAGCGTCGCCGGGGTGGTCGGCGAGCGGCTGGTCGCCGTCACCAGCGTCCCGGCCCCCAGGTCGGCCGTGCCCGTGGGCTTCGTCGGCGACGCCGTCCTGGTGCGCCCCGACCCGGCCCGGCCCGGCTACGCGCTCTGGCGCCAGGCCGGGGGCGCAACCTCCCCCGGAGGCGGGCGCGACGTCCTCGCCGTGCACGGGACGCTGCCGGACGGCCGGGCGGTCGGCGTCGTCACGGCCGGCACACCCCGCCGACCCTGCCTGGCGCTGCTCGACCCCGCCCGGAACCTCGCCGTCACCCGTACCGGCTGCGGGCTCACCGTCGCCGACGGCCCCGGCGCGGTCTCCGCCGACGGCCGCTGGCTGCTGGTCAACGGCCGCGTCGGGTCGGCAAAGGCCGCCGGGGCGCTCCTGGTCGACCTGGCCACCCTCGACCGGACGCCGGTGGCGTACCCCGTCGGCCCGGCGCTGACCGGGGCGGTGACCTGGACGGCGACCGGCACCGGCTGGTACGTCGACGGGCGGGGCTCGCTCCTGCGGGTGCGCCCCGACCGGGTGCTGGCGGGCGAGCCGGCCGACGCCACCGCCGTGCCCGGGGTCGCGCCGGGTGGGCGGCCGGTGGTCGTCACCGAGGCGCTGCCCTGACGCACCGCCGCCGGGCGTGCCGGCACCCGGGCGCGGGCGTGGCCGCCGGGTAGCGTCGGGCGATGACCCCGCGCACCCTCCCCGCCGCCGCCCGGATCGACCTGCACGCCCACTCGACGGCCAGCGACGGCACCCTCACCCCGGCCGAGCTGGTCGGGGCCGCCGCCGACGCCGGGCTGGACGTGCTGGCGGTCACCGACCACGACACCACCGACGGCTGGGCGCCCGCCGTGGCCGCGCTGCCCCCGGGGCTCACCCTGGTCCGGGGCGCCGAGATCTCCTGCCGCTGGGGCGGTCCCCGGCAGACCGTGGCGCTGCACCTGCTGGCGTACCTGTTCGACCCGCAGGAGCCGGAGCTGGCGGCGGAGCTGGCCCGGGTGCGGGCCGCCCGCGAGGTGCGCGGGGAGCGGACCGTGGAGTTGCTGCGCGCCGACGGCATCGACGTGAGCTGGCCGGAGATCCTGGCCGGGGCGGCCGGCGGGACGGTGGGCCGGCCGCACATCGCCCAGGCGCTGATCCGGGCCGGGCTGGTGGCCAGCACCGCCGAGGCCTTCGGGGCGGCCTGGCTGGGGGAGCGCTACCGGTTGCCCAAGGACGACATCGACGTGTTCCGGGCGGTCCGGCTGGTGCGGGCCGCCGGTGGCGTGGCCGTCCTCGCCCATCCCAGGGCCAGCCGGCGGGGCCCGATCGTCCCCGACTCGTTGATCGCCGAGCTGGCGGCGGTCGGCCTCGCCGGTCTGGAGGCGGACCACGAGGACCACTCGCCGGCCGAACGGGCCCACGTGCGGGCGCTCGCCGCCGAGCTGGATCTCCTGGTCACCGGCTCGTCGGACTTCCACGGCACCCACAAGACCGTCCAGCTGGGCGCGTGCACCACCGCCGTGGCGGCGTACGAGCGGATCGTCGCCAGCGGGGTGACACCCGTCGCTTCGGCCTGAGCTGCCCGTATCGCGCGGTTACCGTGGCCGAGTGGATCTTAAGCTCTTCGGCGAGGTCTTCGTGACCCTGCTGGTCATCGTCGACCCGCCAGGCATGATGCCGATCTTCCTCGCGCTCACCGGGCCGCTGTCGGCCCGGGACCGGCACCGGGCCGCCTGGCAGGCCGTGGCGCTGGCGCTCGGGGTGATCGTGGTCTTCGCCGTGGCCGGGCAGACCCTGCTCGAATACCTGCACGTGGACCTGCCGGCGTTGCAGGCCGCCGGTGGGCTGCTGCTGATCCTGGTCGCCCTGGAGCTGATGACCGGCAAGACCGACGACCCCGCCCAGCAGGCCACCTCCAACATCGCCCTGGTGCCGCTGGGCACCCCGCTGCTGGCCGGGCCGGGCGCCATCGTGGCGACCATGCTCTTCGTGCAGCAGTCCGACCGGGTAATCGACTACGCCGCCATCGCCGCCGCCATCGTCGCGGTGATGCTCAGCGTCTGGGTGGTGCTGCGCTTCTCCGGCGGGATCGTCAAGATCCTGCGGCCGGGCGGGATCGAGGTGCTCACCCGGATCGCCGGCCTGCTGCTGGCCGCCATCGCGGTGCAGCTCATCGCGGACGCCATCGCCGCCTTCGTCACCCAGTACGTCAACCTCGCCTGAGCCGGCCGGCGGCCTCGGCGACCGGGTCGTCGTACCGGGGTGGCCGGGTCGGCGGGCCTTCAGGAGGGGGAACGTCAATGCGTCCGGCCCTGGTCGCCCACGGAGTCGAGGTACTCCTGAGCTGCCCGCCGCGCCTCGCAGCCCGGCACCCGGCAGATGCGGCACCGGCCGTCGCCGGCGGGCGCGTGGTCGGCAACGGTCCGCCGGGCGTTCAGGATCAGGCGGTTGCGGGCCTGCTCGACCGACAGGTGCGGGCCCGTCATCAGACACCGACCCCCATCGCGTCGGCCAGGCGCAGGACGTCAGGGCCGGGCTTCTTCGAACGGCGCAACAGAGTCGTCACGACCTCATGGCCGATCGGCCGGTGCCGCACCTCGGCCGACGCCACCCAGTCGGCGGCCACCAGCGCCTTGCCCGCGCCGTCCAGGTCCCCGGTCAACAGGTAGCCACGAGCCACGTCGAGCAGGTAGTCCGCCCGGCGCTCCGGCGGCATCCGCTGGTAGTCGACCCGCTCGGCGAGGCGCTGATGCTCGCCGGGCTCCGCGCCGTGGCCCAGCTCGACGGCCGTGCTCACCCTGGCCAATTCCACCGCGACCGGCCCGAAGGCCGTCCAGTAGTGGTTCTGCCCGATACCGACGACGTCCGCCGCCTCGGCGGCGCGGTCGACCAGCTCGGCGGCGCAGTCAGCGGACCCGAGCGCGGCAGCGCCAAGCGCGGCGGCGACGAGCAGCGAGCCGTACACCGACAGGTGCTCTGGCGGTGCGTCGAGCGGCTCCGGTGGGGCGAGCCGGTGCGACGCCGCGATCCCGATCTCCATCGCGTACCGCGAGTTTCCCTGGGCGAACAGCGCCTGACTGAGGTGGGCGGCCGATACGCCCGCGAGCAGGGCGTCGTCGGTGAACTGGCTGGCCGTCAGCGCCCGGTCCGCCGCCAGCCACGCCACGTCGTGGACGCCCACCTTGCGCATGACCGCAGAGGTCACCTGGTACGCCTCCGCGAGCCGGCGAGCCGCCACCCGGTCGCCAGGGTGGTCGGCCTGGACCCGCTGCGCGCTGGTCAGCAAGCTGGGCAACGTCTTGATCAGGGTTGGGTACCGCGCGTGCTGGTAGCTGAGCCAGGCGTGGATGATCTCCTTGTTCAGGTTGTCGAGGCTCGCCGGTCGCCCGTCGTCGCCGACCTTGACGGGTGCCCACCGGGCCAGGGTGCCGCGCACGGCGTCAACGGCATCCTCATCCGGTCCGCCCGCGCCCCGCTTCCTCGCTCCGTCCCTCCCGAGCAGGAGTCGCAGGTCGATCCGGAGCGCGTCGGCAATGTCCTCCAGACAGGAGACCTTGTCGAGCCGGCGGGCACCGCGCTCGACCTTGTCGACCCAGGACTTCGACTTGCCGACGGCATCAGCGAACTGCTGCTGCGACATCTTCCGCCGGCCGCGCCAGTACGCGACCCGCTGGCCTATGGGCAGGTCATCCATGGGGACGGACCTGCGGGGAATGAACCGCCCCGGTGGCGTCGGTCCGCTGCCGCTCGGCCTCGTCGAGTATTCGCTGACGGGCGGCCTCGGCCTCCGCGTCCTGGATCGCCTGCCCGACACGATCCTCTGGCGGCTTCCTGTCCTTGCCCATGGCAAAGCCCTCCTCACGTCACCGGATCCAGGGGGCGGCGGCCGGAACCCGTCCGGCAGCCGCCGGCTCGCCCAAGCCGCCACCTGCACTTGAGCGAGCCCGCCTACCATCACCTTGACAGGGGGTGACGGGACGCAGACACAGCGTTGTGGTAGGACTTGTGGACGCATGGGACGTCCAACCGGGAGGGTGCAGTGAATCAAGGACTGATCGCCGCGATGGCCAAGGCGGGCGAGACGGCAGACAGCCTCGCAGCTCAGGTGGGGGTGGACCCCAAAACGGCCCAGCGCTGGGTCAGCCTGGGGCGCGTCCCCCGGCCGCAGCGCCGCGCCAAGATAGCGAAGATCCTGGACCGGGACGTAGAGGAGCTGTGGCCGGACGTTCTGAAGCGCCGCGAGC
The DNA here is from genome assembly GCF_049841815.1 of Micromonospora sp. DT233. Classification (NCBI taxonomy): domain Bacteria; kingdom Bacillati; phylum Actinomycetota; class Actinomycetes; order Micromonosporales; family Micromonosporaceae; genus Micromonospora; species Micromonospora sp. DT233. Next base: position 353,319 of record NZ_JBNCLB010000002.1, on the reverse strand, counting down.
CGGCCTGGTTCAGGCCGTGGGTCGACATCGAGCGCGAGGCCGTCTCACTGCGAGGGTACGAACTGGCCTGGGTGCCGGGCCTGCTTCAAACCGAGGCGTACGCACGGGCGACGGTCGAGGGCGAGGGCCTGTCGCCCTCCGAAGTTGATGAGTTCGCAGCAACGCGGACCACGCGCCATGCCGTGCTACGCCGGCACGGGGGGCCGCTGTATGTAGCCGTGATAGACGAAGCGGTGTTGCGGCGCGACGCGTACGGCGACCGCTCGGTGATGGCCGAGCAGGTCGCCCACCTCGTCGAGTGCGCACAGCTCCCGTCCGTGCAACTGCACGTCGTGCCGGCCGACGTCGGCATGTATCCGGGCCTCGGCGGGCCGTTCACGATCGCCGACATGCCGGATGGGACGCGGTGCGCGTACGTCGACAGTCAGGCCGCAGCGCAAATCGTGGAGCAAGGCCGCGATCTTGCTACCCTCGAACGACGGTGGGAGCGCATCCGGGGCGAGGCCCTGCCTCGGGGGCGGTCCCTGGATCTCATCAGGGAAGCGGCAGCATCATGGACATGACCGGCGCACGGTGGCGCAAGAGCACCAAGAGCGGTAACAATCAGGGCAACTGCGTTGAGGTCGCGGACAACCTGGCCGGGGTCGTGCTGGTCCGGGACACCAAGGACCGCGACGGTGGCACCCTCGGCTTCACGCCGGACACCTGGCAGTCGTTCGTCAACCTGGCCAAGCAGCTCGGCCCGGTCGGCTGACCCGCCCAGAAACGCAAAAAGGCCCGGTCCCCCATAGCGGGAGCCGGGCCTTCTTCGCGCTCAGTATTTCGTTTTCGAAACACCTACCTCGGGTAGCCCCGAGATCGCAGGTGTAGAGCACCCTGGTTGACCAGAACAGCACCGTCGGCCGGGTCGTCGTACCCGGGTGGCAGGATCGGTGGGGTGCGACGAGCTTCCTCCTCCGGACGACCCACCGCCGGCCGTGCCCCGCGGGCCCGCTCCGGCCAGCCCGAGCAGCTCGGCTTCGACGGCATGCCGCAGCGGCTGTTCGTCTGCACGCCCAGCAAGCTAGGCGCTTTTGCCGACTGCCCCCGCCGGTACCGCTACTCCTACGTCGATCGGCCGGCGCCGCCGAAGGGCCCGCCGTGGGCGCACAACTCGCTGGGCGCGAGCGTGCACAACGCCCTGAAGAACTGGTATGCGCTGGCCGTCGACCGGCGTCGTCCGGAGGCGCTGCCCGGCCTGCTGCGCGGCACCTGGGTCCGCGACGGCTACCGCGACGACGAGCAGGAACGACAGGCGTACGGGCGGGCGCTGGCCTGGCTGGAGTCGTACGTGCAGACCCTCGATCCCGAGGTCGAGCCGATGGGCGTCGAGCGGGTGGTGGCGGCCCGGACGGCGGTGCTGGCGTTCAACGGCCGGGCCGACCGGATCGATGCCCGCTCCGGCGCGGGCGGCACCGAGCTGGTGATCGTGGACTACAAGACCGGCCGCGCCGGGCTGGACGCCGACGACGCCCGTGGCTCCCAGGCGCTGGCCCTCTACGCGTACGCCGCCGAGCGGGTGTTCCGCCTGCCGTGCCGCAAGGTGGAGCTGCACCACCTGCCCACGGGCACCGTCGCGGCGCACGAGCACACCACCGAGTCGCTGACCCGGCAGCTCACCCGCGCCGAGCAGACCGCGCAGGACATCATGGCCGCCGAGCGTTCCGTCGCCGACGGGGCCGACCCGGACGCGGCCTTCCCCGCCACCCCGGGGCCGCGCTGCGGCTGGTGCGACTACCGCCGCACCTGCCCCGTCGGCTCCCAGCAACCGGGCAAGGAGCCCTGGGCGGCGATGGAGCGCTACGACTGACCCGCCCCGCTGCGCGTCTGAGCCGCCGCCGGCGCGTCGCTCAGCCCTCTGCGGGTCGCTCAGGTGCCGGCGGCGGCGAGCCGGGCCATCCGGGCCTTCGCCGACTGCCGCAACGGGTCCTCCATCCAGCGGCGCGGCACGGCGGCCAGGGCCAGCCGCAGGGCCCGCACGGTCAGGTTCGCCGACAGCTCGGTCGTCGGCAGCCCCAGCCCCCCGTACATCCGGCGGGCCCAGGGCGGCAGCAGCGCGAACGCGGTGCCGGCGACGCCGAAGTACGCCGCTCGGGCCGGCCCGAGGTTGAGCCCGAGCCGGACCGGGAGGCTGAGCTTCCAGGGCACCGGCGGCGCGGTCAGGAAGACGGCGGTCTCCGCCGCCTCGCGGGTGATCCGCAGCTCCGGCCGGACCTGCCGGTAGTACTGCGCCACCTCCGCCGCGCTGCCCGGCACGTCGGCCGGGTCCAGCCCGACCAGGGCCGCCGACCGGCGCTGCTCGGCGTAGTAGCGGTCCACCTCCGCGTCGGTCAGCCGCAGGCCGGCCCGGCGGGCGGTGCTCAGGAACGACTCCACCTCGGCCACGTGCACCCAGCGCAGCAGCTCCGGCTCGTCGACCCGGAACCGCTGCCCGGTGGCCGGGTCGGTGGCCCGCAGCCGGTCGTGGATCCGGCGTACCCGGGCGCCGGCGGCCTCGGCCTCGGCGGTGGTGCCGTAGATGGTGGTGTTGACGTACGTGGAGGTGCGGACCAGCCGCCCCCACGCGTCGGAGCGGTAGTCGCTGTTCTGCGCCACCCCGGCCATGGCCCGGGGGTGCAGCGCCTGGAGGTAGAGCGAACGCAGGCCGGCGACGATCAGGATCGGCTCCTCGTGCACCTTCCACGTGACCGAACCCGGACCGAAGAGGCCGAGGTCATCTGAGTCCACCCGACCAAGGGTGCCACGCCCGGGGCGCGACCCGGAGAATTAGCCGCTGCGGGCCGCCCCCGCCGCCCGTCGGAGGGCTGAACCGGGACCGGAGCGGGTGCGTGTACCCGATCGTCAGCACTGCCGTGGGGCCAGCTCGTCGTACCCTGGCCGCGGCGGACCGCGTCCACTGCCGGAGGTGTCGGTGTTCAGGGAGATCAACGGGCTGCCAGGCCATGTCCTGGTGATTCACGCCGCGGTGGTGTTCGTTCCGCTGCTGGCCGTGCTGGCCGCCGCGTACGGGCTGCTGCCCAGGTGGCGGCCCCGGCTCGGCTGGGCCGTCGCCGCGCTCGCCGTGGCGACCCCGATCGTCACCTTCGTGGCGACGCAGTCGGGCGAGGACCTGGAGCAGGCGCTGCGCGAGAAGGGCTACGGCCCGGAGGTGCTCCAGCAGGTCCAGGAGCACTCCGAGTACGGCGACGTGCTGCTCTGGCTCACCGTCGGCCTCGCCGTGGCGGCCATCCTCCTGCTGCTGGCGACCCGGGACGACGAACGGGTCACCCGCCTGCCGTCCTGGGTGTCGGTGCTGCTGACCGTGCTCGTGCTCGGGCTGGGGGCGGCCTCGCTGGTCTACGTGTACCTGACCGGGGACAGCGGCGCCGAGGCGGTCTGGACCGGGGTGCTCTGAACGGCGGGCGGCTCAGAAGAGCGCCCGCGAGCAGAGCAGGCAGAACAGGACCACCAGCACCACGGCGGCACCCCCGCCGATGCCCCAGGTGACCCACTGGGCGCGCTGCTCCTCCGCGTCCACCCCGGCCATGTCCTGCGGCGGAAGCTGACGGGGCGGCGTCATCTGCAGGTGCACCGGGGGACGCCAGCCGGGCGGCGGGGGCGTGGTGGGCGGCGGCCCGGCGTAACCGGTCGGCGCGGCGGGCCCGGCCGGGGCCGCCGCCGGCCCGCCCGCGCCGCTGCGATTGTTGCCGCCGTTGCCGCCGTTGCCGCTGCTGCCGCCGCCGTTGCCGGCGGGGGGTTCCGGCGGCCGACGCCAGTAGTCGTCCTCGGGGCGGTCGGCGCTGGGCGTGGTCACGCCGTCCGACGCTACCAACCCGGCCAGCGTCCGGCTGCCCGGACGCGGGCCCGCGAGCGGGTATCCTTGCCGCTCGTGAGCATCGACCCCGGGGCGCGGGCGCACGACGACGACCGCACCGTCGACCTGAGTGACGACTTCGTGGTGCTGCCCGAGCAGACGGCCGACGACACCGATCGGGGCTGGGGCGAGCGGGCCGCCGGCAACGACGACTGGCTGCTGGCCGAGCGCCCGCCGCACTGGGGCTGAGCCCGCAGGCCGTCGGCTGAGCCCGCCGGCCGTCGCGGGTCGTCAGCCGCGGACCACGATGGCGAAGCGGCTGCCCTCCGGCTGGCCGACGGCGCGTTGCGCCTGACCGGGCAGGAGCGCCAGGTAGAGCGCCGAGGCGCCGTCCGTCGCGCCGGCCCCAAGCACGTCGAGCACCAGTGCCCGGGACGCCAACAGGTCGGCCTCGGCGGCCCGGCCGCCCGCCGGCACGGCCAGCAGGTCCACCCGGTCGCCGGGGCGGACCACGGCGAGCGCGGCCGGCTCGGCCAGCCGGATGGGCACGCCGACCGCCCCGTCGGGCAGCGACAGCGGGGTCGGCGGCGAACCGGGACCGGCACCTGGGCCCTGAGCGGGCGGCGACGTGGCCGGGCCGGGGCCGCCGGAGGCGACCGGCGGGGGCGGGCAGCCGGCCGGGGTGCGCAGCACCGCCGCGGCGAGCCCGAGCAGGGCGGCCACCAGCGTGACGCGCAGCAGTGTCGACCGCCCCGGCAGCCGGGGCCGGCGCACCGGCCGCAGCGATTCGTTGCCCGCGCCGGTGCTCGCCATCGAAAGCGCTCCCGCCCGGCCCCGGCACGCGCGGGGCCCCGCCTGACCGACGCCGAGGTGACGCCGCAGCAGCAGGCTAGGCCGGCAGGGGGCGACCCCGCCCGGCTCGGGGCGGGGCCTGTGGACAACCGGGCGGGCTGTGGAAAACCCCCGCGCGGCGCGACGATCTGCTAAGGCGACGGGGCCGGTCGGGGCGGCGGGGTCAGGAGCCGCTGGCGGTCGACGTCTTGGCCGAGCCGCCGGAGGACGACGACGAGCCGGACGAAGACGACCCGGAGGACGAGGACCCGGACGAAGACGAGCCGGACGACGACGAGCCCGTGGAACCGCCGGACGCGCCGGTCGAGCCCCCGGAGGTGCTCGACGAGCCGGAGTCGCCGCCGGAGGACGAGTCGGACTTGGCCGGCTTGCCGGCCCCGCTCTTGGCCGCGTCGGCCCCGGCCCGGGAGTCGGTGCGATAGAAGCCGGAGCCCTTGAAGACGACGCCGACGGAGTTGAAGACCTTGCGCAGCCGCCCCGCACACGTCGGGCACTCGGTCAGCGGGTCGTCGGAGAAGGACTGCACCGCCTCGAGCTGGTGACCGCACGCGGTGCAGGCGTACTGGTAGGTGGGCACGTTCTCCTCCGGATCTGGCACGGCCGATTGGCACTCGACTCATTCGAGTGCCAATGGTGCGTCATCGGACCCGGATTCGTCCAGCGGAAGCGTCGCCACGGCCCCGGGGTCGCCCGTCAGCGTACGCAGCCCGCCCCGGGGGTCGACCACCGCGCGGACCGCCCGGTCGTGCGGCTGCACCGGCAGCCGGTCGCGCAGCTCGCCGTCGTGCAGCAGGGCCACCGTGAGGGCCCGGTCGCCGACCCGGGCCAGCGCCCGGTCGTACGAGCCGCCGCCGCGGCCCAGCCGCCGCCCGCGCCGATCCACCGCCAGGGCCGGCACCACCACCAGCGACGCGGCGGCGACCGCCGCCCGGCCGAGCCGGGGGCCGGTCGGCTCCCGCAGCCCTCGCCCGGCAGCCACCAGGGCGTCGGTGCCGGTGTACACCGCCCAGTCCAGGTCGAGGTCGGCGCAGAGCACCGGTAGCAGCAGCACCGCACCCGGGGGCAGCGCGGCGCGCAGCGCCTCCGGCAGCTCCGGGCCGCCCGGCTCCGAGCCGACCGGCACGTACGCGGTCATGGTGGCCGGGCGCAGCCGGCGTACCAGCTCGACCAGCGCCGTGCGGACCCGCGCCGCCGCCTGCGCCCGGGTCGCGGCCGGCAGCGCGCGGCGTCGGGCGAGCACCTCCACCCGGGCGATCCGCTTCGCCTCGTGGGTCACTTCCGCTCCATCAGAAAAATCGGACACGCAACACTCCTGACGCAACGTTTGCCACACGGTCGCACTGTGTCAGCATCGCTGACATTGGGCGCGGAACTCCGGGGGGAGCGTTGACGCTACGCGGACGGTTGACGGCGGCCTTCCTGACGGTGGCGCTCGGGCCGGTCCTGCTCGGCGCGCTCTTCGTCGGTTCGACCATGGCGGCCGTCGACCGGGCCCGCTCGGCGGAACGGCTCGGGCTGGCCGCCAGCGCGGTCCGTACCTCGGTCGACGCCCTCTGCCAGCAGCTACGCGCGGCGGCCGACGCCGTCGCCCTGGTCGCCGACCCGGCCGGCCGGGCGGGCGCGGCCGGGCAGGTGGTCAGCCGGGGCCTGGCCGCCGCGGTGCTGGTCACCGACGTGGCCGGCGGCGTGCTCTACACCACCCCCGGCGCCCCGGCCGGGCCCTGGCGGGACTGCTCGGGGCCGCTCCCCGCCGCCGGGGGGGTCCAGGCGCTCACCGCGCGGGTCGGGCTGCGCGACCCCGCCGGCGTCGACCTGGGCGCGGTCGCCGCCGCCCAGCCGCTCGACCCGGGCTTCGTGAGCCGGCTGGCGGCGGTCACCGGCGTCGCGGTCACCCTCCTCGACGACACCCCCGGCCGCGTCGCGCAGACCACCGAGGCCCCGGCGGTACGCGACGCGGTGCTGGCCGCCGCGCGCAGCGCCACCGGCGATCGGATCACCGAGACCTCCGACGGCCGGTACGTGCGCCGGCTGGGCCCGTCGCCGGGGCAGCCGCTGCCGCTGGTGCTCTCGGTGCGCGGCGAACGCCCTCCCGGCACGGACGGGGCGCTGGTCGGCGCGGTGGCGCTGGCGGGGCTGCTGGCGGTGGCGGCGGCCTGGCGGCTGGCCCGGGTGACCACCCGGCCGCTGGTGGAGCTGGCCGGCGCGGTGGACCGGGTGGCCCACGGCGACCTCGACGCCCGGGTGCCGGTGCGCAGCCGCGACGAGCTGGGCCGGCTGGCCGAGGCGTTCAACCGGATGATGCGGGAGACCGCCGCCTACGTGCAGGCGCTCACCAGCAGCCGGGACCAGTTGCGCGGGCACCTCGTGGTGCTCGGCGACACCCTGGCCAGCACCCACGACCTGCAACGCATCCTGCGGGTCATCCTGGACAGCGCGATCGCCGCCACCGGCGCGCGGGCCGGGGCGGTGCTGCTGGTCGACGACGGGGTGCTGGTGGGGCAGTGCGCGCAGGGGTTGGACGGGCGGTGGCCCGCCGACGGGGCCCGCCCCGACCCGGTCGACGCGGGGGAGCTGCGGGTGCCGGTGGGCTACGGCGTGATCGGCGCGGTGGCGGCCACCGGGGAGCCGCGTCGGGGCCGCGCCGACCCGGCGGCGGAGCCGACCGGCCAGCCGCGCTGCGAGACGTACGTCGCGGTGCCCTTCGCCACCCCCGGCGGCCCGGCCGACCCGCCCTACCGGGCCGGCGCGGAGCCGACCCGGGGCGGGCCGGAGCCGGCGGCGGCGCTCGGGGTGCTGGTCCTCTACGACCGGCTCGGCGGGGACGAGTTCGACGACGACGACCTGCTGACCCTGCGCACCTTCGCCGGTCGCGCGGCGGTGGCGGTGGAGAACGTCCGGGTGCACGAGGAGGCCCAGCGGCTGTCGTTGACCGACCCGCTGACGGGGCTGTGGAACTACCGCTACCTGCGTGAGTCGATCCGCCGGGAGGTGGAGCGGGCCAGCCGGTTCGGCCGGATGCTGAGCGTCCTCGCCCTGGACCTGGACCGTTTCAAGGTGGTCAACGACACCTGGGGGCACGCCGCCGGGGACGCGGTGCTGGTCGAGTTCGCCCGCCGGGTGCGGGGCGAGATCCGCGAGGTGGACCTGGCCTTCCGCCAGGGCGGGGAGGAGTTCGTGGTGCTGCTGCCGGAGACCGACGCGCGGGGGGCGACCATTGTGGCCGAGCGGCTCGGCGCGGCGGTCCGGGACACCCCCGTCGTGCTGGACTCCCCCGGCGGGGCGGTCGTGCGGATGACCGTCTCGGTGGGCATCGCTGTGTACCCGGACCACGCGACCACCGGCCCGGACGTGCTCGACGCCGCCGACGACGCCCTCTACGCGGCGAAGGGGGCCGGCCGGGACACCTGGCGGCTGGCCGAGGCCCGGCCGTGGCCCCCGGTGGAGGAGATCGCCGTGCCGGTGGGGGCGGTCAGTCCCGCCGACGGCCTGCCCCGGGCCGGCACGGCGACCGACCAGGGGAACGTCGCGGCTGCCGCCCATCCGGCGGCCGGCCCGGCCGACCCCGACGGCCGTCGCCCCGACCCGCCGGCCGGGCGGCCCGGCCCCGGCGGCGCGTCTTCCGGTCCTCACCCGTCGCGGCACGGCCGTGGCCGATAGTCTCGCGACATGTCGGAGCACTCAGTGAACCCCTCAGCGGCCGCCTCGGCCGGCCGTTCCCGAGCCGTCAAGGCCGTCATCCCGGCCGCCGGCCTGGCAACCCGGTTCCTGCCGGCCACCAAGGCGGTGCCCAAGGAGTTGCTGCCGGTCGTCGACCGGCCGGTCCTGCAGTACATCGTCGAGGAAGCGGCCCAGGCCGGCATCGGGGACGTGTTGTTGATCACCGGTCGGGGAAAGACATCGATGGTGGACCACTTCGATCGCCGGCCCGACCTGGAGGCCCGGCTGGAAGCCAAGGGCGACGACGCGCGGCTGGCCGCGGTGCGTCGCCCCAGCGAGCTGGCCGAGATCTACACCTGCCGCCAGCCCGAGCAGCTCGGCCTCGGCCACGCCGTCGGGTACGCCGAGTCGCACGTCGGCGACCAGCCCTTCGCGGTGCTGCTCGGCGACGAGTTCGTCAAGCCCTCCGAGCCGCTGCTGCCGGCGATGCTGGAGTTGCAGGCCCGCACCGGCGGCGTCGTGCTGGCCTTCTTCGAGATCGACCCGGCCGAGACCACGCGGTACGGCATCGCCTCGGTCGAACCGGCCGAGCCGGAGCTCACCGACATCGGCGAGGTCGTGAAGGTCACCGGCATGGTGGAGAAGCCGAAGCCGCAGGACGCGCCGAGCAACCTCGCCGTCCTCGGCCGGTACGTCCTGCCGGGACGGATCTTCGACGCGATCCGGCGCACGAAGCCGGGCAGCGGCGGGGAGATCCAGCTCACCGACGCGATGGAGCTGCTGCGCACCGAGGGCGTCCCGGTGCACGCGATCGTCTACCGGGGCACCCGCTACGACACCGGCATGCCGCTGGGCTACCTGCAGACCGTGGTGCAGATCGCCGCCGAGCGGGAGGACCTCGGCGCGGAGTTCCGCGCCTGGCTCGGCGAGTTCGTCAACCACGGCGACGAGACGGTCACCGCGGCGATCCTCGACGGGGTGCGTGCAGCGTCGGGCGGTCCTAGTACATGACCGCGACGGCCGACGCCGAGGCGGCCGCGAACGAGTTGATGCCGCTCGCCGACTACCTGGGCAGCGTGCTGCGCAGGTTACGCGCGCTGCCCCCGCTCGACCTCGACCTCACCCAGGCGCACGGCAACGTCCTCGCCGAGGACGTCGTCGCGCCGCACCCCTTCCCGGCCTTCGACCAGGCGGCCGTGGACGGGTACGCGGCCCGCTGGGACGACCTCTCCGGGGCGAGCCGGTCCGCCGGCTACCACGCCGGCCAGCCCGGCCCGCCCAGCCTGCGCCCCGTGCGGCTCAACGTGGTCGGTGACCTCGGCGCGGCGAGCTGGCGCCCGGTCCGGCTCACCCCGGGCTCCTGCTTCGCCGTCGCGGCCGGGGCGCCGCTGCCGATCACCGCCGACGTGGTGGTGCCGGAGGAGTGGACCGACCAGGGCATGGCCGCCGTGGAGATCTTCCGCACCCCCAAGCGGGGGTACGGGGTGCGCCGCGCCGGCGAGGAGCTGCCGGCCGGCACCGTGCTCGCCCGCGCCGGCACGTACGTCTCCCCGGCCCTGGTCGCGGTCTTCGCCGCCACCGGCATCGGGCACGTGGTGGTGCGGCCCTGCCCCCGGGTGGTCGTCGTGGCCACCGGCGACGAGCTGGTCGACGTGGGCCGGGCCAGCCAGCCCGGCCAGGTGGTCGACGCCAACTCGCACGCGTTGACCGCCGCCGCCGCCGAGGTCGGCGCGCTGGCGTACCGGGTGGGAATCTGCGACGACGACCCGGAGGGGCTGCGCGGACTGCTGGAGGACCAGACGCTGCGGGCGGATCTGATCATCACCACCGGCGGCACCGGCACCGGGCCGGGGGACATGGTGCGCCGGATCCTGTCCCGCCGGGAGGGCGGCCGGCCCGGCCCGGTGACCTTCACCGAGGTGGCCCTCTATCCGGGCACGGCGCTGGGGTTCGGTACGGTCGGCGCCGAGGAGGTGCCGGTGGTCTGTCTTCCCGGTGAGCCCGGCGCGGCGCTGATCGGCTTCGAGGTGCTGGCCCGGCCCGCCATCAACCTGTTGGCCGGGGCCGAGCCGGTGTTCCGGCCGAGCGTCCGCGCGCACCTGCTGGAGACCATCACCTCCCCCGGCGGGCTGCGCGAGTTCCGGCCCGCGCACGTCGCCGAGCGGCGCGGCGGGGGATACACGGTCCAGCCGCTGTCGGGCGGGCCGTTCACCCTCTCCGGCCTGGCCGACGCGAACGGGCTGATGGTGCTCGGCGAGCGGGTCACCACGGCCGCCGCCGGCTCCACGGTGGACGTGCTCCTGCTGGACCGCCGCCGGTGAGCGCGGCAATCGAGCTTGCGGGTTCCGCAGTCGTGAGCGGAAGGTTGGTCGGTGCGAGCGCGAGGAGTGAGCTTGCGAGCCCCGCAGTCGTGAGCGGAAGGTTGGTTCGGTGAGCATGCTGCGGGCGGGGCGGGCGCCGGGCTGGCCGACGGTGCTGGTGGACGGGCCGGTGTTGCTGCGGCCGTACCGGCGCTCGGACGCGACGGCCTGGGCGGAGGTGCGCCGCGCCAACCAGGCCTGGCTGGCGCCCTGGGAGTCGGCGCTGCCGGGGGACTGGCACGAGATGAACTCGCCGGCCGCGTTCCGCTGGGTGCACCGGGACCAGCGCCGCTCGGCGCGTACGGGCGAGGGGATGCCGTTCGCGGTCTGCCTGCGCGAGCACGGGCGGGAGCGGCTGGTCGGGCACCTCAACATCGGCAGCGTCGTGCGGCGGGCGTTCTGCTCGGCGTACGCGGGGTACTGGGTGGACCACCGGGTCGCCGGGCAGGGGGTCATCCCCACCGCGTTGGCGCTGGCCGTGGACCACGCCTTCGGGCCGGGCGGGCTGCACCGCATCGAGGTGAACATCCGCCCGGAGAACAAGCCGTCCCGGCGGGTGGTGGAGAAGCTGGGCTTCCGCGAGGAGTCGTACCACGTGCGTTACATGCACATCGACGGTGCCTGGCGCGACCACATCGGATACGCCATGACCAGCGAGGAAGTCGCCGCGGAGGGCGGCCTGTTGGCCCGCTGGCACCGGCTGCGGGCGATTGCCAGGTGAACCGCCCCACCCCCGCCCGATCGGCGCGGCGCACTATCTAGCGGGTCGACGGCCCGTAACCTCAAGTAACTGCAAGCTGCGGCAAGCGCTGCCCGCCCGCAGGATCGACCGCCCTGACCTGGGTTCGTCGAAGATCCTGCGGTGGCGCGGTGGTTGCCTCGAACTCGGTGACGGGAGGGGTGAGAGGGTGCCGACCTCGGTGCTCCTCGCCGTCCTCGCCGCCGCTGGCCTGCTCGCCCTCGCGCCGGCGCTGGTCCGCCGGTACGACGCCACCGAGCGGCTGGTGGCGGAGCGGGCGCAGTCGACGGCGCGGGTGCTCCAGCGCCGCCGGCGGCGTCGCACTGTCCCCGGCCGCCGCCCGACCAACCCGCCCCGGGCACTTGTGGTAACCCTCAGTGAAGATGCCGACACGGGCGGTCTCGTTGCCCCGGTCGCTGGCTCCGCCTCGACCGCCGCCTCGGGGTCCTCCGCGTCGTCGCGTCGGCGGCGTCGGCTGCGCGCGGTGCCGTCGGCCGGAAAGTCCCGTCGGCGGGCCGCTCCCCGCCGCCAGCACACTCCGGCGATCTACCGCCGCCGCCGGGTGCTGGCCGCCCTGCTGCTGCTCAACTTCGTCGAACTGATCGGCGTGATGGTCGTCGGCCCCGGCTTCTGGATCAGCTTCTCGGTCACCGCCGCGCTGCTGCTGACGTACGTGGTGCACCTGCGCAAGCGGGCGCTGGCCGAGCGCCGGCGGCGGCGCGGCGAGGCCCGGGAGGCGGCCTGGCTCGCCGCCCGCCAGGCCGAGGTGCGCCGCGAGCAGGCCCGCCGGTCGGCCGCCCGCCGGGAGGCGCAGCGCCGCCTGGCGGCCCAGCGCGAGGCGGTACGCCGCACGGCGATGGGGCTGGACCGCCCCGCCGACCTTCCGCCGGCGGCCAGCGGCGGCTCGGTGTCGTACCGGAGGGCGGGAGGGCTGCGCGGCCGCCCGTACCAGTCGGGCCGCACCTCCCACTCGGCCTGACGCGCGCGGCGTCCGGGGAGATCTTGGAAGATTCCGGCCCCTCGGAGGGCCGGTTCCTGCCAAGATCTGTCGGGGGGTGGGGCGGATTCGCTCGGCGGACGGGTGTGCTGTTAGTCTTGTTCCCGGCCCGCCCGGTGAAAGCCGGGTGGGACCAAAGCCGGTTCGCCGGTGGAGGGGCTGTGGCGCAGACTGGTAGCGCACCTCGTTCGCATCGAGGGGGTCAGGGGTTCAAATCCCCTCAGCTCCACCCAAATCAAGGCCATGGCCGGCGTTATCGCTGGTCATGGCCTTAATCTTTAGCCTCGCTATTCTTAGTCAAATCGTGGGCGCGACCGCGTCTTTTCGCCCGCAGCGCGCCTGTCCCGCCGACAGCGGCAGGGTCAGGGCAGCAGCCACAACAGCGCCTCCCGCAGGATGGTGATGCAGTTGGTGGTGAGGACGGACTCGACATGGAACTGGAAACTGGTGAAGCCTTCGGAGCGCAGCGCCACGACCCGGCCGTCGGGCTCGACGGCGATGGTCACGCCCTCCGGGGCCTGCGCCGGGGCGTCGGCGAAGAAGGTGTTGTAGAAACCGACGGGCTCGGCCCGGCCGAAGAGGTCGACGGTCTCCTGCACACCCTGTAGCGGCGGGTCCACCGGGTGCACGGTCATGCCGAGCAGGCGGCAGAGGATCTGGTGACCGAGGCAGACGGCGAGGAACGGCGTGCCGGCCTCCAGCAGCTCGCCCACGATGCGGTGCAGTTGGGCGATCTTCGGGTCGCCCAGGTCGTTCGGGTCGCCGGGGCCGGGCCCGACCAGCACCAGGTCGTAACCGGTCAGGCCGATGCCGGACTCCCGGTAGTCGCGCATGGTGACCTTGAGCCCGAGGTGCTCGAGGATGTGCTTGAGCATCTCGGTGAACTGGTCCTCGTTGTCGACGATCAGCACCGAGCGGCCGATGAGGGCGGGCGCGGCGTACCGGTCGTCGACCTGGCGGTTGATCCAGAAGCGCGACAGGTAACGGTTGCGGCCGGTGAGCACCTCCATGACCTTGTCGTCCACGAATCGGTGGAGGAAGGGGCCGGGCGGTTCGGCGGTGGTGATCGCCTGCAACAGACCCTCGGCCTTGGTGCGCACCTCACGGCACTCCTTCGCCGGCACGGAGTCGCGCACGACGCTGGCGCCGCTGCGGATCACGGCGTGGCCCTCGGTGTCCACCGCCATCGTCCGGATCGTGATGGCGCTGTCCAGCCACTCCTGGCCGTCGTCGTCGAGGCCGCGGATCATCAGGGCCGACGAGTAGTAGCCGCGGGACTCGGACTCGTGGCGGTGGATGACCCGGGCGGCGTTCTCCAGTGGACTGCCGACCATGGTCGCGGCGAACATCGACTCCCGGAACGCGTCGAGCGGGCTCATGGTGGCGGTGCCCTCGAGCACGTACTCGGTGTGGACGAGCGCGCTCATCTCCTTCAGGTACGGCCCGCGCACGACGCCGCCCTCGCCGCAGATCCGCGACATCATCTTGAGCTCCTCGTCGACCACCTGGAAGAGCTCGTTCACCTCCTTGCGGTCGGTGAGGAACTCGATGAGGTCGGCCCGTTTCTGCAGCGCCACCCGGGGCAGCGTGCCGCAGATCGGGTTCATCGTGACCGTGCCACGGCGGTAGGTGAGGTGTCGCTCGGGCGAGGACCCGATGAAGTAGCGCTCCCCGTCGAAGAAGCAGAAGGTGAGGTACGCCCCGATCTCGTTGCGGGCCAACCGGGCGAAGATCGTGTGCGCGACCTCGGGCCCGAAGTCACCGATGGTGACGTCGCAGCGCCGCGAGATGAGGAAGTTGGAGCCCTCGCCGCGCTGGATCTCCTCCTTGATCACCCGCTCGATCCGGGCGGCGAACTCCTCGTCCCCCGGGGTGTGCACGGCCTCGGAGACCACCCGGACGTCGGCGCGCACATCGGCGAACGACGCCAGCTCGACCTCACGGAACTCGCCGGGCACCAACGAGATGAGGGGCTCGTTGTCGTCGTGGCAGACGTAGCCGCGCTCGCGCAGTTGCGCGTAGGGCACCATGGTCAGCACCGGGTGGGCGGCCGGGCGAGGCACCTCGGCGAGCGACCAGGACCGCACGATCTCGCCGCGAGCGTAGTTGACTCTGCCCTCGGAATGGACGAGGCAATAGGGGTTGGCAAAGTCAAGACTCACCGGAAGCCACCCTTGCGGATCAGAAAGTGGTGTATCACCAGGTAATTGACGCCCGTGTCGAGGAAGCAGCTTAGCCCATCGGCCGGTCGTCCGACGATGGGTTGCCCGCCTCGTCGACCGTCTGCGCCCGAGCCGGGCCGGCCACGCCGACCGCTAATGGTCAGCCGTCGTCATTCCGCTGCCGCTTCCTGCCCCCGACTCCTTCGATCGGTCATCGTGACGTGGACCTCGATGCCGGCCAGTAGTTGCCGCAGCCCGAACTCCAGGTTGGGTTCGATGCTCGCGTCGTCGGCGCCGGCTTCGTCGGTGCCGTCGCCGGTGGCCGCACCGGGCGGCGGACCGAAGGTGCCGGCCGCCAGCAGCGCGGCCAGGGTCGGGAAACGCGCCGGGTCGACGACCGCGGCCAGGGCGGTGCCGAAGGTGACCGGGTCGTCGTCGGCCTCGTCGGCCGGTGCCCGGTCGATCGAGATCCGGGCCAGGCCCTGAGCGGCGCCGCTGAGGAACAGCGCGAGCGAGACCATCTCCTCGTACCGCAGGCCGATGCGGGAGATGGCCGACAGCAGGCCCTCGAACCAGGCCAGCTGGTTGGGGCCGATCGGGTAGCCGACCTTGGCCCGCACCATCCACGGATGGGCCTGGTAACGGGCCCACAGCGCCTTGACCCACGTCTCGACCCGGGTGCGCCAGTCACCGGGCAGCGCGGCCAGCTCCGGAGGTGCGCCGGAGGCGGCGTCGACCATCGCCGCGACCAGGTGGTTCTTGCTGGGCACGTATCGGTAGAGCGACATCGCGGTGACGCCCAACCGCTTGCCGATCTGCTGCATGGAGACCGCGTCGAGGCCCTCCTCGTCGGCGATCGCGACGGCCGCCTCGACGATCCTGGAGACGGTCAGCCCCGGCTTGGGCCCGGGTGCCCGGCCGGGCTGCCCGGTGTCGCGCCAGAGGAACTCGTACGTGCGTGGGACCTCGCCGGTCCTGCCGTCCTGCGCCATGCCGGCACCCTTCCGCGTTGACCGCCGCCGTTATCTGTGTATAGCATAAACGAAACCATTTATGGCATAAACTTGCCCGTGGCACAGCTGGGGGGAGCAATGGAAACTCCATACGCGATTCAGCTCAAAGACCTCCGAAAAAGGTACGGCGACGTCGAGGTGCTCAAGGGCGTCGAGCTCAACGTGCGCAAGGGTACGATGCTGGCCCTGCTCGGCCCGAACGGTGCCGGCAAGACCACCGTGGTCAGGGCGCTCAGCACCCTGACCCGCCCCACCAGCGGCACCGCCACCGTCAACGGCTTCGACACCGTGCGCGAGCGCAACGGCGTGCGCAGCTCGATCGGCCTGGTCGGTCAGTTCGTCGCCCTCGACTGGATGCACACCGGTCGGGAGAACCTGGTCATGGTGGGCCGGCTGCAGAAGCTCAGCAAGCCCAACGCCGCCAGGCGCGCAGAGCAACTGCTGGAACAGTTCGGGCTGCTCGACGCGGGCGACCGGCCCGTCAAGACGTACTCGGGGGGCATGAAGCGCCGCCTCGACCTGGCCGCCGGCCTCATCGTCACCCCGGCGGTGCTCTTCCTCGACGAGCCCACCACCGGCCTCGACCCGCGCAGCCGCCAGGTGATGTGGGACGTGATCCGCGAGCTGCTCGGCTCCGGCATCACGATCCTGCTCACCACGCAGTACCTCGAAGAGGCCGACCAGCTCGCCGACGAGATCGCCGTGCTGCACGGCGGCCGGATCATCGCGCAGGGCACCGCCGAGGAGCTCAAGCAGGCCGTCGGCAAGGAGCGCGTCGAGGTCGTCCTGGCCACCGACGAGGCGTTCCGGCGGGCCGGCGAGCTGATCACCGGCGAGGGCCGCCGGACCGACCCGGAGACCCGCACGATCAGCCTGGTCGTCGAGGCCCCGTCGCACGTCAAGCGGGTCCTCGACGAGCTGGAACGGCACGGCCTGGCACTCAGGTCGCTGTCGCTGACCAGGCCCACCCTGGACGACGTCTTCTTCGCCCTCACCGGGCGCGACGGCATTCCGGCCGAGCCCGCGCCCGCCCGCGCCGACTCCCAGGTGGGAGCCGCACTGTGACCACCGAGACCCTGACCGGCGACGGCGTCGTCCTGCCGGAGAAGCGTTCCAAGCTGTACTGGGCGATCAGCGACAACATGGTCCTGATCGGCCGCCACGTCCACCACCTCACGCGCAGCCCCGACCAGCTCTTCACCGCGATCATGCTGCCGGCGTCGATGCTGCTGCTGTTCTGCTTCATGTTCGGTGGCGCGATCGACGCCGGGAACACCACCTACATCAACTACCTGCTTCCGGGCATCCTGGTCATCAGCGTAACGATGATCTCGGTCTCCACCACGCTCGCCGTGCAGTCCGACATGCAGGAGGGCGTGGTCGACCGCTACCGCGCCATCGCCATGACGGACTCGGCGGTGATCACCGGGCACATCGTGGCGGCGGTGTTCCGCGCCGCCATCGCCCTGGTCATCATGGTCGGTCTCGGCTTCGCCGTCGGATTCCGCCCCGACGGCTCGTTCCTCGGCTGGGTCGGCGCGCTGGGCCTGCTCCTGCTCTTCGCCTTCTCGCTGGCCTGGGTCGCGGCCGTGCTCGGCCTGATCGCCAAGTCCGTCGACGGCGCCAGCGGCCTCGGCCTGATCCTGATGTTCACCCCGTACGCGAGCAGCGCCTTCGTCCCGCCGGAGACGCTGACCAACGGCCTGCGCCAGTTCGTCGAACACCAGCCGGTGACCCTGGTCGTCGACACGGTCCGCGCGCTGCTGCTCGGCCGGCCCGTCGGCGACGCCGGCTGGCAGGCGGTGCTCTGGTGGGCGGCGGTCCTGCTGGTCTTCGCCCCCCTGGCCACCCGCATCTACCGCCGCCGCTTCGCCTGACCCTGGGTCCGCCGAACGGGCCGGCCCGCCGGCCGGGTGGATCGCCCTGGGCCACCCGGCCGGAGACAAGGGGGCCACGACCTGGCGACTGCTACGCGACGACCAGTTGCCCGAGCTCCTGGGTGCAGCGGGTGAGCGCGACGTAGAGGCCGTTCCAGCCGCGTGGCTCGGCGGCGATCCCCTGGGGGTCGACGAGTAGCGTGGCGTCCCATTCCAGTCCCTTGCACTGGGCTGCGGTGAGCACCGGCACCTCGCTCAGCACCGCCCGGAGCGCGGCGACGCGGTCGGCGGGGGCGACGACGCCGACCGTGCCGCCGTGCCACCGTTGCCGGAGCCGTCGCACCGCCTGGGTGGCGGCGTCGGCAAGCTCCGCAGGCGTGGTCGTGAGCACCCAGGGGGCGATGCCGGCGGAGCGTACCGCCCGGGGCGGCGCGTTGTGGCTGCCGGCCTTTCGCAGCACGGGCTCGGTGAGCTCCATGACCTCACGCGGCGTCCGGTAACAGATCGTCAGCTCCGCGGCGGTCCAGCGTTCTCCGAAAGCCGCCTGCACCGCCTGCGCCCAGCTGGTGTGCCGGTGTGCTGCCTCCGCCTGGTCGATGTCGCCGACCGCGGTGACGGAACGGGTGGGACAGCGCCGCAGGACCATCTGCCACTGCATCTCGGAGAGCTCCTGCGCCTCGTCGACGACGACGTGGCCGTACACCCAGCCGCGCTGGCGACGAGCGTGGTCGGCGACGAACTCGCCCTGTGGTTGCGGGGCTTCGCCCTCGCCCAGCAGGTCGGCGAGGGCGTCGAGCAGGGGAATGTCGCTCGATGCCCACGGCGCGGGCTCGGCCGAGACGGCGGCGGTCTCCGCGGTGGACAACCGGGGAGCGAAGCGGGCCAGCCGGGCGCGGTCGGTCAGGAGATCACGCAGCAGGGCTTCGGCCTCGAGGGTGGGCCACCATGCCTCGACGAACCGGGCGATCGTCGCGTTCTCCGCGATGCGACGACGAAGGTCCTCCACCTCCTCCTCGGAGAGCGATCCGTCGACGTCACTGCCGGTGGGCCCACCGGCGGGGCGGTGGTCATGCTGCATGCTCCGGTCGACGCGGGCGAGGATGTCCTCGAAGCCCTCCTCCATCTCGTTCATCAGCGTCTCGCGCTGCTCGACCACGGCTTCGGCGAGGAGGTGGTGCAGCTGCTCGGCGAACGCCTGGCGGGCGCGATGGTACGGGCGGCCCCGCACCGAGGCGAGCGCCTGCGCCACCGCCGCGGCCGCGATGACGTAGAACTCGCCCTCCCAGCGCAGCCTCAGCTCGCGGGGCCGGGGGAACAGCGACGTGACGTAGCTTTCGAGCGCGGGTTGCCAGAGGGCGCGGCCCTTGATCTCGGCGAGCAGCCGGCTCTCGTCGCGGCCCACGCGGATGTCGGGCAGCAGGGTGTCGCAGGTCGCCGAGACGACGGCGGTCTCACCGAGCGCGGGCAGCACCTGGGCGATGTACTGGAGGAACCGCGGGGACGGGCCGAGGACCAGGACCGCCTGGTCGGCGATCGTCGCGTGGGCGAACAGCAGGTAGGCGACGCGGTGCAGGGCCACCACGGTCTTGCCGGTCCCGGGGCCGCCCTGCACGATCAGCGGGCCGGCCGCCTCCGCCCGGATGATGTCGTCCTGCTCGCGTTGCAGCGTGGAGATCGCCGTCGACATGTGACCGGTGCGCCGCTGGTCCAGGGCGGCCAGCAGGGCGCCTTCACCGACGAGTTCCGTGGTCACGGCCCCGTCGAGCGGCTCGTCGTCCACGCCGACGACGGCCGATCCCGTCGTACGGATGTGCCGGCGCCGTGCCTGACCCTGCGGGTCGAGAGCCGTCGCGGTGTAGAACGGCCGGGCTGCGGGAGCGCGCCAGTCCAGCAGCAGCGGCTCGCCCTCCCCGTCGTCGCTGCGCAGACCGACCCGGCCGACGTGCCGCACGGTGCCGTCAAGACCGTCGAGGCGGCCGAAGACCAGCCCGTCCTGTGCGCGCCGTAGCTCCTCGTACTGCTGGCGGAGCATGCGCATCCGCGCCCGTTCCAACGCGTCCAGGGCGCCTGACGAGAGCTCGGCCCGTAGGTGGTCGACGAGCCGGTCGCGCCGGGCCGTGGCCAGGTCGAGAAACTCCTGTTCCTCGGCGACGGCGGAGCGACGCGCGACGTCCTCCGTGTTGGAGGTGGCCGCTTCGCTGCTTGGCATTGCCTTGCTGACGTCAGCAGTGTCATTGTCCAGAGCGGATTTTTGGCCCATGCGCAAATCCTTGTATTGGCGCTCTCCCTCGACCCGAGCGGGCCGCAGGCGTTCCGGCGGCAAGCATGGTGACCGGAGCGTCGTCCAGGGGTGGTGTGTCGACGCTGACGATGAAACGTGCGCGGACCAGCAGGTCGTCCGGGCCCTCCTCGTCGATGTCGACGAGGGTGGGCGGCGCGCCGGGGACGCCGGTGCCCGACGCCGTCCACGTGTACCGCAGCTCAAGGGCACCCTCCTGGGGGCAGCCCCAGGTGACCTGGCTCACCGAGGCGCCGCGGGCGGCGTTGGCCCAACCGGTCCACCCGGTGCCGTCACCGCGCAGGCAGAGCCAACTCGACTCCATCGCCCCGTAGCATACGGGGCGTTGTCCCAGAGCCCCACCAGATTCTCGTCCTTCATATGCAGCATGATCTCCTTGCCCACCAAGCGGAGCTGGGTTCCGCTCAACTCACTTTTCTGACGGGGCAGGCAGTCGTACGCGACCCTCGGAATCGCCGGGTCGCACGACCTCCTCGCCCTCGCCGTGCGGGTCCTCCGACGTCCTGGCGATCCAGTCCAGGAGCTCCGGGTCGATCACGCCGTGCGCCGCGTCCGCGTTGCGCAGGGCGAGCCGCCGGAGCAGCTCGTCCCGACCGACCTGGAAGTGCACCAGCCGCCAGGTCGCGCCGAGGTCGGTGACGAGCTGCTTGTACTCCTCGCGTTCGCGGCGTTGCCCGAGCCCGTGGTCGAGGACGATCGAACGGCCGCTGCTCACCGCCGCCACGAGCTGCCCCCGGACCGCCTCCACCACCGGCCCCAGCAGCTCCAGGTGCCGCCCTTCCGGGTAGTCCTTGCCGAGCCGGCCGTGGCGCGCGATCAACTGCTCGTCGACGGAGAGCCGCAGCACCCCCTCGCGTTCGAGGGCGCGGGCATAGGTCGACTTGCCGGAGCCGGGCAGGCCGACGAGGAGATGGACCACGGGTGGCGGCGGCATCAGACCAGCCCAGAGGCGCGCGTCGGCGGGTCGATCTTCGCGCTAGCGGCGTTCGAGGGTGAGCAGCGGCTCGGCCAGCGCGGGCGCGGGCGCGCCGGGATCGGCGGCGACGATCCGCTCGATGTTGCGCAGGCCCGCCTCCGCCTCGTCGTGGCTGAGCTGGGCGAAGAACGAGAGAGTACGCAGCCGGAGGCGTTCCAGCACGTCGGCGCGGGTGCCGTCGGAGGGGTGGGTGACCGTGCCGAACGAGGCGACCCGCCAACCGAGCGCCGTGAACATCGCGATGACCTCGTGCAGCGGCTGGAACTGGGCCAGGTCCGCCTCGAGGCCGCGGGGGAAGTGGTCCAGCCACCACGGCTCGGGATGGTGGTCGCTGAAGTTGCCGCGCAACAGCAGCCGCCCGCCCGGCCGGATCACCCTGGTCAGCTCCCGGGCGGCGCGGGGCTTGTCCTGGACGTGGTGCCAGGCCAGGAACATCAGCGCGTAGTCGGCGCTGTCGGACGGCACGGGCAGCTCCTCGGCGGAGCCGGCCAGGTAGCGCACGTCGGGATGCTGCGCCTGGGCCTGGGCCACCTCGCGCATGCGCTCCGCCGGCTCGATGCCGGTGACCGGCCCGAACGCCCGCGCCAGCGCCGGGGTGAACCGGCCGGTCCCGGAGCCGACGTCCAGCCCGACCAGCGGGCGTCGCTCGGGCAGCGCGGCGGCGAAGGCGCTCATCCACGCCCCCAGCTGCTGCTCGTTGAGCGCGCGACCGCGCCGATAGTTCTGGTACTGCTCCCGGTCGTAGTCGACCCGTCTCATCGCCACTCCCTCAGTGTTCGACCGTCGGCCCGATGTATCGGAGCGATACATCGAGACGTTACTTTCCGGCTCGCCAAAAAGCCATGAAGATCCGGGAAACTTCGGTGAAGATGCTCGCTGGCGGGTGCCGCGACCCAGCATCTTCGGTGAAGTTGCCGGGTCCGGGTCGAGGGCGGGAGCGAGGGAGGCGGCGGGCGTGCCGGACGGGTGGGAGTGGGACGAGACCCTCTTCGCGGGGAGCGCCCCGTACTACGAGCGGGGGCGGCTGCCCTATGCCGCCGGCCTCGCCGACGCGCTCGCGGCCGCGTTGGGTCTCGACGGGACCGGACGCCTGCTCGACGTCGGTTGCGGGCCCGGCGTGGTCACGCTGCCCCTCGCGCCGCTGTTCGCCGAGGCGGTGGGCGTCGACCCGGACGAGGGGATGCTGGCCGAGGCCCGTCGCCGCAGCGAGCGGGCCGGCGTGGCCAACGTCCGGTGGGTGCGGGCGCGGGCCGAGGAGTTGCCCGCCGGGCTGGGCGTCTTCCGGGTGGCGGTCTTCGCACAGTCCTTCCACTGGATGGACCAGGAGCGGGTGGCCGGGACGATCCACCGAATGCTCGTTCCGGGCGGGGCGTTCGTGCACGTCAGCGACGTCAAGGAGCCGCCGTCGACCGGCCCGCTCGCGCACCCGCCGCCGCCCGTGGAGCGGATTCGGGAGCTGGTGCGGCACCAGTTGGGCCCCTTGCGGCGGGCCGGTCAGGGGGTGCTGGTCAACGGGACCCCCGGCGGCGAGGCAGCCGTGTTGACGCGGGCGGGCTTTCTCGGCCCCGAGCGGCTGCGGGTGCCGGCCTGCCGGGTGCTGGAGCGCAGCGTCGACGACGTGGTGGCGTGGGTGTACTCCCGATCGGACTCCGCACCCCACCTGTTCGGTCGGCGGCTCGCGGAGTTCGACAGCCGGTTGCGACGCCTGCTGGGCGAGGCGTCCGACGGGGGCCGGTTCTCGGAGCCGGTGCCGGACACGGAGGTCTTCGTCTGGCGTACCCCGGGGGAGGGCGACCGGCGGCGGGGCTGACGGCGGGTTGCCGTCGCGGGCGGGGCGGGGCTGGTCGACGCGTACCGGATGGGGCCTTCCATTCGAAGGTCGATCGGTATGATCGACCTTCCTCGATCTTGTGTCCTATTCGGAGGGAAGTCCTCGATGACGGGTCTGTTTGCCCGGGTCCTCACGTCGGCCTGCCTGGCGCTCGCCACCGCCGGTGCCGCGGTGCTCGCGGCCGTCGGCGGCACCGCCGTCGTGGCCACGCCGGCCCACGCCGCCGGCCCCCGGCCCAACTTCCAGATGCCGGTGCCGTGCGGCGAGACCTGGCGAATGGCCACCTACTACGGCCACGACGACTACGACATCGACCTGACCTTCACCGGCGGGGCCAGCAACGGCCGGCCGGTCCTCGCCTCCTACGCCGGGACCGTCACGTTCGCGGGCTGGGGCAGCGGCGGCGGCTGGTACGTGATCATCGATCACGGCGGCGGTTGGCGGACGCTCTACCTGCACATGATCGAGGCGCCGATGGTCGCCGCCGGGCAGGGGGTTTCGACGGGCCAGCAACTCGGCCGGGTCGGCAGCACCGGCAACTCCACCGGCCCGCACCTGCACTTCGAGCAGGTACGCGACGGGGTCAAGACCGAGTCGTACTTCAACGGGGTGCCCTCCGGCATCACCTCCGACGGCAGCCCGAACACCGGCCCGCTCTACATCTCCGGCCCCACCTCGCCGGCGCGGAACATGACCAGCCAGAACTGCGGGCAGACCAACACCAACCGCCAGGTGTACGAGTCCGGCAGCGACAACGGCTGGCGGTCGCTGCCGGTCAACTCCATCACCGGCTCGGCCACCGCGTCGATGGTCGTCGACGGCAACAAGCTCCTCTACACCGTCAACGACGGCCGGGTGTACGAGGCGTCCAGCGACACCGGGTGGCGCAACCTCTGGACCGGCATCTCCGGCGTCAGCAACAACGCCCTGGCCGTGACCAGCGTCGACGGCGTGAAGTACATCTACACGG